>JALYIL010000014.1 GCA_030775825.1 Actinomycetota bacterium
CGACCGCGCTGCCGCGCTCAGTGCCGACCGCGCTGCCGCGCTCAGTGCCGACCGCGCTGCCGCGCTCAGTGCCGACCGCGCTGCCGCGCTATGCGGAGTGCCTGCCCCGCAGCTTGAGCGCGGCGACCGCGCCGCCACTGCTCAGCAACAGGCCAGCCAGAAGCAGGATCAGCGGGAGCTGCCCTGAGCCGCCGCCCGGCGAAGCCTGTCCCGCCGGGACGCCGGTGGGGATGTTCGTGTTGGTCGTGGTCGGTGTCGTCGTCGCCGGTGGCGTACCCGTACTCGGGCCGGCCGCCGCGTTCGCCAGCGCCACGGTCGCCGTCTGGCCGAGGAGGTTGATCTCGATCGCCCGGACGATCGTCTGACCGGCAACCACCGGCGTCGCCTGATCCGGGGTGGCCTTCAGCTTGCTCGTGAAGGTCCCCGCCGCGCCGTTGGGCTGCACGTTGATGCCAACGTCGAGAACGTTCTTCAGGGCGGTGGCGAGAGGCGAAAGCACCCCACCGGCCTTCAAGGTGCCCACAAGCGTTGTGACCGGGTTGAGCACCGAGTTGAGGCCCGTGGTCAGCGTCGTGAGAAGGGTCTGCAACGCTGGCAAATCTGACAGGCATGTCGCCAGACCGCTGGTAAGCCCGGTAACCGTGCTGGTGATCGTGTTCGCCAGGCCCGTGGCCAACAGTGCCGGGGTGGAGATGTAGTCGATCAGGTATTTGATCAGGTCGGTATTGGGCGGCAGGTTGTTCAGGTTCAGCTTGAGCGAAGAGAGCAGCGCCGAGAGGTCGATGGTCAGTGCGCCAGTGTTGCCGTTCAGCGTGATCGAGTTGCCGAGGATCTGGAGCTTGCCCAGGTTGGGTGCGGTGGCGCACTGGGCAGGCAGCCCGGGAAGCTGGCCGAACAAGGTGTTCGTGACCGTCGTGACCGTGGTGAGCAGCGTCTTGAGCAACGGTGAGGTGAGCTGCAGGGCCAGTCCGGCGATCTCGTAATTGGTCGTGCCGGGCTTGCCGAAGCCGACCGGAGTCTGGGCGAGAGCGGCCACAGCACCGACACCGAGTTTGAGGTCGACGAGCGAGCTCACGGCCTGGCCGAGATTGAGGTCGATGGAGGCATCAGCCGGGAATGCGTTGTTATTGCCGCCGATCGAGACCGCACCGGAGTTGGCGACCGCGCCGGACGCTCCGTAGGAGTATCCGTCCAGGTGCGCCACCGCTACCTGGTTCGCCGCTCCCAGGACAATGCCCCCAAGCGGTGGGAGCTGTAAGGCGTGGCCCAACGGGATGTCGAGGGCGTTCAGCAGAGTGAGGTCGAGCGGGTTCTGCTGCGACTGGGTGCCAGGTGCCGTGGCACGGGCGTCCTTGAGATCCGCGAGCCCCTGGATCGGGTTGCCGCCGACAGCGCCGTCGAGGAAGCGACCGACCGACTGCGCGTTCGGCAGGCTCGCCGCGCTGGCGCCCTGGCCGTCGGTGATCGCGAGCCCGGCAGCCGTGATGGCGCCAACCAGGGTCACTGCGATGATCCGGCCCATCCGTGCGCGGCTCCGTCGAGACCCGGTGGTGCGCGAGCCGGACCTGCCCGGCTCAGTTGCGCCGAAGTGCAGCATGCAAGTACCCCTCAACAAGTCGTCGGCCCGAACGGGCGATGCAGCGGAAGGTGCCGGAAGGCACCGCCGAAGATCACCCCAGCGGGCTGGGGCCCACTGATCCTAAACGATGAAGAGCCTCGGCGGACCAAATTGGTGTAAAGACGCCTTACAGGGACATCACGCGGTGCGGGTGCCGGGCCGCCCGATCTGGTCGGGTACCCGTCGCAACGCTGCCGGGGCATGCTCGGGAACCGCGGGATGGACGGGAAACACGGCCGCAACGCGCTGGTAGGCAGTGCCGAGCGGCGGGCGCTGGTCGACCTCGCCCTTGTTCGGCCACAACGACATCGCGCGCTCGGCCTGCGCGGTGATCGACAGCGATGGGTTCACCCCGAGGTTCGCCGAGAGGGTCGAGCCGTCGGCCACGTGCAGTCCGCTGTACCCGTACAGCCGCTGGTAGGCATCGATGACGCCGGTCTGCGCCGAGTCGCCGATCGCGCACCCGCCGATGAAGTGCGCCGTCATCGGGATGTTCATCAGGTCGCCCCACGTGCCACCTGCCATGCCGCCGACGTTGGCAGCCAGCTGGCGTGCGGCGGCATTCGCGACCGGGATCCAGGTCGGGTTCGGCTCCCCGCTGCCCTGCGTCGACGTGAGGGTCGCGCGTCCGAAGCGGCCCCGCTTGCGCAGGACCGTGATCGAGTTGTTCAGCGATTGCATCACCAGCAGGATGATCACTCGCTCGGACCACTTGCGCGGGATGAGCAGTCGCAACTTGAGCGGGTTGCGCAGCATCGCGAGGAAGAATTGCATCCAGCGGTTGCTCCGGGTGCCCCCGTCGGTCAGCAACGTGTTGAGCATCCCCATCGCATTGCTGCCCTTGCCGTAGCGCACCGGCTCGATGTGGGTGTTCTCGTCCGGATGCCACGAGGACGTGATGGCGATGCCCGACGTGTAGTCGAACTTTGGCCTCGGGGTCCGCACGCCCAGGATGGCCTCAGAGTTCGTGCGCGTCAGGTACCCGAGGCGTTTCGAGATCTTCGGCAGGGTCGTGGCCTGGAGTTCATGGAGCAACTTCTGCGTGTTGTAGGTTCCCGCGGCGAAGACGACCTGTTCGGCAGTGAAAGTGCGGCCGCTGCGCCCGAACCACCTGCCCGTCCGCTCGGTCTCGATCTCGTATCCGCCATGGGGCAGCGGCCGCACGCTCGACACGGTCGTCAGGGGGTGCACTTCGGCGCCGTTCTTCTCGGCCAGCGCGAGGTAATTGGTCGTCAGAGTGTTCTTTGCCCCGTGCCGGCAGCCGGTCATGCACTCCCCGCACTGGATGCAGCCGGTCCGCTCAGGGCCGGCCCCGCCGAAGTACGGGTCAGGCACCGTCCGGCCGGGTTCGAGCTCGCCGTCGCGGCCGAAGAACACGCCGACCGGTGTCATGTGGAAGGTGTCCCGCTTGCCGAACTGGCCGGCCAGCCGCTGCATCTCGAGGTCGCTCGGCGTGATCGTCGGGCTGGTGACGACGCCCAGCATCTTCTTCGCCTGTGCGTAGTGCGGGGCGAGTTCATCGCGCCAGTCGGTGATGTGCGCCCACTGGGGATCGTCGTAGAAGGGCTGTAATGGCTCGTACAGCGTGTTCGCGTAGTTCAGCGAACCACCGCCGACCCCGGCGCCAGCCAGGATGAGGCAGTCCTTGAGGAGATGGATGCGCTGGATTCCGGTCATCCCCAGCCGGGGCGCCCAGATGAAGTCCCGCAGCCGCCACGATGTCTTGGGCAGGGTGTCGGCGGTAAAGCGGCGGCCGGCCTCGAGCACGCCGATGCGGTAGCCCTTCTCCGTCAGGCGAAGCGCGCTGACGCTTCCCCCGAATCCGGACCCGATCACTACGACGTCATAGTCGAACACAGTGCCGCCACCAGCCGTTCCAGCGCGCCAGCGCTCTACTGAGCACAAATCAATAGAGTTTAGACTGCCGCCGGACAGCGGGTCAACGAAGGGCCTGCTTGTGCGGATGTTCCCCGGTCACGATGAAGATGGTCTGGCGAGCGACCGATACCGCGTGATCTGCGTAGCGCTCGTAGTAGCGCCCTACCAGGGTCATGTCGATGGCCGCCTCGGTGCCCCGCGACCAGTTATCGGACAGGACCAGCAGGAAGAGCTTGCGGCGCAAGGCGTCCATGGAATCGTCTTCGGTCTCGATCGCCTGGGCGAGGGCGACGTCCCGACCGTCGACGACATCGGCGACCCTGGTGACCAGCGAACGCGCTACCTCACCCATCTGGGAAATGATGTCGCGCGCCTCCGGTGGCACGGCACGCTCCGGATGGCGCAAACGGGCGATCTTTGCCACATGGTTGGCCAGGCCGCCCATCCGCTCGAGGTCGGCGCCCAGGTGAATCGTGCTGGTGAGCACCCGCAGATCGGTGGCCACGGGTTGCTGCTGGGCAATGAGCTGAAACGCGCGGTCCTCCAGCTCGGCGCTGAGTGATTCGATCCGCCGATACCCCCGGTCGACCTCGTCGGCGAGGGTCAGGTTGGCGCCGAGCAGTGATTGAGTCGCCTTCTCCATCGCGATCGCGGCGAGTTTGATCATCTCGAGGACCCGCTTGCCGATGTCATCGAGCTCGTCGTGAAATATGTCCCGCATTGCACGGCTCCCTGTGTGTGTCGATGGATTGCCTACCCGAATCGGCCGGAGATGTAATCCTCGGTGCGCTTCTCGGTCGGGTTGGAAAAGATCTTCTGAGTGTCGTCCATCTCGACCATCTGGCCGGGCTTGCCGATCCCGGCCAGATTGAAGAACGCCGTCCGTTCGGACACGCGCGCCGCCTGCTGCATGTTGTGGGTGACGATGACGATCGTGTAGCTGTTCTTGAGTTGCTGGATGAGGTCTTCGATCGCCAGCGTAGAGATCGGGTCAAGGGCGGAGCAGGGCTCGTCCATCAACAGGACCTGGGGTTCGACCGCAATAGCTCGCGCGATGCACAGCCGCTGTTGCTGGCCGCCGGACAACCCCGCACCAGGCTTGTTGAGCCGGTCCTTCACCTCTTCCCAGAGGTTCGCCGAGCGCAGCGACTTCTCGGCGACATTGTCCAGCTCCGACTTCTTGATGCGACCGCTCTGCAGCTTCAGGCCGGCGACGACGTTGTCATAGATCGACATCGTGGGGAAGGGGTTGGGGCGCTGGAAGACCATCCCGATGGTGCGCCGGACGTCGACCGGGTCGATGGACTGGTCGTAGATGTCGTCGCCGTCGAGGAGGACCTGACCATCGACGTGCGCGCCGGCGATGACCTCGTGCATCCGGTTGAGGGTGCGCAACACGGTCGATTTGCCGCAGCCGGACGGGCCGATGAACGCGGTTACGCTTCGTGGCGCGATCGTCAGGTTCACGTCGCTGACGGCGAGGAACTTGCCGTAGTAAATGTTGAGGTCCTTGGCGTCGATTCGCTTGGCCATGGGTATTCGTCCTCCTGCTGGTGAAGCGGTTATTCGGCGACTTTGCTGAACCGGCCGACGAAGCGGGCGATCAGATTCAGCAAGAAGACGATGACGATCAAGGTCAGTGCCGCCCCCCACATCCGGGCCGGGTCGAAGTTGGCGATCGCGCCGGCGACCCGGTTGCCGTTGGCGTCCAGGTGGTAAGCAGAACCCCCCGTTGCGTGGTTCAGGTTGGTGAACTGGTCATAGATCAAACCTGGCAACGTGCCCTGGGGCCCGGAAAACAGGTTCGTGTTCATGTCCGACGAGTAGCCGACGAGGATCAGCAGGGGGGCTGTCTCGCCGGCGACGCGGGCAATGCCGAGGACCACCCCGGTGATGATCCCGGTGAACGCGGTCGGGACGACGACCTTGACGATCGTCTTCCATTTGGGTACGCCGAGCGCGTAGGACGCTTCACGCAGTTCATTCGGTACGAGCTTGAGCATCTCCTCGGTCGTCCGCACGATCACGGGGATCATGAGGATCACCAGGGCAAATGACACGAGCCAGCCGGAGCCGATGACCCCGAAAGACGCGATGAACACCGCGTAGATGAACAGGGCGGCGACGATCGACGGGATCCCGGTGAGGATGTCGACCATGAAGGTCGTTGCCCGGGCGAACAGACCCCGACCATATTCGACCAGGTAGATGCCAACCAGGATCGCGATGGGTACCGAGATGACGGCACACAGCGCGACCTGTTCCAGGGTTCCCACGATCGCGTGCAGCGCCCCGCCGCCGGGGTCACTAAATGTCTTGTTTCGTTGCGTGCCGGTCCACCAGCCGCCGGCGGTGATGACGTGATAGCCCTTGCCGATCACGGTCCACAGCAGCCAGACCAGCGGGATCAGGGCCACGCCGAACGAGCCCACGACGAATGCGGCCGCGACATTGTTCTTGACCTTGCGAATGCCGGCGATCCTGGGGAACGGGGAGGGGGCCGGAGTTCTGGTCAGCGTCGCACTGCTCATGCGAAGTCCTTCCGCCGGTTGACGATCCATCGAGCCGCCGCGTTGACCAGGAACGTCAGGATGAACAGCACGAGCCCAGCCGCGATGTAGGCGCCGGTTGAGGAGGGAGTGTTGAACTCCGCTGAGTTGCCGGCGATCTTGGACGCGATGGTCTCACCGCCGCTGAACAGCGACACGGAAAAGTGACTGACCTTCGACAGGATCAGCAGGACGGCGATCGTCTCGCCGAGCGCGCGACCGAGGCCGAGCATGGCACCGCTGGTCACACCCGCGCGGCCGTAGGGGAGCACGGTCAGCCGGATCATCTCCCACTTGGTGGCGCCCAGGGCCAAGGCCGCCTCCTTGTTCGCCCGGGGAGTGCGCTCGAAGACGTCGCGACTGATAGCGGTGATGATCGGCAGGATCATGACGGCGAGGACGACGCCACCGTCGAACAGGCTGCCGCGGAGCACTGTCTTGTCCTTGAAGAGCGGGAAACCGCCGAGGTGATAGAGCGCGCGCTGCACGCCCTCCAATCGGGGCGCCAGAACGCTGAAACCCCAGATGCCGTAGATGATCGAGGGGATGGCCGCGAGGAGGTCCACGACGTAGGCAACGGGGCGAGCCAGCTGCCTGGGCGAGTACTGGGTGATGAACAGTGCGATGCCGATGGCGATCGGAACCGCGAGCACCAACGCTACGAGCGAGATCATCACCGTCGTGTAGAGCAATGGGGCCACACCGAAGCGCAGATGGCCGGGCGTTGTGTCCCACTGGATCGAGGTGAGGAAGTTGACCTTGTCCGCAGCGATCGACGGGATCGACTTGATCAGTAGGAACACCGCGACGAGGACGACGAGGGCGACCACGAATGCAGAGGCGCCGGTCGTCATGCCGGAGAAGATGCGATCGCCTATCCGGACCCTGCCTTTGGGGGTGCCGAGCGCCGACGAGCCCGCCCCGAAGACAGGCGGGGAATCCTGTGCCGAACCGATTGCGAGTGGCTGTGCCGAACCGACCACGAGGGCCTCGGGAGCGTCGAGGCCTTCAGCGCCACGAATGCCATCAGTGCCGGCCGGCCCATCAGGTGCCATTGCGGATTCCCCCCCGATGGATGGCGACGGAAGAGCAGCGCCCTTCCAGAAAACGGTCGTGCACGCGGGCGCCGGTGTGGAGTGTGTCATGTGCGCGGCCTGCGTTGCGGGACAGGTAAGCCCGCCGGGCTGCAGGGCGCAAACTCGTGCGCCCTGCCACCCGACGGGTCACTTGCGGACCCATCTCGATTACACAGTGTCAGCTGATCGTGGCGATCGAGCTTTCCACTTGACTCTGCAGCGCGGGGGGCAACGGTGCGTAACCCAAGCCGGGGAGGGCAGCCTGGCCACCGGTTGCCGTGTAGGTGAGGAAGTTCTTCACGAACGACCCCGTAGTAGAACTGCTGTACTTCGTGCAGACGATCTCGTAGGTGACCAGGATGATCGGGTACGCGCCCGGGGTCTTCTCCGCGTAGTTGATCTTCAGGCTCAGGTCGCCGGGGCCGCTACTGGCGACCTTGGCTGCCAGCGCGGCGGCGCTTGCCGAGTCCTTCGACAGGGTCACCGGGCCGCCACCGTTGTCGATCTGTGCGGTCTGCAGGCCACTGGCGACGGCGAAGGAAAACTCGTCGTAGCCGATCGCACCCTCGGTGCTGGCGATCGCCGCGGACACCCCCTGGGACTTGGCCTTACCCTGGCCGGCAAATCCCGCCTTGGACGAATCCTTGTCCGGTGTCGAGGTGAAGACGGCGGGCGCGGTGGCCTTGAGGTAGTTCTCGAAGTTCTGCGTAGTTCCCGATGAGTCCGAGCGGAAGATTACGGAGATCGTCGTCGCCGGCAGGGTCACGCCGGGGTTGAGCGCCGCGATGGCCGAGTCATTCCATTTGGTGATCTTGCCGAGGAAGATCTGCGCCGTGACCGACCCGTTGAGGATCAGCTTGTCGACACCGGCGAGCTTGTAGGCAATGGCGATCGGGCCGACAACCATGGGCAGGTCCATGGGCGCGCTGCCGCACCGGGTCTGCGCCTTCGCGTACTCGCCCTTGCTTGGGCTCAGGGCCGAGTCCGAACCGACGAAATCGTTCTGGTTGGCGATGAAACCCGTCACTCCTGCGCCGGAGCCGGTCGGGTTGTAGTTGATCGTCGCCCCAGGGCACGCCGTCTGGTAGGCCCTGATCCACGCATTGATCGCGTTCGTCTGCGCGGTGGATCCCTGGGCGTTCAACTTGCCGGAGGAACAGGTGGGAGCACCTGTGCTTGCGGGAGTGGCGCCGGTCGTCGCACCGGACGTGGCGGTGTTGCTGCTCTTGCTGGAGCTGCAGGCGGCAAGCACGACTGCCCCTGCGATGAGCCCGGCGATTACGCCCGCTCGATACAGCTTCACAATGATTCCCTTCGTATACGACGCTTTGTCTATCCGGACGCTAAGAGGGACAAGTAGCGATCCGGGGTGGCCAAGGTGAACGGCCGGTGAATGACGAAGTTTCGTTTGGTAACAAACGGCCGTGATCTAGGTGACACGCAGCTGAACTAGGCCGGCGCGTCCGTTGCGCCGCGGCGCCACTGGATGTCCAGGTCGTAGCTGCGGAATCCGACGTTCTCGTACAGGCGCATTGCCGAGGTGTTGTCGTCGTCGACGTACAGAAGCACCTGGGCGCAGCCTGCCTCGGCCAGGCGGGCGAGTCCAAGAACGAGAAGTGACTTACCCAGGCCCAACCCTTGCGCAGCAGGGTCGACGCCGAGGACGTAGACCTCGCCGAGGTCGCGGCCGTGCACCTTCGTCCAGTGGAATCCACTTAGGCGGCCGTCGCGTTCGGCGAGCAGGAAGCCGCTCGGGTCGAACCATGGCTCGGCCTCGCGAGCGTGGAGGTCGGCGAGCGTCCAGCGACCTTGTTCCGGGTGCTCGGCGAAGGCGGCGGCGTTCACGCTGAGCCACGCCTGCTCGTCGCGCCCGGGCACGAACGCGCGTACGCGCACGCCCTCGGCCAGCGACGCCGAGGGCAGGTCCCCCGCGAGCGTGAGCCGCAGCTGATGCAGGACCCGGACCTGCTCGTAGCCCCGTCGGGCGAGAATCTCGGCCATCGGACTGCGCCGTCCGTGGGACCAGAACAACCGGGTGGTGCCGCCCGTTTCGACCGCTGCGAGCAGGGCGAGGGCCGTCGAGCCGTCCGCGGCGATCTCGGCGGACCCGTCGTCGAGCTGCGCGTACCCCACCAGATCGCTGCCGTCGCGGGCAACCAGATGTCCGACGGCCTCGGAGGTAAGCCGAACCAGCGCTTCGTCCGACAACGGTGGTTCGCCGTCGCGCGTCTCGATTGCCTTGACCAGAGTAAGGACCTCGGCGCGAGTGGGGCCGTCGAGCAGGTCGGGTCGGGCGATGACGAGTGCCATCAGCGCACCGTATCGAGCCGGTGCGCCCGGAGCCGCCGTCAGGTCGCGACGTCGAGCGAGTGCGTTTCGTCGGAACCGCGGCGCGAGCCCTCGGTGAAGGGGCGGACGAATTTGTAACCGACGTTGCGTACCGTTCCGATCATCGCCTCGTGCTCCGGGCCGAGTTTCGCCCGCAACCGCCGCACGTGCACGTCGACGGTGCGGGTGCCGCCGAAGTAGTCGTAGCCCCACACCTCCTGCACCAGGTGCGAGCGCGTGAACACGCGCCCCGGATGCTGAGCGAGGAACTTGAGCAGCTCGAACTCCTTGTACGTCAGATCGAGCGCGGCGCCGGACAGGCGGGCCGTGTACGTCGTCTCGTCGATGGTGAGATCACCGATGTCGACATGATCCGGGGTCGCATCCGAGGCCGCCGCGCGCCGCTCCACGGCCAGGCGCAGCCGAGCATCCAGCTCTGCCGGCCCGGCGGTGTCCAGAACGATGTCGTCCACGGTCCATTCGGCCGACATCGCGACCAGGCCGCCCTCGGTCAAGACCGCGATGACCGGGACCTGGATGCCGACCGCGCTCAGTACGCGGGTGAACGATCTCGCCGAGGCGAGGTCGCGGCGGGCGTCGACGAGGATCAGATCGCCAAGCGGCCGATCTACCAACTTCGCCGCATCGAGCGGCAGGACGCTGACCCGGTGGGCCAGCAAGCCCAGCCCGGGCAGCACTTCGGTGGTCGGCTGGCTAGCCGCGGTGAGTAGCACGAGGTCCACGCGCGCCTCCGAGCAGAGATTCGAACGATGTCTGGGCGGGAGACGGCGTCACTGCCATTACCCGGGTGGGCGGCGCTGCCCGAAACTGAAGGTGATCGACGGACTCGGCAAGAATACCTGGTGTGCCCGGACCCGTCATCGCTGCTCTCACCACCACCGACGGGGTTCGCCTGTCGGCACTGCATTACGGCACGCACCAGCGAGAGCTCGCTCTGGTCGTGGTGCACGGCTTCACGGGTTCGTCGCGAACCAGCGCGGTGCGCCGGATCTCGCAGCAGTTCCACGCCGACGGGCTGTCGGTCCTCGCCATCGACATGCGTGGCCATGGGCGTTCGAGCGGGGTGAGCACGGCAGGGGACCTGGAGATTCGCGACGTCGAGGCAGCCGTGGCGTGGCTGCGGGCACAGGGCTACCAGCGGGTCGCAGTGCTCGGCTGGTCGATGGGAGGGTCCGTCGTGCTGCGGTACGCCGGCCTCGGTGGCGACGCCGATGCCGTGGTCAGCGTGAGTTCACCCGGTACGTGGTTCGAGCGGGGTACCCGTTCCATGCGGGTGGTGCATTGGCTGTGCGAGACCCGCAGTGGGCGGTTGACCTGTCGGGTCCTGCGCCGCACCCGTCTTTCCGGCGCCGGCTGGGCGGATGTGCCCGAGGCGCCGGCTGAGGTGGTTGGCGCCATCGCTCCTCGACCCTTGCTCATCGTGCACGGCGACGTTGACCGCTACTTTCCACTCACGCATCCGGAGGCCCTCGCCGCAGCGGCGCCCCTGGCGAACGTGTGGATCGAGACCGGCATGGGTCACGCGGAGACGGCCACCACCGCGCAGCTGCTCGCCAGGATCAGCGGCTGGATGCGGTCGGTCGTGGGGTCCGGTGCCGTCTGGGACGATGGCGTGCGTGACTGAGGAGGCTCCGGAACCCGAGGTGGAGCTCAATCTGCTGGGCAGCCTCGCCGTCGTTCTGGTGGTCGGGGTCGGACTTGTCTTCGCGGCGAGGGCAGGAGCCCTCGCGCTACTCATCGCGGTCGCTGTGGTGCAGGCACTGCTGGCAGTGGCGTGGATATTCGCAACGAGCATGCCCGGACGGATCGGTGGCCTGTTCGTCGCAGCCGGTGCGGCGGCCGGGTCGGACCTGGCCGTCTCGATCTGGCCGCACAGCCGCCTGGAGACGTTGCTCGCCGTGTTCGCGCTGGCGATTCCGTTGATGTTCGTCCACCAGCTCAGCCGTGGAGCGGCCCGGGTACGCATCGTGGAGTCCCTGTCCGGCGTGGCGATGCTGGTCGCCGCCGTGACCGCCGTGCCTGCCCTGCTCCAGCTGCGGCACGAATTCGCGCCGTCGTCGGCCGGCGCCCACGTCGTCGCCGGTGTTACCGAGGCCGCGGCGGGCGCCCTGATCGTCGGCTACCTCGTCGACATGATCATGCCCGCGCCTCGGTTCGATGCCGCAATCGGCCGTGGCCTGCTTGCGGTGGTGGCGGCGGCGGGCCTGGGGGGATCGGTGGGTCATCTCGCAATCACCGGGGGCGCCCAGTTCCACGGTGCCCGCGGCGCGTTCATCGGTGCCGCACTAGGAGCACTGGTCGGCCTGCTCGCGGTCGCGGTCGCCTTCGTCGAGTTCGCCTCACCGCCGGCCGGCGGCCTCGCCCTGCGCGCCCGGCCGGTCCTCAGCGCGCTGCTCCCGCTCAGCCTGATCGCGCCGATCGCGTTCTTGCTGTGCCTGGCCATTCGCTCCTGACGGCGGACGGGTCCGGATGAGCGCTGTGGTGATAGTCCTTGTCTTCGCGCTGGCGCTGGCGCTGGCGATTGCGCTGGCAGACCGCGTCTGCGCGTCGCTGGCCGAGCGCAAGGCGTCGGAATACCTCGCCGAGCCGTTCGGACACCGGCCGTCCGTCCGCATCCATGGCATCCCGTTTCTCACCCAGGCGCTGCGTGGTCGATACGGCGCCGTGGAGGTGTCCGGCGGCGGGCTGCGCATCGGGCAGATGGCCGGCGCGACACTCGAGGCGCATCTGGTCAACGCCATGCTGCCGCTACGGGAGTTGCTCGGCGGTCGAACCACGCAGCTGCGCTGCGACCGGGTCGACGGGCGCATCGTCCTGCCATACGGCGAGATCGCCCGCGCGAGCCGCATCCCAGGGCTCGCCCTGACCTACGAGCGCGAGCGCCTTCTCGCCTCGGCATCGCTTCCGGTGCCCGGCATCAGCCAGCTCGCGCGGGTCAGCGGAACCGCCGTTCTGACGGTCACCGACGGTGCCGTCTGGCTGCGGGTGCGTGGCGTGTCCGTCGCCGGGATCAGTTTGCCCAGCCTGGTGCTCGCCCAGCTCTTGCCGAGCTTGAACGTGCCGATCTGGCTTCCCCTGCTTCCGTATGGCCTGCGGGTGGACCAGCTGACGCCGCTCAGCGCCGGGCTGGCGGTCTCCGGATCGGCCGAGAATGTGGTGTTCACCCGGTGAGCACCGGCAACTAGAACGGCTGCGTTAGGCTGTCGGGCATGGGCATCGCGCTCTGCGCTGTGAGCGTTGCGCTCACCTCCCGCCGCACGGTCGACCTGTGCCGTGTGGGCAGCTGCCTGTGTCGGATGCGCTGACCGGGTAGCCACGGGGCTTTGCGCCCCCCGGCGCTTCCCGGTGTCAAGGCCGTCAATCGATGGCCCCGCTTCGCCTTCCCCAATCGATTCGTGCAACGAGGAGACAATCATGAGCCGTGCAGACGTGCTTGTATCGGCCGACTGGGCCGAGGAAAATTTGAAGACCGACCGTGTCGTCTTCGTCGAGGTGGACGAGGACACCTCGGCCTACGACGGTGGCCACATCGAAGGCGCCGTGAAGCTCGACTGGAAGACCGAGCTGCAGGACCAGGTCCGTCGCGACTTCGTCAGCAAGGAGCAATTCGAGAAGTTGCTCTCGGCCAAAGGCATCAGCAACGGTGACACCGTCGTGCTTTACGGCGGCAACAACAACTGGTTCGCCGCTTACGCCTACTGGTACTTCAAGCTCTACGGCCACGATAGCGTGAAGCTGCTCGACGGCGGTCGCAAGAAGTGGGAGCTTGACGGGCGCGAGCTGTCCAAGGACACCGTCACCCGCACCCCGGCGTCCTACACCGCCAAGGACCAGGATCTGTCGATCCGCGCCTTCCGTGATGAGGCCGTCGACGCGATCGGCAAGCTCAACCTGATCGATGTGCGCTCGCCGGATGAGTTCTCCGGGCGCTTGCTCGCCCCGGCGCACCTGCCGCAGGAGCAGTCCCAGCGCGGCGGGCACATTCCGACGGCCCTGAACGTACCGTGGAGCAAGGCGGCCAACGAGGACGGCACGTTCAAGTCGGACGAGGAACTGACGAGGCTCTACGCCGAGGTGGGCTTGGACGACACCCGCGACACGATCGCCTACTGCCGCATCGGCGAGCGTTCCAGCCACACTTGGTTCGCACTGCACGAGCTGCTCGGCCACCCGAACGTCAAGAACTACGACGGTTCGTGGACCGAATACGGCTCGCTCGTCGGTGTGCCGATCGAGAAGGACGTCTGAGCATGTGTGGCGCACCTGCCCAGTCCCCGATCCTCCCGCCCGGTGTGGATGTGACGAAGGAGACCGTGATCTACGGCGTCGTCTCGGCCGGTGACGCGCCGGTCCCCGGCGCCTACGTGCGGCTGCTCGACTCGACGGGGGAGTTCACCGCCGAGGTCGTCACGTCGGCGACCGGGGACTTCCGGTTCTTTGCCGCGCCCGGTGACTGGACCCTGTCCGTGTTGCACAAGGACGGATCCGCGCGCAGGCCGGTCACCGCCCCCGAGCCCGGCCTCGTCGAGGCGTCGCTGACACTGCAGTGACGGCGTTTCCCGCTGGTGCTCGGTCGAAAGACTGCGTGAGCACCAGCGGGGACGGATCGCCTCAGTAGACCAGCGCCTGGGCGTTACCGCGCAGCACCTCATCGACGAATGATGCGGCTCCGGCGATCACGGTGCCGTCAGCGAGGTCGCCCTGGGTGAGGTCTCGCCGGGCGGCGCACTGGGTACAGACCGTCAGGCGGCCGCCGGCCAGCACGGCATCGCGTAGCTCGGCCAACGGTGCCGAGTGCGGCAGGTCGAACTCCTCGGCCCGGCCGGGGACGGCGAGCCATACCGCCTCGCCCGTCAACCAGAGCGAGACCTTCGCACCGGCCGCGAGCGCCGTGGCGGCCACCGTGAACGCTTGTGCGCAGCGCTCCGGCTCCGCCACACCGGCCGTGCACTTCACGATCAGTCTTCGCACCGTTTCAGAGCCCATCCCGATATCCTGCCTGGCATGGAAGCCGGATACCTCGTCGTCCTGATCCTGACCCTGGTGGGGATGGGGGTGCTGTCGTTGCACGTCGCCGCCAGACTCTTCGCCGCGCAGCGGTAGCCGCGGTAGCGATCCGTGACCGGTGATCCGCCTGCGCCCGACACCGTAGACCTGCGGAGCGGGCCGCCGATCCACGACAGCCTGCTCGCGTTGCTGCCGCTCGTCGGCGTCTGGCGAGGAGGCGGGTCGGGCGTCGTCGCCTCGAGCCAGGCGCGTTTCAGCTTCGGCCAGCAGATCAGCTTCGGTCATGACGGTCGGGCATTCCTGGCCTACGAATCCCGTTCCTGGCTGTTGAACCCGGATGGCTCGCTGCTGCGCCAAGCCTGGCGAGAATCTGGGTTCTGGCGTCTGGGCGCGGGCAGCGATGACATCGAGGTCGTGCTCGCGTCCAACACCGGGCAGGCCTTGATGTTCACCGGCACGGCTGGCGACCTGCGATGGGAGCTAGCAACGACTGTCGCGGTACCCGCCCCCACCGCGAAAGTGGTTTCCGGTGAGCGCCGGCTGTATGCGTTGGTCGGCGACGACTTGGTCTACGCGAGTGATCTGGCGCCCGGCGGCCAGCCGTACTCGCCGCACCTGAGTGCGCGGCTTCGGCGGGAGTAACAAGGTCGGCTGGTCAGGCGCCCGGCAGCGGCGCATCGGGATCCAGGACAAGTCCGAGCGGGCGCGCGGTGTGATCGAGAATTACCCACACCTGTTCGGTCAGGGCCGAGGTGAGCAGGGCGCGGGGGAGATCGCGATGTTCCAGCCACCACGCCGCCGTCGCGTCGACCATGCCGACGACCCCGACGATGACCCGCTCCGCCGGTGAGGTGTCGATCTCGAAGTATTTCATGTAGCGCTCGAGCAGGGCGGTGAGCTCGGTGGCGAAGGCGGCCTTGGCGTCATCGACGGCGGGTGAACCGGTGGCGTTGACCGCGTAGGCGTGCTGGGCGAGAAACCGGTACAGGTTCGGGTGAGCCTCGATCCAGCCGAGGTGCTCGCTGATTGCGGCACTGATTATGTCCCTGGCGGAACCCTTCGTCGCGAGTCCGGCCCGGATCTGGCGCCCGATCTGCCCGGCGACGTGGCGAGCAACTGCGAAGTCGAGGGCCTGCTTGCCTTCGAAGTGTCGGTACACGTGCGTGCGTGGGACCCCTGCCATCTCGGCGATCTGACCGGTAAGGGCGTGCGGTCCATGGGCCTCGATTGCGCCGATCGCGGCATTGATGATCGCGAGACGGCGTTGCTGACGATGTGGGTCCCATCTCGTGGACCGGCCGTCGCGGACCTGGTCGGACATAGACCGAGCCTATCGGGCGAACCGGACATCCGGGGGGCGGGCGGTGACCGGGGGGCGGGCGGTGACCGGGCGGCGGGCGGTGACCGGGCGGCGGGCGGTGACCGGGCCAGGACTGCGACCAGGCTGTTGGCGTCCTCGGCCAAGAACTCCTATGACCCACTGCTCGACATCGACTGGGACGCTGCGGTCGAGGAGGGTATGGCCTATATGCCGCTCGAGCGCGTCTCCCTGTTCGGGACGGAGTTGTGGAGCCGGATGAGCGAGCAACAACGCATCGCGCTGTCCGAGCACGAGCTGGCCAGCATCGCCGGCACCGGGCTCTGGTTCGAGATCATTCTGGTGCAGATGCTGGCCCGGTACGCATATCACCAGGATCCGCAAGGCGCGCACACCCACTACGCCCTGACCGAGATCGGCGACGAGACTCGGCACATCATCATGTTTGCCAAGGCGATCGAGCAGATGCAGTGCCCGACCTACCGCCCGCCGGCCTACCGCATCCACGTCGTCAGGAAGCCAGGCACGTGCGCTTCGCGCGCGAAGAGGTCGCGCGGGTCACTCGGCGATCTGGACCCGTAGCCCGCCTGGTGAACAACACGGTCACCGCAGTGGTGGCAGCGTCGTGGTGCACGCGCTGATCAACCCGGCGGTCTATGAGGCTGTCGGCCTCGATCGCGGTGAAGCAATCAAGGCCGCACGGTCCAACCCGCACAACCACGAAACCAGGCGCTGGCTCGGCGCGAAGATCGTGGATCCTCGGCGAGCAGGGGATGGTCACCCGGACCTCGGCGCCGATCTACCGGCTGGTTCATCTGCTCTGACTGGCCCTCCACCTGCCCCGATCGGCGGCGGGGCCGCTCCCGGACATGGGTCGGCCCCCGAGCCTTGCCGCTTGCGCGGGTCGGCTGGACGGGCCGACGGCTCGGGGGCCGGGTAGCTGCCGGGTAGTGCTCGCCGCCGCACGCGCGACGCGGGCATTGCCCTGGCTGGTCCATCGGTACAGCGGCTAGCTGGCAGCCACCTCACGTGTCCAGGTCTTATTCAACTTTGGACCACCCCCTCTCTCGTGTAACGCCAAAATACGTGGTCCGAGCGCACGCGGCAACGCAATTGGTCGGCAAGAATCGCGGGGGCTCCTCAGGCTGGCGGGAAACCGGCGAGGCGGCGGATCTCGGCGTCGGTTGTCGGGACGCGGTCGCGGTGCCTGCCGTCAAGGACGACAACGTCCACCGGGCCACGCACGCTGCCGATCAGCCACACGACATCGGCGGCGTGGAGATCATCAAGGCGGGCTGCCGCGATATCGGTCTGCCACCCGTGCTCACTGGCGCGGTCGAAGAGCAGGCGCTGGGTCGTACCCTCGAGGATGCCGCTCGGCCCGGGCGGGGTGGTGAACAGCGTGCGTCCTCGCGCCCACACCACTGAACTGACCGGCGACTCGAGCACCCAGCCGTCGGTGCTGAGGAAGATGACGTCATCGGCATCGCGCCGGGCAGCCTCACGCAGCGCCGCCATGTTCACTGCATAGGAGAGCGTCTTCACACCCCCGAGCAGCCACGGCATCTCGGCGTAGGCGTCAATACTCGTGCCGCCGCAGAGCGTCACCACACGCATACCTTCGTGCCGCTGCCGGGGGTAGTCCGCCGGTGGCGGGGCGATAGAGAGCAATCCGGTTGCCCGATTGGCCCCCGGTCGCCCGCGCGTGAGTACGAGTTTCATCGCGGCCTCACCCGGCCGGCGCCACGCCGCACACGCAGCGGCGATCAGCGCGCGCCACTGCGCTGCGTCGAAGTCCAGTTCCATGGCCGCCGCCGAGCGCGCCAGACGGGCGAGGTGCCTGTCGAGGTTGTCCACGGTGGTGGTACCGGCAGCGGAGGTCACCACCCGACAGCCCTCGAAACAGCCGTCGCCGCGCGTGAGTCCCGCATCGTCGGCGAATACGACGGATTTCGCTGGATCTAGGAGCCCCTCGCCCAGAATCGCGAGCAACTGCACCGTCACCGGCTCAGGCTACCTACGATGAAGGACTATGGCCGATCATCACCTCAGCGCTCCGGCAGATCTCGCGACGGCGTTGCGAACGCGGGGACTGCGCGTTACGGCACAGCGTGAGCAGGTGCTCGACGCCGTCGCGCGCCTGGGTCACGCGACGCCGGAACAGATCAGCGAGGCCGTCGCCGACGTCGATCTGACAACGATCTACCGGACCTTGGAGCTCCTGGAATCCCTCGGGCTGATCAGGCACGCGCACCTCGGGCATGGTGCGCCGGCATACCGCCCAGCCGGCGACGATCACGTGCACGTCGTGTGCCATACCTGTGGCAGCGTGCTCGACGCCCCGGCCGACCTGGTCGACGCGCTCGCCGAGCGATTGGCGGCCGAGCGGGGATTCGCGCTCGACAGATCGCACTTCACCGCCTTCGGCCTGTGCCAGGAATGCTCGGCCGCGGAACAAAACCCCGCGCGAGAGCGATGAACAGATGATGACCACACATTTGGACGGCGCAGTACATCACGACGGGGTCGACCACGCCGTCGCGTGGCATTTCGGCGACCCGCTGCGTGAGCAACGATCCATGGCGCGCGGTGCGGGTGTCGTCGACCGCAGCAATCGCGACATCCTGGTCGTAGCGGGCGAGGATCGCCTGCCCTGGTTGCACTCGATCTGCTCGCAGCACGTCGCGGCGCTTCGCGACGGCGAGAGCACCGAGTCGCTCGTTCTCTCGCCCCATGGGCACGTCGAGCAGCACTGGCAGGTGACCGAGTTGGGCGCGACCGTCTGGATAGACAGCGAACCGGCAACGAGTTCGACAGTTGTCGGCTACCTGGAGATGATGCGGTTCCTCAAGCGCGTCGAGCCCGCTGACGCATCCGCGGACTGGGCGGTCATTTCGCTCGTGGGGCCGGCAACCCCCGATGTCCTGGCTGGTGCCGGCCTACCGGTGCCGCAGACGAGCCAGGCGTTGTCGCACCCCGACGACGGCGGGTTCGTCCGGCGGATGTCATGGCCGGGCGAGGATGCCGCCGACCTGATCGTGGCTCGCGAGGCGGTGCCGTCGATGATCGAGCGCCTCAAGGCCTGCGGAGCCGATGCTGCCGGGATGTGGGCCTACGAAGCGATGCGGGTACAGGCGCGCCGTCCTCGCCTGCGCTTTGAGACCGACCACCGAACGATCCCGCACGAAGTGGGATGGATTGGCCAAGCGGTCCACCTCAACAAGGGTTGCTACCGCGGTCAGGAGACCGTGGCCCGCGTGCAGAACCTCGGCAAGCCGCCGCGTCGCCTGGTCCTGTTGCACCTGTCCGGAGATTCTGACGCACTGCCCGAGACAGGGACGGCGATCGAACTGGACGGCCGGTCGATCGGGTTCGTCGGCACTGCGCTACATCACTACGAACTCGGGCCGATTGCCCTGGGTGTGATCAAGCGCGCCGTGGCCGACGACGCCGGACTCACCGTATCCGGCTCTCGGGTGTCGATCGACGCCAGCTGATTTCCGAAATCGAGCGCGGCACATCGCACATATCGTGCCCGCGGCGATCCGAAAGCGGCCCCCGGCAGCACGAGGCTCCCGCGCCGTGCGCCGATAGTTCACACCGGCAGGTTCACGGCGCGTCCTACGCCACGGACCAACCGAGCACGGCTAGCCCGATCCCGCCGGCGACGCTGACGAGGACGTAGAACACCGCGCGCCCGCTCAGGCGCGCGTTCACCAGATCGACGGCTTCGACGGAGAACGCCGAGAACGTCGTGAGGCCCCCGCAGAATCCCGTGCCCACCAGGGACTGGATGCCGTGTGCCCAGCCTGCCTTTGCCACCCCACCGGATATGACGCCGATGATCAGGCAACCGGCAAGGTTGACCACGAGCGTGCCTAAGGGGAACCGCAGGCCGTGGCGAGCCTGTATCCAACGATCGGTGACGTAGCGCATCACCGCGCCCACTGCGCCACCGGCGAGGACGAGCAAGACAGTCATGGCAGGTCCGGGTCGAGCAAGTCGACGTCGGAATGGTGGTCCGGCGTGCGCCATCGGGGCGGCGTCAGCAGTCGAACCATCCGCATGCCCAGCGCTGCGGCACAGACGCCGCCAAGGACGGATGCGACGATGTAGGCGGCAGCGACATCCGCGCCCATCCCTCGCGCCTCGATCGCGAACGTCGAGAAGGTCGTGAAACCGCCGAGCAGGCCGGTACCGAGCAGTGGGCGCAACAGGCGGTGCGGTCGCCAGATCTCGGTGACGGCCACGATCAGGGCACCGAGAAGCAGCGATCCGACGAGGTTCGTGACGAGGGTGGCGACACCGAATCCGCCGGCGTTGCGATGAACAGCCTGGGCGAGCGCGTAACGCAGTGCCGACCCCACGCCGCCGCCGAGCGCGATCGCGCCGAGCACCAAGAGGTCCGGTTCCGGAGCGGGCGATGGGCTAGAGGTACTCATCGAAGGCACTAGCTGCGCTGATCAGATGGTCGCTGATCAGACGGCCGCGGATTCGGCGGCCCGGGCAGCGACCGCACCACGCGGCGCGCGGACGCCGTCGACGGCGAGGATCACCAAAGCCAGCCAGACCAAGGCGAAGCCAACCAACTCAGCGGCCGGTGTGGATTCGTGCCGGACTCCTACCCCCACCCCGAATTGCAAGACCGGTGCTAGGTATTGCAGCAACCCGAGCACGCTCAGCGGCAATCGCCGGGTGCCCGCCGCGAAGAAGAGCAGGGGCACGACGGTAATCAGCCCGGTGCCCGCGAGCAGCAGCGCGTTGCCGGCACCGTGGCGCCCGAACGCCAGATTGCCCTGCACCCCGATGACCGTGATGGCGATGAGCGCGGGGATGAACATCGCGCTCGTCTCGACGGCAAGGGAATCGACGGCACCGACATCGGCGCGCTTCTTCAGGAAGCCGTACAACCCGAAGGAGGTGGCCAGGGTGAGCGCGATCCAGGGCGGTCTGCCGTAATCGACAGCGATCACCGCGACGGCAGTTCCGCCCACGCCGACGGCGATCCACTGCATCGGGCGTAGACGTTCACCGAGGACGAAGACCCCCAGCAAGATCGTGAAGAGGGGATTGATGAAGTAACCGAGGCTCGTCTCGACCACATGATGGGTGTTCACGCCCCAGATGTAAGTGCCCCAGTTGATCGTCACTGCGACCGCCGCGGCGCATAGCAGCAGGCACCGACGGCGGTCAGCAAAGATCTTCAGCACGCCGCCGAACCCGCCGGTGACCCGAAGGATGATCGCGACGACGACCAGCGACCACGCCATCCGTTCGGCGAGGACCTCGATGGTCCCGGCCGGCTTCAGCAAGGGCCAGTAGAGCGGGAAGAGCCCCCACAACAGGTAGGCGCACGCGCCGTAGATCAACCCGCGCCGGGTGTCCGCCTCATCGCCCATCGCGATCAGGCGACCGACCAGGTGTCAGCACCTCGAAGCAACGCATCGAGCGCGTCGTCATCGCCGGGCGCCTTGGCCGCTGCAAGTTCGAGTTGCTGGGCCATCATCGCGTCATACGTCGGCCGCTCGACACTCCGGAAGACGCCCATGGGGGAGTACCTGCTGTCCAGCGAGGACAGCCGCGAGATCGCGAAGGCGTAGGACGGGTCCGCCGCGAGCGCGTCGTGGATCACGATGCGGGGGTCGTCGTCGGCGAGCTGCTCGGCGTCGGTGTCGGCGATGGCCAGGCTCCCGTCGGTGCGGCGGATCACGGCTTTGGACCCGATTCCGTTCGCGCCCGGCGTGCCGAAGCGCAGCGGCTGGCCGTGCTCCATGGGGATGGTCCAGTCGTCGCGGGTATCAGGTTCCTTCAGCAGGTCAAAGGCGCCATCGTTGAAGATGTTGCAGTTCTGGTAGATCTCGACCAGGGCGGTGCCGGGGTGCGCAGCGGCGGCGCGCAGCACCGAGGTGAGGTGTTTGCGATCGGAGTCGAGCGTGCGGGCGACAAAGCTTGCCTCGGCCCCGATTGCGATGGACACGGGGTTGAACGGGTGGTCCAGGGAGCCCATCGGAGTGGACTTGGTGATCTTGCCAAGCTCGGAGGTGGGCGAGTATTGCCCCTTCGTGAGCCCGTAGATGCGGTTGTTGAACAGCAAGATCTTCAAGTTGACGTTGCGCCGCAGCGCGTGGATCAGGTGGTTGCCGCCAATGGATAAGGCATCGCCGTCGCCGGTAACCACCCACACCGAGAGATCCGGGCGCGACGCGGACAGGCCGGTGGCGATTGCCGGTGCGCGCCCGTGGATCGAATGCATCCCGTAGGTGTTCATGTAGTACGGGAAGCGGCTGGAGCAGCCGATTCCGGAGACGAAGACGATGTTCTCGCGGGCCACGCCCAGCTCTGGCATGAAGCCCTGCACCGCGGCGAGGATCGCGTAGTCACCGCAGCCCGGGCACCAGCGGACTTCTTGGTCGGTCTTGAAGTCCTTGGCCTTCAACCCGAGACCGGGGCCGGCCCCGATGGCGCCTGGCTCAGCCATGATCGATCACTCCTTGCAGCATTTCGGCGAGCTCGGCCGCCTTGAACGGTAGCCCGCGCACCTGGGTCACGCTCATGACGTCGATGAGGTACCGGGCCCGGATCAGCATCGCGAGCTGACCGAGGTTCATCTCGGGGATCACGACCTTCTGATATCGCGAAAGCACCGCACCGAGATCGTTGGGAAAGGGGTTGAGGTGGCGAAGGTGGACCTGGGCGACGGAGCCGCCGGATGCGCGCACCTGACGGCAGGCCGCGCCGATCGGCCCGTATGTCGAACCCCACCCGAGGACGAGGACCTTCGCCGGATTACCGGCTGCTGCGTCGGGATCGTCGACCACCAGCGGTGCGAGGCTCCTGGCGATCCCGTCGACCTTCGCCTGCCTGGTCCGCACCATGAAGTCGTGGTTGTCGGGGTCATAGCTGATGTTGCCGGTCTTGTCAGCCTTCTCGATTCCGCCGAGCCGGTGCTCCAGACCGGGCGTTCCCGGTACTGCCCACGGCCGCGCGAGGGTCTCGGGATCGCGCAGGTAGGGAAGGAACTGCCCGTCGTACTCGCCGGTGCCGTTGAGCTCGGTGGCGAAGTTCACCCGCAGATCGGGGAGGTCCTTGACCGAGGGCACCTGCCACGGCTCGGAGCCGTTGGCCAAATATCCGTCCGAGAGCAGGAACACCGGGGTGCGGTAGGTCAGCGCGATACGCGCAGCCTCGATCGCCGCGTCGAAGCAGTCACCCGGGGACTGGGGGGCAACGATAGGTACGGGGGCCTCGCCGTTGCGCCCGAACATCGCCAGCATGAGGTCGGACTGTTCCGTCTTGGTGGGCAGGCCCGTCGACGGGCCGCCGCGCTGGATGTCGCAGATGATCAGCGGAAGCTCGAGCGAGACCGCGAGGCCGATCGCCTCGCCCTTCAGGACGATTCCCGGTCCGGATGAGGTGGTTATCGCCAGTGCACCGCCGAACGCGGCGCCCAGGGCGGTGCCGATGCCGGCAATCTCGTCCTCGGCCTGGAACGTCCGTACGTCGAAACGCTTGTGCTTGCTCAGCTCATGCAGGATGTCGGAGGCCGGTGTGATCGGGTACGCGCCGAGGAAGATCGGCAGCTCTGCGCGGCGCCCGGCCGCGATCAGGCCGTAGGCCAGTGCCATGTTGCCCGAGATGTTGCGGTACGTCCCCTGAGGCAGCGCAGCCGGCTTGATCTCGTAGTGCACGGCGAATGCCTCGGTGGTCTCACCGAAGTTCCAGCCGGCCTTGAAGGCGGTGATGTTCGCTTCGGCAATGTCAGGCTTATTCGCGAACTTCTGCCGCACGAAATTGATCGTCCCCTCGGTGGGACGCGAGTACATCCAGGACAGCAATCCGAGCGCGAACATGTTCTTGCTTCGGCCGGCATCCTTGCGCGACAGAGCGCCTGCGCTGGTCATGTCACTGAGCGCATCAAGGGTCAGCTGGGTGAGGTCGACCGCGTGGACGGTGAAGCGGTCGAGCGAGCCGTCCTCGAGCGGGTTCCCGGCCCACCCCACCCGCGCCATCGCCCGCGGCGTGAAGTCGTGCGTGTCGATGATCAGCGAGGCCCCATCGGGCACGTCACCGATATTCGCCTTGAGCGCGGCCGGGTTCATCGCGACCAGCACGTCGGGCCGGTCGCCCGGGGTCAGGATGTCATGATCGGCGAAGTGCAGCTGGAAGGAAGAAACCCCGGCCAGCGTGCCCTGAGGGGCCCGGATCTCAGCGGGGAAGTTGGGCAACGTCGACAGGTCATTGCCGAACATCGCCGTTTCCTGGGTGAACCGGTCACCGGTCAGCTGCATGCCATCGCCGGAGTCTCCCGCGATACGAATCACGACCCGGTCTAGCTGTTTGAGGTTCTTGGACATGCGGGCGGCTGCCTCCGGGACGGATGAGCGTGCGTCTACACCTGCGGTTAGATGGCGGTTGGGATGGCGGGATCGCAACCCTCACATCCTACTGACCAACAGGGCGGGTTTGTCCGTGGGATCGCTCACCTCTACTCGCTCGAGAAATTGGTCTGCCCGAAGCGCTATGATTCGTCCCAATTTTCCGTCGCGATTTGGTCAACGGCGTGATCCCCCGACAGGCGTTGGGTATGACGGGCACTAAATCCACTTCGGTGACGAGCGCACGGCCACCCGGGAGTCAAGATGAAGGACCTCGTACTTCCCGCATTTGCCATGGATTGCCGCGACTGGCTGGTCATCACACCAACCAGGCCGGCTTACCCGAAGAGGTGGCCGGATCCCCGCTGCTCGCCGTACTGAGCACCGTCGTGCTGGGCGAAGGCACCTTCCGCTCTGCCAGTGCCGTGCTAACCCTCGCCCTGCTGGACTCCGAAATTCCCACCCGGGCTGTGGCCGGCGGCGGCGTTGCGGCCGAACTTCTCGACGCTGACGAGCCCTCGGACTCCCAGCGGTACGTCCTGCCGACGCCCGACGGGCAGCTGGCCCTGCTGGCGGAGTTCACCACCCCAGACGGTGCCGACGCCGACGTCGTCGAACGCATCGAGTCGCTGATGGCCTCGTTCCGGTGGGCGGGCTGAATCTCGCCTAATTCGGATAATTCGTAGCGCTTAACTAGACAATGGTGAGTGATGGTGAGATCCCGGCCGCCCTGGTGATCGAGCGCAACCACCTCGAGTGGCGACTCGATCCCGCGTCGGCGGCACGCGTCGAGCAGGCCGTGGCTGGCCAGCGATGGGTCGTCATCTGCTCGGAGGGCTACACCTCCTCGCTCGCGGCGGACGCTCTGAACTCGATAGGGGTGCCCGCAACCGACGTGGTCGGCGGCTTTCATTCCTGGGAGCAGGCCGGGCTGCCGACGATTCCGGGCGGCACGGCCGAGGCAGAACCCGTCAGCTGACCTCGTCGAGCCGCGCGGTTGCAACGTCGAACACGAAGCCCCGGACGTTCGTGCGATGCGGGATCCAGCCGCATCCGCGCACCCGGGCGACCGATTCGCGCATGTCCGCGTAGACGTCGGTGAACCCGGGAACCTGCCAGGGCGGACTGACCCCGGACTCGGCCGCCAGCGTGGCCCGGAACCCCTCATCGTCGAAATTGAGCATGCCGCAGTCAGTGTGATGGATAAGAACGACTTCGCGCGTCCCCAGCAACCGCTGGCTCACGGCGAGCGAGCGCAGGACGTCGTCGGTGACGCAACCGCCGGCGTTGCGGATGAGATGGGCATCGCCGATCTCTAGGCCCAGGGCGCCGAACAGGTCGAGGCGGGAGTCCATGCAGGCGATCACGGCCATGCGGAGCTTAGGTTGCTTGGGTCGCGGGCCCGGGAAGGAGGCTGCATATTTCTCGTTGAGCTCGATAAGGGGATCGATCGCGGACATGGGTATCAGTGAATCAGGAGTGGCCCGCCGGGAACGAACCCGGCCCGACCGATCGTTGGACTAACGTGCGCGGTGCAGCTAACGGCGTCAGGACCGCCGTCCTCTTCGGAGCTCTCGCCGCCCTGCTGATCGGCGTCGGCGGGGCGCTTTTCGGCCCTCGAGGCCTGCTGATCGGACTCCTACTCGCCGTCGCCATCAACGCATTCAGCTACTTCAATTCGGACAAGATTGCCCTGGCCGCGATGCGGGCTCGGCCGGTCAGCGAAGCCGAGCAGCCGACCATGTACCGCATCGTGCGCGAGCTTGCGACCACCGCGCGGCAGCCCATGCCGCGCCTATACGTTTCCCCGGCGGCCCAGCCGAACGCATTCGCCACCGGCCGCAGCCCGCGCCACGCCGCCGTGTGCGCGACGGAAGGCATCCTGCAAATCCTCACCGAGCGCGAATTGCGCGCGGTCCTCGGCCACGAACTCAGTCACGTCTACAGCCGGGACATCCTAATCTCCTCGGTGGCGGGCACTGTCGCGGCCGCCATCACCTACCTTGCCAACTTCGCGATGTTCTTCGGCGGCGGCGGGGGACGGGATCGAGATCGAAATCCGCTCGCCACCCTGCTGATGCTCTTCCTCGGCCCGCTGGCCGCGATGCTCATTCAGTTGGCAATCAGCCGGTCACGCGAGTACCAGGCTGACGAGTCAGGCGCGCAACTGTCCGGCGACCCGTTGGCGCTGGCCAGCGCGCTGCGCAAGCTCGAGATTGGCGCCGCCGCACAACCGTTGCCCCAGCAATCGGCCCTCGCAACGACCAGCCACCTCATGATCGTGAACCCTTTCCGCGGACGCGGGCTGGGCAACCTGTTCTCGACGCACCCGCCGATGGAGCAGCGAATAACGCGGCTCGAGCAGATAGCCAGGTCCGACCCGCGCTACTTGCACTGACCAGCTCAGGCACCAGCGGCTCGGGCAACCTCCATGACGTACTGCCCGTAGCCGGACTTGGCGAGCGACTCACCGAGCCGGTACGCCTGGGCAGCGTCGATGAAGCCCTGGTGCAGCGCTATCTCCTCGATGCAGGCGATCCGCACACCCTGCCGGTGCTCGAGCACCTGGACGAAGTGCCCAGCCTCGATCAACGAATCGTGAGTGCCGGTGTCGAGCCACGCGGTGCCACGGCCCAGGTCGATCAGTCGGGCCGCCCCGCGTTGGACGTAGACGTTGTTCAAATCGGTGATCTCCAGCTCGCCGCGCGCAGACGGTTTCAGGTCACGAGCGATGTCGATCACGTCGTTGTCGTAGAAGTACAGGCCGGTGACGGCAAGGTTCGAGCGTGGGTTCTCAGGCTTCTCCTCGATCGAGATCAGCCGTCCGCTCGAATCCGCCTCCGCCACGCCGTACCGCTCGGGATCGCGCACCTGATAACCGAACAGCAGGCATCCCGACGTCAGCGCGGCCGCCTCGGTCAGCTGGCCGCCCAGGCCGTGGCCGTAGAAGATGTTGTCGCCCAGCACCAGCGCTGCGGTATCCGAGCCAATATGGTCTGCCCCGATACGGAATGCCTCGGCCAAGCCGTTCGGTTCGGGTTGCTCGGCGTAGCTCAGATTGAGGCCGACCTCGCTGCCGTCGCCGAGAAGGCGGACGAACTGGTCCTGCTCGTGCGGTGTCGTGATCACCAGGATGTCCCGGATCCCTGACAGCATGAGCGTGGACAGCGGGTAGTAAATCATCGGTTTGTCGTAGACCGGAAGCAACTGCTTGCTGACCGCGCGAGTAATCGGGTGAAGCCGCGTTCCCGCGCCGCCGGCGAGGATGATGCCTTTCATCGATAGTTGTCGAACTGCAAAGCAACCCCGAGATCGGCATTCTTCAGCAGCGCGATGACTGCCTGCAGGTCGTCGCGTTTCTTTCCTGACACGCGAAGCTGATCGCCTTGAATCTGGGCTTGAACGGCACGAGGACCCTCGTCGCGGATTAACTTGGCGATCTTCTTCGCGTCTTCCTGGGCGATGCCCTGCTTGAGCGTGACGCCGAGGAGGTACTGCTTGCCGGAGGGCTTTGGGTCTTCGGCGTCGACTGCCTTCAGCGAGATCGAACGCTTCACCAGCTTGTCTTTGAACACCTCCAGAGCCGCCTTGGCTCGCTCCTCGGTGTCTGCCTTGATCGTCACGCCGAGTTCGCCGGCCCATTCGATCGAGGCATTGGTCCCCCGGAAGTCGAAGCGCTGCCCGACCTCCTTCGCCGCCTGGTTCAACGCGTTGTCCACCTCTTGCCGGTCGATCTTGCTGACTACATCGAAGGACGGATCGGCCATGGCGGGTATTTTACGCAGGCCGCGGCATGGCCCAGCGGATGCCGCGTACGACGGTGTCGCCCGCGAGCCGTACCACGGTCGCCTCCGCGAGCGGAAGGTAGGGCAGCCGCAGCGGCCAGCGCGCCCAACGAGGCAACATCGCGGCGGCGCTCGCGGCCAGCAGGCCGTAGGGCACGCGAACGGCGACGGGGACCGGCGCGCGCAGGAGAACGAATCTGGCTGCCTCCCGGGCCGCCTTCGTGCCGCCCAACTCCGGCCGGTAGGCGGCGATCTGCCGGGCGAGTTCGGCTTGGGTGCGCGGCGGGTCGATGACTCCGAGGGCCTCGGCTACCCGCGCGGTGTCGGCAACGTAAGCATCGCGTCCGGCCGCGTCCAATGGTCGTGCACCATAGCGCTGGTAGGCCCGCAAGAAGCTGTCTATCTCGGCGACGTGCACCCACCGCAGCAGGTGTGGGTCAGCGGCCGAGTACGGGCGCCCGTCGTCGGCGACGCCACGAACCCGCTCATGCACGGCGCGGATGCGGGCGATCATGTCCATCGCATCCTCGACCGTTCCGAAAGTCGTCGTTGCCAGGAATTCGCTGGTGCGCTGCAGCCGGCCCCAGGGATCGCCCTTGTACCCCGAGTGAGCCGCAACGGCGGCCATGGCCAGCGGATGCAGCGACTGCAACAGCAATGCCCGTAAACCTCCGACGAACATCGAGGCGTCCCCGTGCACCTGTCGGATGGCGCTGCCCGGCTCGAACCAGCGTTCGCCCGAGGCGTGGTGGACGCGGTGCCTGACCTGAGGTCCTTCTGGTCCGGCTACGCGCAGGAACAGCGCGTCCCCCACCTGGGCGCGCACCCTTGGGATAGGTGTAGATCGCACCCCTCCACATTCGCACGTCCAGGCCGATTGTGCCTGTGTCACTGCCGGGGAAAGCGTAAGCGGTCACGGCATCGTGCGTGGTCGGGTAACATTTCGCGCGTTGCTGGAGCGATCCGGCGGCATGGCGGGTTGCCCGAGTGGTCAAAGGGAGCGGTCTGTAAAACCGCCGGCTCAGCCTACGTTGGTTCAAACCCAACACCCGCCACTAGTGATGCGGCCTCCGTATTCCGGGGGTTCCATCACTGTGTGGGGATCCTCTGTCTGTCTGGCGTCCGTGACAGCTTCGCGAAGCGCCGCTTCGACGACGACGCGTGTCCGGTCCTCATCCTGCGGAAACAGATGCGTATAGGTGTTCAGCGTCAGGTTGGCGTTGGTTTGCCCGAGGCTGGCAGACACCACCTTCACCGACATTCCACCCGCGATCAGAACCGATGCGTAGTAGTGGCGCAGCGCATGCAGCGCGGTCCCTGACGGGATGCCTGCGGTTCGCGCGGCCGGGCTCCAGTAGGTCTGCATGAAGCTCGTTCGCCGAATCTTCCCGCCCTGCACTGCACTGATAGGCGTCGGCGGCGGCGTCGTGAGCCGTCGCGGTTAGCGCGGCTTCGACAGACGGGGCATGTCCTCGTGCTGGGTGAACCGCAACTGGGGCACCGTTTCTTTGGCGCCAGGTGGTGAACGTCTTGAGGTAGGGGGCCACGTGTTCGCGCGATCGCGGCGACGAAGTACCTTCCCGGCCCTGCCTAGGGGCCATCGAGAACATCACCTTGCGAAACGACAGCGTGGATCCTGCTTATCCAACCCGGCGCCGTCAATGATTCCCTCGAACCACTCGTCCTGCTCGGCACGTCGGCCGACCCGAGAAATCAGATAGCTCGCCGCACCGGCTGCACTTTTGATCATCCCGGTCGCCGCAGACATCTGCTCGCCGACAGCGACGTAGTCACGCAGTTTCGGGTGCTGCTCGAGGGTCTGCACGCTGCGCGACCAAGGCCGGTTCGTGGTGTTCGCATCGAGCATCTCGGAGGCTATCGCCGGCGTAATCGTCTGCACCTGCTACGCACGTAAGGTGAGGCCTTCCGCGGTTGGGTGCACCAACTATCTCGCGCGACATGGCGAGGTCTGCCGACGTGGACGACCGCCGCCAGCAGTGCAGCCTGGCCGATATCCTGAAGGCGACGCCGCGCTGCAGACTTTGCCCGACGGGCTGACATATGGACCGTATCGGGCGCAAACGAAGCGGGTGAGGCATTTGAGCGCCGCGATGGAGTTGTTCTTCTCGGTGCTGCAGAAGATCGTCCTGGACACCAAGCGAGCGGACACCGGCGAACGACTGCGCCTGGCGATCGTCACGTGGATCGAGACCAGTTATAACCGCCGTCGCCGTCCGTGGGGCCACGATGCCTCTGGACCAGTCTGCACTACCTGACGTCTCGAGGCGCTCAGGGCGTCGATGTGTCGAGGATCGGATCAAGCACGTAGCGACGACGATCTATCAGGCGTTGATCAAGGCTGCTCAGCTCGGTGATCGGCGCCAGGCTGGACGAGCGCAGCGACGCTCGCTCGGGCGCAACGTAACGGACACCGCCCCGAGACGGCTCAGCACGAGTACGATGCGCACGGCGGGCTGAAGGCTGCGATCCAGGCTGTGCTGATCGGCGGTATCGGGGTTTGCGCTGACCATCCATCGCGACGCTCTTGCTCAGCCGTATCGATGACATGGGCACCGTGTCGTCTTCGTGAACGCCCTGTCCGATCTTCCTGTCAAATGTGCGGCGCTCGTTTCGTTCAGTGAAACGTCCTACTTGACGTCGGATGTCGAGACCGGCGAGCCTACCGAAAATCAACCGCCAAACCGGCCCAGGAGGGTGGCGACGTCGTCAACACGCTTAGAGCCGTCGACATTCGGTGCGAACGCTCTCTATCGCAAGAGGAAACGGCCCATCTTGCCGTTCATCAATCTCCGGGGAGACGTCACCTTGATCGGCGAGCCGCTCGTAAGTTCTGAGATCGTTCGAAATGTAGGCATACTCTCCGTATTAGGTAACAACTTCAGAAATGGTAGGCAGTTGTGAAAACGACTAATTCAGCGTCTCTCCTGCGGTTCAGATACCTGCGGTCTTTTGGAGCCGCTGCTGGGGTGCTCCTTGCCCTTGCCGCCTGCAGCAGCAATGCAGCGAAGTCACCCACGACACCCGGGTCAACAGTCGGGAGTACTGTTTCGACATCTGGCGCCAGCACTGACAACGTCGCGTATGCGAAGTCGCAACTAACTAAATACGACGCGGGCCTGCCCGTTCCCACCATCGATAAGATTGCCAATATGCCCAGCCTTAAGGGCAAAACCGTATGGTACATTCCCTTCGGTAACTCGATTCCTATTCTCGCCACGGTTGGACAGTCAATAAATAGCGCCCTAAGTAAGTTGGGTGCGCAAGAGCATGTTTGTGATGGCAACTTTCTGCCGACTGCCGTCGCGCAATGTATGAGCCAGGCAGTCAGTCAAGGTGCATACGCAGTAATCACCGGATTTATTGACTATTCGTTGGTACCCACGGCATACGAAAATCTGGTGGCCCACAAAATACCTGTTGTCGTGGCGGGCGAGGCGCCATCGGACAATCGGTCGTCGGACGCTTCACTCGCGTTCTTCGACACATCGAGCGAACCGAAGTTGTTCGAACAGCTCCAGGCAGACACCGCTATCGCAGATAGTAACGGTAAAGCAAACATTCTCGACATGAATCTCACCGATTCCTCGGCTACGCAACAAGCGACAGCGGCGGCAAAAGCGGAGGTTAGTCAGCACTGTCCCGGTTGCACGTTCACGGAGGCGGACATGTCGACTTCCAAACTGAGTGTTGTACCTTCGGCTGTCAGCGCAGCACTTGTCTCACATCCAAACATCGACTACTTATTGGTTCCGAACGACGCTTTCGTGGCGCCGATCATCGCAGGAATTCAGAGCGCCGGTCGCGCCAGTAAGGTCAAGGTAATTTCAAGCGGCGGGGACCTCGCTGGTCTTCAGAGAATTAAGGCGAATAATTTCCAAATATCCGACAGCAGTAACTCGCCCGTATATATCGGCTGGATGTTTACTAATGCGCTGATTCGGCTGCTCGCCGGAGAAGCCCCGATAGCCGGGAATGCGGGCACTACCAAAATTTTCTCTAAGAGCAATGTTGGCACATTATCGCTGACGCCCGCCAAATATGGTTCCGATGACTGGTACATCGGGAGCGACTGGCAGAAGCAGTTCCTCGCTGCTTGGGGGGCGCAGTAAAGGGTGAAGCTGGACCAAGCAAACCCGCGATTGGAAGTGCGCAACATCGGCAAAACGTTTGGTGATGCGATAGTCTTGGACACTGTCAATCTGTCAGTCTCAGCCGGCGAGATTCATGGCCTTATCGGGCAGAACGGTTCCGGCAAGTCGACTTTAGTCAAAATCTTGACCGGATATCATCGGCCAAACTCTGGGGGGCTCGCTTCACGTTGACGGCAGAGTCGTTCGCCTTCCCGTTCGATGGCGCCATGATCGTGCGGCTGGCATGTCGGTGGTTCACCAAGATCTGGGGCTTCTAGACCAACTATCGGTTGCGGAGAACCGCGTAGGCGAGGTCGTTGGCTCGACGGGCCTGCCCGGCAACGGGTTTGAAGAGGTCCCTGACCTGTTATCGGGGGTGCGGCCAGCGACGGGGGGGACCATCGAGGTCGGTTCACGATCAGTGAAGTTGGCTGGCATCGGCGTCGGCGTCGGCGTCGGCGCGGCCATACGCGCTGGAATTGTTCTCGTCCCCGAGCGTCGGGATCGCGACGGGGTAGCGTTCGAATTGAGTATCCGGGACAACATCTGCGCCGCACCGTTTGACGTAGATGCCGGCGAAATCGGTCGACGCGACCCTACGTCGAGTCTGTGACACGTGTTCGGGGGCGTCGCCAACGCCGACGCCACAACCGTATTTCCTGATAACAAAGCGCCTTTCACAGGTTGGCGTTGTTTGTCCCGTACACCGGAGGCCTATTCCAGTCCCAGGTGGTATTGGATTACGGGGCCCGGAACATGCCCATTATGGCAACCCAGCTAGCGTACATCGAAACGCGACGGCCTTGAGGCGGCCAGTCGTCGCGCCGATATTGTATTCAGCGAATTCCCCGACGTTGGCGTCGAGGGGTGTCGATTGCACCGCGCATTCGGGTGGGTTGACGGGGTTCGCAAACTTTGATTGACTAATCTGTCAGTCAATTAAGCACCGCGATCGAGTGGGATAAATCTATGAGCGATATTGTAGGGTTGGGATACGTCGGGCTCGCTGGACCACGCGGGGACTGGCTCGAGCTGGCTGAGATCCTGGGCTTGCTGCCAACAGCCCCGTCGAATCCATCTGAGGCGCGATTTAGGATGGACGATCGTGCGTGGCGAATTGCGGTGGAGGAGGGCGAGCCAGGCATCCGGTACGTCGGCTGGGAGGTCGCCAGCCGCTCTTCCCTGGAGAACATCAAGCACAAATTGGCTGCAGCTGGTTTTGGGGTCGAGACCGACTCCGATCTCGCCGGCGTACGCGGGATGCTGGACCTTATTACTTGCAAGGACCCGTCGGGATTCAATCTGGAGTTCTTCTATGGCGCTGAGGTCACTAGCGTGCCGTTTACCTCACCGACCGGTGCCCGGTTCGTCACGAGGCATGAGGGACGAACGTTGGGTATGGGCCACGTCGTCATGATTGTGGATGACCTGCAGGCGACTTCGAACTTCTATTTGACGCTGCTCGAGTTCCAGCCGTCTGACTCAATCGTACACGGCGCTATGGGCGTAACGTTTACGCACGTTAATCCGCGACATCACAGCCTCGCATTCGGGCCGGCGGTAAGTCCGTTGGTCCAAGGATTTGACCACCTGATGTTGGAGGTCGACGACATGGATGTGGTTGGGTGCGCGCTGGACCGGCTGATTGAAAAAGGCGTGCCGGTGACTGCCTCCCTTGGCAAGCACTCCAACGACCACATGACTTCCTTCTATATTCGAACGCCATCCGGGTTTGACATCGAGTACGGCGTTGGTGGACGCATCATCGAGGAAAGCTGGGTGCCGACGTGGTTTCGCAGTGCCAGCATCTGGGGTCATCGCCGTAGTGTTTCTCCTGGGCCGGGCTAATTGTGATTCCGCAACATCGCTCTCTGTATTCTGGGCCGATGCCAATGCCAGTGTCATGCCCCGCTCCGGCGGCCAAGCAGAGTGCCACGCCTAAGTCGAGCAATCCTTACGGGTTGGGCGTGCTCGGTAAGGGGTTCTTCGGATCTGAGCGTGGTTGAGCTGTTTGGCGTGGCGTTGCCGGGAGTTGAGCGTCAGGGTCTTTAGGATCGGTAGCGACCAAGCTGACCGAGCAGAGAAGCTCGAATGCGTGCGACGTGACGGACCGATCCGTACCGTCGACGATCTCGAACTCGCCACCCTGAACTGGGCCACTGGTCAACGAACACCGCCTACACAGCCGCATCGGCTTCGTGCCACCGGTCGAGTTCGAGAACGCCTACTATCGTCAGATCAACTCCCAACGCAACCGCTTCTGGGAGAACTCGCGAGTCACTGAACCGCGGACGGTTCAAGGTGGTCGGTCGAACGAGCTATGCCCGAACCAACCGGAGAGCCGAATCGAGTCCTCAGCCAAGTTCATCCATGAATAGAGGCTTGGAGCTGCTCAACCATTCTCATCCCGGAACAGGCCAAGGCGTCGGCGAGTCTCTCGAGGGACAGCCTGCTGACGTCAATTCCAGTCGCGCGACTCATGAGCAGCGTGCCTTCACTTGCAGTCAAGGCGAAGTCGGTCAGCGCATCGGCGACCTTCCCCGCTACGTCGCTTCCGGCATAGGCGAACGCTGCCTCGAGATTTGACCTGAAACGTGATCGTGCTCCTACCCGGATCTGGGCCGCAGTTTGAGCGGCTATAGGAACCTCGTTCGTCAGAAACAGCAATATCACCATGCGAAAGAACTGTTCGTGCTTGACGAACAGTTCGGCGTCACGCACCAGCCACACGCGGATCGACTCGCGCGGATCCGTGGAGGCGATGCAATCGGACATGATAGCCAAGTCCTGGCTGTACTGGTCGGCACCCCGCTCGACGACCGCCGCGAGCAGCTCGGCCTTCGACCCGAAGTGATGATAAATCGAACTGCTTGGCAACTTCGACTCGCGACGAAGCAGCGAGAGCGAAGTCGCGGTGAACCCGTGCTCGGACATCACCCGTAGAGCAACCTGGAGGATCTCCTCGCGTGACCGCAAACCCCTGCGGTTGGTACGCGCAGGTGAACGGCCCGGGGTTGAGGACATCTCGCTCGCCTTCGTGGGGGTTGACGTTCTTGGCCACCATGCTATGGTACTCCAAGTTCCTGTATCGATCGATCCACAACCACGGCCGCCCGATCAACACAAAAGTGGGACCCCATGAACTCGGCCTTGCTTAACGAGAAACGTCTCGCGTCCGTCCGGCCCTCGACGGTACGGCGATCGCCCAGGCGGTTACTGTCCTCTCGGCCATGCTGCAGGAAGCCGACCTTGGTCGAGAAGAAATGTGAATATCCAGACTTCCGCGTAGTACGCACGCCTGCGGAATGTGCGCTACTAAACGAAACAGTTCTGACCGCGTAGAAGCAACCGTCCACTTACGTCAGAATTCTGCTGGCGCAAGAGTTGGGTCGTACCATAACTGAGTATTAGGAGCATACATAATGCCTGAGACCGATAGCCGGAGTCTTCGTTCCTGCCTTGGTCGTTTCGCGACGGGAGTGACCGTCGTGACCTATAGTGCAGAAGGCCAGCCGCGAGGCGCTACTGTCAGCTCCTTCACGTCGATTTCGCTTCAGCCTCCGCTTATCCTTGTGTCAATTGGACGAGGCGCAAAGGCGTGCGAATTGTTGCGCGATAAGCCATTCTGTGTGAACGTGTTGTCGGCGCATCAGATAGCGACCGCGCTGACTTTTGCTGGCCAGTCGGGCGGCGTTGCCCCGGAATGGGTCAATGGGCAATCCTCGCCTAGGCTTCGCCAGTCCCACGCTTGGCTTGAATGTACGCCTTGGCAGTCGCAAGATGCTGGGGATCATGTCATTTTTCTGGGCGAAGTTCAGGAGTTCGCATTCGACGAATCCGAGCCGCTTCTCTTTTACTCCGGAGCATTTCATGCCCGGGGCGACGATCTGAGTCGCATCTCCCAGGTCGCGTCCTGATCGGGGAGGCTAGCAGGTAGGACCTGGATTAAAGCGAAGAGCTGATGGAGCTGTGGTCTACGACCGCAACGTGCCATGAAGCCTCATTGTCACGATTTCGCTAGTATGCCCTGAAAGGAACTTCGCATGCCTGCACGTTCCGGGAAGCAGTACATTGACAGCCTCAAGGCGCTGAATCCAGAAATCTACCTTAACGGGCGCCGGATTAGTAATGTCACGGATGAGCCTACATTTGCTGGTGCTATCCGTTCAGTCGCTGAGCAATATGATCTTCAGCTCGACCCCCGGTATATCGATATTTGCACTTATGAGAAGCCCGATGGCGAGCGCGTATCCCGTTCGTTCCAGGAATCGAGGAGCATGGAGGATTTGGTTGCTAAAAGGAGGCACTTCAAGCTTCGGGCGGATCACAGTTTCGGGCTGATGGGCCGCTCGCCTGACTTCATGAATGCGTTCGTCTTGTCCTGGGTAAGGATGGCGCCCGTATATGCGAGCCTAGATGAGAGGTTCGGCGAGAATGTGATTCGATACTACGAATACGTTCGAGACAATGACCTATTCTTAACGCATGTGCTCGTCAACCCGGCAATTGATCGTAGCAAGAAGTCGTCCGAGCAAGAAGATCCCTTCGTGCATCTCGGTAAGATTCGCGAGACCGATGAAGGTATTATCGTTCGCGGCGCGAAGATGCTAGGCACTATGGCGCCGCTCACTGAAGAACTGGTGGTAGTCCCGTTTGGTGGCGTGGCTCCCGGTGACGACAACTATGCGCTTGTGTTTTCCCTCCCTATCGACACTCCAGGGCTCAAGTTTATCTGCCGCGAGCCGATTTCTGTCGGTGACCGTACCGAATTCGACCATCCACTCAGCAGCCGATTCGAGGAGATGGATTGTATTGCCATCTTCGATGATGTCCTTGTCCCCTGGGACAGGGTGCTCGCCGACGGTCGACCAGGGAGCCGAGACGTCGTCAATTCTGTGCTTAGCGGTGGGGCCGAGGCGTCGGTTCTTATGGTCACGGGGTCGCGTGGGCTTGCTTCGCTTGAGTTTCTCTGCGGCTTGGCAACGAAGATCGCGGACGCGACGGGAATCGATGGGTTTCTCCACGTTCAGGAGAAGCTTGGTGAACTGGTCTACAAACTCGAGTCGATGCGCACCATGTATTACGGGTCGGAGGCGATGGCGTCGGAGCTCCCAGACGGACGCTGGATCCCCTACATGCCTGGCCTAATGGCCTTCCACATGCAGACTGCGCCTCTGCACCGCCGCATGATCGAGGTCATCCAGATTCTCGCCGCTGGTAATTTCTTTTACGCGCCATCAAGCGGTGACTTCGCCAACGAGGAATTGCGGCCGTTGATTGAGCGTTTCGTAGTAGGTAGGCCAGGCGTCGGGGCAGAGGAGCGTACCCGTTTGTACAAGCTTGCGTGGGACGTTGCCGGGGATGGCTTCGGCCAGCGAGTCATGCAATATGTCAATTACTACAGTGGTGATCCGGTGCGTATGACTGCTGCCGTGTATCTAGCGGCGGACAAGCCTTCGCTTCGAGAACCAGTATTGCGCGCCCTCGCGGGCTCACTTGAGAGTCAGAACATTCCTTTGAGCCCAGAACATTTGACGAATGCACCTCCTCCGCCTCCTTCCGAACCGCTGGTCGGAATGTACCCCGCTGCAAGCATGCCTGGCTCTAACACCTAGTGCCGCGTGCTGGAATTCTTTGGAAGGCCTTTGGCTTGGCCGTGATGTTGTTCAGCGGTCTTGGTCCAGATGCAGGCTTGGCGTCTTTCGTTCCAGCCGTCGATGAAGTTGCTGATGGCGGCGCTGGGGTCTTTGGCTGAGGTGAACGTGCCGCGGCGGATGGCCTGTCGGGTGATGATCCCGAAGAAGATCTCGACCATGTGCAGCCAAGAGCTGACGTTGGGGTGAAGTTCATCGTGATCCGCGAGTTTTTTGCCAGCCAGATTTGTACTGGTTCGCCCAGGCTGGTCGACCTTGCGTCCGCGGCGGCCTGTTCCCAGATCACCCGTCGCCGCCCTGCGGTCACCGCGTCGTTGGCGGGTTTCACCAAGTGGAAGTGGTCGACGACGATCGTCGCCTTAGAAGCAGCCGTGTGGGGCGGGTCAGATGGTCCGTGAAGGTCAGGAACCGGGCTCTGCCCGGTCAACTTTCAAGAGCCGAAAATCCCCACGTGAGTAGGCGACTGCCCGCGATCAGAAATCTCGGCTTCCCCTCCAAGGATGCCGGCGACGCTAGTAATCATCGATGGTCATCCGACCAGCTTTCCGCCGTTCCCTGCTTGTGGCGAAGTCCTGTGCGTTGGATGGTCTCGCGGTCGCGTGACACCTATCGCAAGGAAGGCATCAGACAGACGCTCGAGATTCACCAGATTGGGGCCGTGCCCGCCGAGGTCCACAGAGTGGAACACAAAACGTGACGGATGAACTCGATGTCAAGAAGGATTCAAGGTAGCAGCGATCCGCCCTTCAACCTTACGAAGGTGAAAACTGGTGGCTTTGACAGACGAGGGCATTCTCAGGATCGAGGGTATGGCGAGTCGGTGGGTGCGCCTCCCCGGGGGTGTGAAGACCCACTTCATGACGAGCGGTGAAGATGGCCCTGACGTCATTTTGCTACACGGTGGGCTCAACGGGTCGTCCGGCACGGCTGGTTGGCGCTTCATGGCACCGTTCCTGGCCCAGCATGGATTTCGGGTTCACTGTCCGGATATGCCTGCCTTCGGCCTGACAGAGGACCCGAACACGTTCTACGGTCGAGGGATTGCCGGTCACGTCGACTTTATTCATGATTTCACGACCGCACTCGGGTTGGACCACTTCCACCTCGGTGGCAACTCGATGGGCTGCATCAACACGGTCAATTACGTGCTGGCCCATCCGGAGCGGGTGCGCAGCTACGCGCTGATCGCGGGAGGCGTCGGCGACTTGGTCTCGCACGAGGAAGAGAAGGCGATTCGTACGCAAGTCAATCATGTCTTACCGAACATCAACATATTCGACGGCAGCACGGAATCGATGAAAAAGATCATGAACGCCATTGTCTACAACCCGGACTCGCTCACCGATGACCTGCTCGAGATGCGAACCCGCGCCGCCAACCACAACAAGGAGGCGTTTACAGAGCACATTGCGAAGATTGTTGCCGGACAATCAGCCACTGAAACCGTTCGGTTCAGCAGCAAAGGCCGATTGGACAAGCTACCAATACCGGCGATCTACCTGTATGGAAGGCAGGACGTCCTGCTACCGGTGGAGATTGGCTACCTACAAGAGGAACGTCTACCGAATATACAGTTTTTCTTCCCGGACGAGTGTGGCCACCAGGGCCAGACAGATCAGCCCGATATGTTCAACCAGGTTTTTTTGGAGTTTTTTCGCGACGGCCAGGTGAGCCGCAAGACGGCGGACTGGGCAGGGGTATCCACTCACCGTCCGGAGATTGCGGAGTACGTTGCTGCCGATTGAACGCTGGGGCTGCGACCGCAGGGCGCCGTCCAGCTTCGCAGAATAGATTGTAAAGAGCGGTGCATACGTGGATCGAGCGATGGCTAGGTCTGGCACAAAATGGACAAGTGACGCGCTCATGGGGCCGTTTGATTGGCTCGCAAATGGTACTGAAAGGCGTCCTCTCCTTACCGCGCCTTGCGCGCAAGTCGCGCGTTCGCAGCGTGAGAAAAAGGTGTGGAGTCACTAACACCCGCTTTGCAACCTCGTAGAACAGGGAGACTTCATATTACAACGTCGATGCAAGGAGATTTGAGGTTCGCTGTTCCGGAGCCCGACCTAACTCCGGGCGACATGGTGAAAAGGGCCATACACCTGCAGCCGTGGGTTCGCCGCGAAGCCAAAGCTTCCGCCGAGCGGGGGACGTATTCGCCTGAACTCCACCAGGAATTCCTTAATGCTGGATTCTACCGTATCCTTCAGCCACGTAGGTTTGGCGGATACGAGTTTGACGTTAAGACCTTCTTCCAGGTCATAATTGAGATAGCGCAGGGTGATCCGGGCTCAGGTTGGTGTTTATGCTTAGGGGCCGGACATGCCATGCAAGCCGCGAGTCATTTTCCGGCCGATGTCCAAGGTGAGCTATTTGGTCAGGAAGGCTGTTTCATAGCGCCATTCTCGGCTGCCCCGCGCGGGACGGCTACGCGCGTAGAGGGTGGCTATCGGGTATCCGGTACGTGGGCCTACTCATCCGGCGTCCCGTACTCCACCCATTTCATGGGAACTGCCCTCCGTTCAGGTGCGGACGGAAGAAACGAGAAGTTTCTCGTGGTAATCCCACGGTCGGACTTCACTATTCTCGATGATTGGGGCGGGGGCTTGACTATGGGGCTGCAGTCCAGCGGCTCAAATAGCGTACTCGTCGAGGATGTCTTCGTCGCCGATCGATTCACGACCACTGGAGGTATGCTCGCCGGTTCCGGGGCGACGGCAGTTGTGGACGACGATGGAATCGCGCAAGGCGCAAGAATCCATAACAACCCGATCTACATGGGAAATATTCTTCCGTTTGCGGCTGGAGAGCTCGCATGCTCCCAGGTAGGCGCGGCGCGGGCAGCGCTAGCGGAGTTCGACAGCATAGTGAGGTTGAAAAAACGCGTTTTGGAGCCGCAGATTACGATGTATCTGCATCCGGATACCCACCGGGCTTACGGTCAGGCGGTCCGACTTGTAGATTGCGCCGAGACACTAGTTGTAAACTCCGCCGAAGCTTATAAGCAGTTGTGCGAGATGTGGGTTAACGGCCCAGTCCGTCCGCCCGAAGAGGATTTCACTCGCTGTGCTAGTCAGACTATGAAAGCTAGTGAGCTTGCATGGGAGGCGGGTGAATTGTTATTTCGCTCCGTGGGCACCAGCGCCGGTAGGACGGGCGAGCTGCTCCAACGCCTCTTCCTTGATCTTGAGATGCAGCGAACTCAATGGACTCCGCTCTCCGAGAGGTCCTTCCGCCTTTTGGGCGAACAGCACTTCGGTGTGTCAGCAGATTCGTCTGCCGCTTCCGAACCTGAGCTCGTGGAACGGAAGGTGCTTATGCGACCTGCCTCAGCTTAAAAGAATCCGTGGATGGTTCCCAAGGCTCGCTAATGGGTAATCCTTTGGGGTGGCACAGTCGCCAAGAACGGACTCCGACTCCGTTGCGATGTCGAGTTCTTATAAAGGATTCGGCAAGCCGTGGTCGAGGTGGCCGAACACTGCTAGCTTGATGAAGCGCACTGGCTCCCGCGGTGAAGTTCGATCCGCTTCTTTATCGCACAGCGTAGGTTTGCTGATAACTGAGCTAATCTGGCTCGCTGAATCAAGAACACCCGGTCAAATACCGCAAAGGAGAGTTTCTCTCATGACACTTGCACCGGAGGCAGCTGTCCCATTGCGCCATCCTGACCGGCTTTTTATCGGCGGTAAGTGGGTCGCGGCGACGGGTGGCTCGAGCCTCACCGTTATCGACTCGACGACCGAGCTTCCTTACTTTCACGTGGCGGAGGCGCAAGCTCCGGACATCTCGGCAGCCGTGTTGGCGGCTCGTGAAGCGTTCGACAACGGCCCGTGGCCCCGGATGAGTCACGGGGAGCGCGCCGAATACTTGCTTGCCTTCGCGGCTGCGCTCCGGCTGCGGGCCGTTGATGTCGGTCACATCTGGCCCCGCGAAGCGGGCGCTCTTCATTCGCTTGCTCAGCCGTTTACATATCGCGCGGCGGCGGAATACGAGTACTACGCTAGCCTTGCGGAAACGTATCCGTTTGAGGAGCGGGTGGATCCCACGGTTGGTGGCGCACTGGGATTGCTTGTGCGTGAGCCGGCTGGTGTTGTGGGAGCAATCATCCCGTGGAACGGCCCAGTTGTTTCCGCGGCCCACAAGCTCGCCCCGGCCCTGCTGTGCGGCTGCACGGTGATTCTCAAGTCGGCACCCGAAGCGCCGGGGGAGGGGCTCATCGCGGCGGAGATTGCCGAGGAGATCGGGCTGCCGCCGGGTGTCCTGAATGTCGTCACGGCCGAGCGCGAGGTATCCGAACTCTTGGTTACTGACCCTCGGGTGGACAAGATCTCGTTCACCGGTTCGACGTTGGCCGGTAAGCGAATCGGTGCGCTCTGCGGCGCGCGCATCGCCCGTTGCAGCCTGGAACTAGGTGGCAAGTCAGCTGCGGTGATACTCGACGACGCCGATCTCGAGGAAGCTGCCGCGATTTTGAGTGAGGCGGAGTGCGCGGTCAATGGTCAAGTCTGCGCCTCCCTGACCCGAATCGTCGTTAGCCGGGAACGGCACGACGAGTTCGTGGATGCGCTGGCTGCGGTTTTTTCGCAAGTAGTCGTGGGAGACCCGTACTCGGTCGACAGTCAGATGGGTCCGCTTGCCTTCGAGCGTCAGCGGGACCGGGTCTCTGGATTCATCGCCAAGGGGATCGAGGAGGGCGCTCGACTAGTGACGGGTGGCCACCGCCCGGCGCATCTCGATCGGGGCTACTACGTCGAGCCGACCGTGTTCGGCAACGTCGACAACGCCTCGACGATCGCCCAGGAGGAGATTTTCGGGCCCGTCCTTAGCGTGATTCCCGCGGCAAATGAAGCTGATGCGGTTCGTATCGCTAACGACACGATTTATGGACTCAACGCGTGCGTTTTCACCAAGGACCCGGAACGGGCACGGGCGGTCGCCGGTGAGCTGCGCTCGGGCACCGTTTCCCACAATGCAGTCCGGGTCGATTTCGGAATCGCATTCGGCGGGTTCAAGATGTCGGGAATCGGGCGGGAAGGTGGAAAAGAAGCCCTCTCGCTCTACACCGAGACGAAGACGGTCATCCTCGACAGCCTCCCGGCCAAATACCAGAACTATGATCGCTCGGCGGGACCGATCAACTAGTACTGCAGTCGTAGAGGTGATCATTGTTGTTCGTGTCGCATGTAGTGGCATATCGCGGGCAAGGGCCTGATGTCGCGGACGCCATTGCGACCAGGCCAGCATGGTGTCGATGCTGTGTTTGGCGCCGAGTGACATCGCCGAACAGGCGGCGTGGGCTGACCCCGTTGGTTGATCCGGGTCGAGGGAGGGTCTTACCGCCCACGTTGTAGGCAGGGAGGCTCGATGAGGATGACTACGAGGAAGAGGCACTCCCCGAAGCAGGTTGCCCGCAAGTTGGCGGTCGATCGGATGCCGGGGCGCGGGCAAGGACGTCGCTGACGTCTGCCGCGAGCTCGGCGTCGCGGAGCAGACCTACTAGCTCGGCGTCGCGGAGCACACCTACTACCGCTGGCGCAACCAGTCGGTGTGCTGAAGGCTGACGACGCGAAACGGTCGAAGGATCTCGAGCGTGAGAACTCCACCCTCAAACGGCTGCTGGCCGATGCGGAGCTGTAGAAGGCCGCGTCGAAGGATCGCCTAGGACGCTCCCATAGATCGCCAAGTGGTGATGGTGGCATAGTCGGTTCGGAGTACGGTGAACACTTCGCGGGCGAGGTAACGCTTATGGCAGCGGATGATGTCGGGCATCGTTTTGCCTTGGGTGGTGCGGCGGTCTGCGTAGGCGCGGCTGCGTTTGTCTTAGCGCAGCCGGACGATGACGGCGATGTGCAGGACTCGGTTGCCGGAGCGGTCGCCGCCGCGGTGCAGGCGTTGCTGGTTTGTCTTGCCTGAGGATGCTGGGATGGGTGCGACGCCGCAGAGACGGGCGAAGCCTGATTCAAAGCGGCGCCCGTCGGGGTTGTCGCAGATCGCGACGAGCAGCGCTGAGACGGTGTCGGGGCCGAGCCGAAGATCGCGCTGGTGGCCGGGGCGGCGTGGATGTGAGGGCGTCGAGCTGGCTACGTAGTGGTTCGGGGGCAGTGACGACCAGACCTTGCGGGGTGTTGCTCGCGGTGCACGAAAACCTCGACACGGCCCGGGCCGACATGCTCGCCGCCACGAGGCTCCCGAAAGAGATCTGGCGTGCCGGATCTGATCGAACAATCCCCAACGAGCGGCTGAACAGGAAGATTCGCCGGCGCACCGACGTCGCCGGGATCTTCCCTGACCGCAATGCCCGCGCCCAGGGACTTGACAGCTGGTGGAACTCCTGTGGGCCAAGACGGCGTCTTTGAGTCGGACGTACCGATCTCCAAACCACCCAGAAGTAGACTCAAGCGTACATCGTGGATGTTATGTCTGGACATCCACGCCCGCGGCGATTACGCTACATCTACAGAACATCCCCGCACCGGACGCGGGGTTGGACTCCATTTGTGCTCATGAAGGAGAGAGATGGCTCCCGACGATCGTCTGGCCTCATTGCTCAACCTGGACGAGGGTCTGATAGGCGCGGAGGTGTTCACTGACCCCGAGATTTACGAGCGGGAGATGCGGGACCTTTATGGCCACACGTGGCTGTTCCTGGCCCACGAGAGTCAGCTCAGGAAGCCAGGAGACTTCTTCTCGACCTACATGGGGGCCGATGCGGTTATCGTGGCTCGCCAGCGGGATGGCGGCCTTAAAGCGATGCTGAATGCCTGCCGCCACCGTGGAGTGCGGGTATGTCGGTCCGATGAGGGAAACCAGAAAGCCTTTTCTTGCGTTTATCACGGTTGGACCTACGGGCTCGACGGCGCGCTCGTGAATGTGCCTGGATACGACGAGTTTTACTACTCTAAACTGGATAAGGCGAGTTGGGGTCTCGTTCAGGTCAGGGTTGAAGTATACAAGGGGCTTATCTTCGGCTGTTTTGACTGGGAAGCCGAGTCGCTGATTGACCACCTAGGCGATATGGCACCTTACCTGGATTGCCTCGTTGACCGCCGAGATGGAGGGACAGAGGTAGTCGCGGGCGTTCATAAAATCTATATGAAGGGTAATTGGAAGTTGGCTGCTGAGCAGCTAGCGGGAGATACCTATCACACGGCCATAACACACGCATCCGCGTTTAGCATTCGTCAAACGGACGGTGGCGCAGCTCGCGCTGCCAACAGGCGTGAGGGGCGGCAGTTCAGTTCAGACCGTGGCCACGGAGTGGCAGGCTTTTCGCTCTCGAACGAAGGTGATATCGCCACAATGAGCGCCGAGGGCGCCGACCCCGTACTTACCGAATATTTTGAGCGAATCGGCCTCGAAACCGAACAGCGGCTTGGCAAAGCCTTTGCACAAGGTCCCACTCGAACAGCCGGGCTCGTCTTTCCGAATCTAGGATATTTCGCCGGAGGTATTGGATCCACATACATTGGAGTGTTTCATCCGAAGGGGCCTGACCGTTTCGAGTGGTGGCGCTGGTGCCTAGTCGACTCGGCTGCGAGCCCGGAGGAGAAGGCGAAGATGATCAGCGCTAATGCGGTTTGGCCGTTTAGTCTCGGCGACGCAGACGATGGTGAGAATTGGAGTGAACTCCAACGTAATCTCGTCGGTCCGCAGTCGCGGTCACAGAAACTCAATTATTCAATGGGAATCGGCTACGAGCGTGACGATGATCCGGACTTCCCGGGCCGAATTAACTACCAGACATTCAGCGAGATGCCGCAGCGGGGATTTTACCGACGTTGGCTCGAATGTCTCAACCGATACGATCCATCTTCGGTCGAGCCGGAAGCTCTACCAAAATGACCGGAGTAGCGGCCTTGGCTTACATCGGGCTTTCTGTCCGCGATCCAGACAGGTGGCAGGAATTCGGAGCCGAGGTCCTTGGAATGCAGCCTGTTCCGCCGAGCGGCGATAAGGGCGTGCGCTATTTGCGGATGGATAAGCGAGCTTGGCGGATCATGGTTGAGAAGGGCAATCCCGGCTTGAGTGTCATAGGACTGGAAGTCGCTGACGACAGTACTCTTGCCGCGCTCTGCGTGAAACTAGAGGCCGCGGGGCACTCGGTAAAGATAATGCCTGAACTAGCCAAGGAGCGATCAGTCCACCAGCTGGCACGCGTGGAAGACCCCGAGGGAAATGTCGTGGAACTAGTGACATCACCACGATCCACCTATCTTCCGTTTGTTTCCCGCTTCGGCATTCGCTTCGTGACAGGTAATATGGGGCTCGGCCATCTGGTTTTAGGCTGCGAAGATTTTGATGCATCTCAAAGGTTCTATCTTGATGAGCTCGGATTTAAAATAAGCGACCGTATCGGCGGCACCACTTTCACGCGAACAAACGCGCGGCATCATACCGTTGGACTCGGTCCGGTGGGGGGATGGCGACGTAAAGGTCTGGGCCACTTCATGGTGCAGGTAGAGGACATAGATATGGTGGGCGCTGCCCTCGACCGCGTGGCCACAGGAGGCGGAACGCTGCAGAAGACGCTGGGCAGACATACGAACGATCAGATGATCTCGTTCTACGCTTTCGGACCTGAGGGAATCAGGCTGGAATTCGGATGTGGCGCCCAAACAGTCGATCCGGAGTGGTGGGTGGGCGCCTACGACCGACCAAGCGTGTGGGGACACCACGTACTAGTACCGTCATCTGACCAACCGGCGGCGGAACCGGGTCTCTCAACGTTGATCCAATCTGAACCAAGCTAAACGGGTGCCGCCCATGCAGGATAATAATCTACGAATCCCGCGCCGAAAGAAAGGTACCGCTATGGGCGTCGGCCAGTCAGACCTCAGTTTCGAAGCCACCAGTCGCGTCGCAACCATCGATGGTCGGACGCTTCATTACAATGAAGCGGGCGAAGGACCTGTTGTTGTTGCGCTTCACGGGGGCGGGCCGGGGGCGAGCGGATATGACAACTATCATCTCAACTTGCCTACGTTGACAAAGCATTTCCGAGTGCTCTGCGTCGATCTCCCCGGATATGGATTGTCGGATGCGATCCTTGATGGCAACCACTACGCAAATTCTGCCACCGCGATTATTGGCCTCCTGGACGATTTGGGGATCGAGAAGGCGCACTACCTTGGAAATTCGATGGGGGGCGGCGTTTCCCTCCGGACAGCCCTGGACTTTCCGGATCGGGTCGATCGAATGGTTCAAATTGCACCGGGCGGTGCGAACGTATCCCTGTTCAGCGCGGACCCAACCGAGGGTGCTCGGATCATGCGGGCCTTTTATGACGAGCCGGGCCCCAGCCGCGAGAAGATGGCTGCATTCCTTCGAGTCCTAATCCATGATCCAACTGTCGTGACGGACGAGTTGATCGATGCGCGATATGAGGCTGCGATCAAGCAAGGCAAGCAGGGCGCCATGAATTACGCGATAGGTACTGTCCAGCAGCGTTCGACGCCAAAGCATGAAGACCCTGCACGTCAACTCTGGAAATACCTGGAGCAAATACCCCACCCGACTTTGCTTGTATGGGGACGCGACGACCGCATCACTCCCGTAGGTGCTGCCTTTCTCCCGCTGAAGAGACTGCAAAACGCCAGCCTGCACATTTTCGGTGGATGTGGGCATTCCGTCCAGATCGATCGCGTAGATGACTTTAATGCACTTGTAATCGAATTCTTCCAGCGCAAATCAGTAAGGGCCTAGCTCCCAGCCAGAGACCTAGTGCGTGAATTGTTTCGCTCGACAACCTATTCACTTGAAGGACGGAAGTCGATGTCAGTACTTTCGGGGGATGTGTCCGGCGGGCTGCAAGGTAAAGTTTCGAGCGATATTCACTTCCAATTGGAGCAATTCCTCTACTTCGAGGCAGAGCTCTTGGATGCTCGACGATTCAGTGAGTGGTTTGAGCTTACGGCTGAAGACATTCGATACTGGATGCCTTTACGGACGAACAGGTCTCGACGCGAGCAGCATCTAGAGGTAGGGCCCCGAGGATCTGTATCCCTGTTTGACGATGACAAGCGCTCCTTGTCGTGGCGGGTTGCTCAGCTAGAAACGGAAGTTCATTGGGCCGAAGACCCGCCCAGTCGAACTCGACATCTGGTGACGAATGTTCGAGCCGAATTAGGCGCGGTTGCGGGCGAGTATTCTGTTCGATCAAACTTTATGTGTTATAGAAACCGAAATGAAACAGAGACAGACATTTGGGTCGGCACGCGCGAGGATGTTATTCGGGATGTCGGGGGTGGCGAATTCGCTCTGGCCAGTCGCGTTATTCTTCTTGATCAAAACGTGGTTACTTCTAAGAATCTTAGTGTGATCCTGTAAGTTGAATGAAAGTTCATCTAGCCTAGCCCGCGACGAGGGAACATGCACCTTCGGGTTCCGGTGTAGACCGGCGAACGTCCACTAATTACGACGTAATTGTCGTCGGTTCCGGAAATGCAGGCATGTGCGCTGCATTGGAAGTCGACGGCCCAGACCTTGTTCGGTGCGTCAGCCATCGGCGGGTTGGGTGTGGTGCTGGTGCCCAGACGTTTGCGTCGTCGGCGCTGCGGGACGCGCGGGCCTTCCTCGCGCCACAACCGCTGGATCTTCTTGTGGTTGACGTTCCAGCCTTCGCCGCGGGCATCGTGATATGCCGGGCGGAACCCGCGCCGCGGATGCTCTTTGGCGTATTGGCGCAGCCATCGCCGCAGCTCCGCGTCCGGGTCGCTCACGGTCGTGCCGGCCGGGTCTCCTCGCTGCGTGGTTCGGTTCTGCCCGGTCACCCGGCACGCGAACCGCTCACTCACGCCCATGACCTTCATGAGGTGGTGAACGGCTGCCCGCCGGCGCTCCGGGCTTAGAAGTTTCCAGTGATGATGGTGGCGGTGTCGACCGGCGTGGTCTGACTCGTAAGTTTCCTGGCCGCTGTTCCGTGCCTTGCTTGGGACCTGTCGGCCTCGCCGGTCAGCATCAGACCCGAATTTGTCGTGAGCTCCGCCGCTGCGTTGTGACCTCATAGGAGCGTGCTCCGCCCTGCAGCCCATCACTGGCCTGTCCGTCTCGGCGGTGAGCTCACCCGTGCAGACAGGACAACTGAATGGCTCACACCCGACGGCTGATCATCGGCGGCGTCGACACCCACACCGCGACTCACCACGCCGCGGTGATCGACCTCAACGGCCGGCTGCTGGCCGACGCGGAGTTCCCAGCCTCACCACGCGGCTATGCGCTCCTGCTGGCGTGGATGCGCAGCAAAGGCCGCCTCGACAAGGTCGGTATCGAAGGGACCGGCGCCTACGGTGCTGGTCTGGCCCGGCACCTTCATGAGCATGGCGTGACGGTGCTTGAGGTTCCTTGTCCGGACCGGCGCCTGCGCCGGCAGCACGGCAAGAGCGATCGCCTGGACGCGGAGGCGGCTGCCCGCACGGTGTTGGCCGGCAACGCGAGCGGCGCACCGAAACTCGCGACCGGCCCGATCGAGGCGATCCGGATGCTGCGGGTGGCCAGAACCGGTGCAGTGAAGCGAAAACCGCGGCAAGCAACACCCTGCTCGGCCTGGTCATCACCGCACCGGAACCGTTACGCAGCCAACTCAGAGAGCTGTCCACGAGCCAGCTCGTCGATGCCTGTCTCCGGTTTCGACCTGACACCAGCAACCTCACCGATCCCGTCCAAGCGGCGAAGACCGCGCTGCGTTCGATCGCCGCCCGGACCCGGGCACTCGAGCTGGAAGCGCGAGCGTTGAAGAAGCAGCTCGATGCCCTCACCATTCACACCGCACCTGCGACCGCCGCGATCTTCGGTCTCGGCCCGGACACCGTGTCTGCGCTGCTCGTCGCGATCGGCGACAACCCGGACCGGCTGCGGTCGGAGTCGGCGTTCGCCCGCCTCTGCGGCGCCGCCCCTATCCCCGCATCGTCAGGCAAACCAACCGCCACCGCCTGCACCGCGGCGGCGACCGCTCGGGCAACCGCGCCCTACACATCGCTGTCATCGTCCGGTTGCGCTACGACAAACGCAGCCGGGCCTACGCCGACCGCCGCACGTCCCAAGGTAAGACGATGCCCGAGATCATCCGCTGCCAGAAGCGCTACCTCGCCCGCGAAGTCTTCACCGCCCTCCGGGCCGACTACGCCGCGATCACCACTTGACGATCTATAGGAGCGTCCGAGGCGATCTCCTTCAACGCGGCCTTCTCCAACTCCGCGTCGGCCAGCAGCCGCTTAAGCGTGGAGTTCTCCTTCTCCAGCTCCTTGAGCCGCTTCGCGTCGTCAGCCTTCAGCCCACCGAACTGGTTACGCCAGCGGTAGAACGTCTGCTCGGACACCTGCAGCTCGCGGCAGACATCGGCAACGTCCTTGCCCTCGCCCAGCATCCGATCGGCAGTCGCCAACTTACGCACGACCTGCTCCGGCGAGTGTCTCTTCCTCGTCGTCATCGTCATCAAGCCTCCCTGCCCACATCGTGGGCGGCAAGACTCTCACTCGACCTGGATCACCCCAGCCGGGGTCAGGCCACCTACAATCCCGATTGCCGAGGCCAGCGAGTCGCACGGGCCCGTCCGTTCCATTCAGTAAAATGAAGTATTAGGGCAACGACATAGGAATCGAATATAATTGAGCGCGGTCCTAGTCTTTGTTGGATGGAGAAACCACATGCCGACGCAATGGAATCCAGTCACCGCCCTCGCCGAGGTCGCCGAGGACAAAGAGCCGGACGCATGCGCTGCATATGCTCGCTTGCTCGATGAGTGTCCGGTGGGCCGCATCGACGTCAGTGGAACATGGGGAGTCTTCAGCTATGACGAGGTTCTCGCAGCGGTCACTGATGTGAAGACATTCAGCAGTGTCACGCCAGTGCCCGGAGCGACCCGCATGGTACCGCTCGAGTCCGATCCGCCCGAGCATACGCCGTATCGGCGAATGATTAATCCATTCTTTACTACTGCCAAGATGGCCGAATTGGAGCGGAACATACGGCCATTCGCCGGGGCAATGCTGGATGAGCTTGTCGGTAAGGGCGTAATAGATTTTGTAACAACCTTTGCGAATCCGTTTCCGGGACGGACCTTATGCAAGTTCTTACGGGTCCCAGACGACGACTGGCCATATATTAATGACTGGCACCAGGAGTTACTCAAGAGAGGAGGAAGAAACGAACCTGGTCGTCCGAAGCGGGAACTCCTTATTCAGGAGATTACGCCGTACTTGCTATCTGTAATCCAGCAACGCCGACTTGAACTAAGAGATGATGACATTATTAGCACGATCCTCACCGGTGAGGTCCACGGCAGTAGGCTCTCAGACGAGGCGGTCATCGGTTATGTAGTCCTGCTCCTCATAGCAGGACATGAAACAACCACTGATGGGTTGACTAATATCGTGCTCAGGCTAGCTCGGGACCGCGATTTGCAAGACTTTCTTAGAGAGAACCCTCACCGAATTCCTGACGCGGTGGAGGAGTCTCTCAGAATCGACAGTCCTCAGCAAACCATGCAGCGCAAGTGTCTACAGGACATTGAGATCGGGGGCGAGTTGATTAAGGCGGGAGACTATGCACACCTGAATTTCGGATCGGCGAACGTAGACCCGGAGCACTGGGTTGCCGCAGGAACATTCGACATCGACCGAGCGGACAAGCGGCATCTGGCGTTCGGCCGCGGCGTTCACCAGTGTTTCGGCGCACCCTTAGCTCGGCTTGAGATGCGGATTGTGGTCGAGGAACTCTTGATGCGAACAGGGTCTTTCGCGCTGGGAGGAGATGTCCACCGCCACACTTGGCCCGCATACGGTTTGGATAGCCTCCCGCTCTCACTAAATCCCCGCGCATAGCCCGGTCATCGGGCAAGCGGGGGCCGCACGTTGCTAGAGGTCAGGTTCTGCAAAATTCGCGCTCCCATAGTCTCGGCAGCCGTCCAGGGGCACCTACTTGCGGCGTAAGGCGACGGTCAAACGACCGGACAAAGGCATATGGGTGACGACGTGGTTCGATTCATCGATGGCACTTGCCGAAGAGCCACGGTAATGACGAGGCCCGGGTACATGACTTGTCGACCGACGGCTCGGGGCAAGCGCTGGTGTTCTAATTCTTGTCTCCGCGAGATCAATGGGTGACGGACGATTCGCTGCTGGAGCAGCCGATCTCAGAATGTTCCTGGACGCGACCGCGACGAAAGAGCACGAGATCAACGCCGTCGGCGTGAGAGGACGACTAACAACGACGACCAACCGGTGGGGATCGAAGCTCCCTGGCCCTGCGTTTCCGGGCGATTCGGGCTACATCCTAGGTTTTCTTGGGGCTGTGCTCCGGGCATACGGTGGTCCAGACCCAACACCCGCTACAGAGCGTCCGAGGCGGTCGAGGCCCTCGGACTGCGAGTTGAGGTTCTACTGCTTGTCGCAACACCGTGCTACGGGTCCCACTCGCACGGGTTGTCAGTCGCGGTGCGAGCGGGCGGGATCCCAGCGCGGGTTGGGAGACGCCAATAATTCATCACGTAGCTTTGCTACTGCTTCGCAGGAAGGTCACGCCTTGCCTCGGATCGGACTGCGCGTCCACCGGCGCCTGCGCAGAGACCACGACACGCGGGTCACAATCGCGTTCGCGGTACTCGGCGCGACGTCTCTGGTCGCGTCGAGTTTGGCGCTGATCGGCCGGGAGCTGAGCACATCCGTGCAGCCACTGATCGTCTTGGCCGCGTTCGCGCACCCGCTTATGGGTTTCGCGCCCTTCGCGGTGCTGTCCTTCGCCCTGGCGCGACGATGGCCGACGACCGCACTTGCCCTGGTCGTACTAGCGCTCGCGTTGACGGTCCAGATTCCGCTGCACCTGGGAGGCGTTGTCGCACCGGGTGGTACCCGTGTTCAAATCCTGCAAGCCAATCTCCGCCTCGGATCGGCGACGCCTACTTCGCTCGTCGACATCGTTCGCACCCACCAGGTGGACATTCTGGACACCGAGGAACTGACGATCGTCGAGCGCGACCGGTTGGTGTTGGCAGGCCTTTCCCGTGAGCTCCCCTATCTGTTCGATGACGCGCGGCCAGAGGCCAACGGCGTGGCGATCTGGAGCCGGTACCCGTTGTCCGACGAACAGCGGTACACCGGCTTTGCGCTCGGGGCGATGTCGGCGACCGTGAATATCGGTGCGACGGTGAAGGTCACAGTGTTCGCCACGCACTTGGCCGCACCGTTCCCGCAGCCAGCCGGCCTGTGGGCCGCGGAGCTGGCGCACTTGCACCGGATCTTGCTCGCGATCGCGGTGCGCGGGCCTGTCATCGTCGGAGGCGATTTCAACGCGACGACGGATACAGCGCAGTTCCGGTCGCTGGCATCTGGCACCTACCGTGACGCAGCGCAGCAGCGCGGCGCCGGCTACCTGGCCACCTATCCGGCTGACCGCTGGTTCCCCCCGCTGCTCGGAATCGACCACATCCTGCTCAGCCGAGGCAACGCCACCAGTGTCAAGACGCTCCGCCTGCCTGGCTCCGACCATCGTGCGCTGCTGGCGCAAGTGCGCGTCGGATGACCAGCCTCGCGTCGCCCGATCGTGGTTCCTGCGGTCGCCGAGTCGGTGATGGCACAGAAAGTCCCGGCGGTGTGGATGCGACGCATTGATTTGCGGCCAACCGGGTACGGCCATAGCCTGACATCGCTTGTGATCCCGGCTGTGACGCGCGTTGCTGCCCGATCTCGAGCCACAAGCTCTGGGGGGATACGCCTTGCCTTCGATCAGCACAACTTCTGAAACGAGGTCAACAGGTCTCTGGTGGCGCTCGGTTCCTGGGCACCGGGCGCCTATTCGAATCGGCTCGACGGGACGCGGTTGGCGCATCGCCTCGCGGAGGCTTTCGCCTTCGGCGTTAAGTGGGCGTGACCGGCGCCACTCTGAACCAAGGATTTTAGGCAATCTAAGAGGCTAGCTCGATCGAATGGGTAGGAAGTAAGTCTGGCGCTGAATCCGCGCCCAAATCGCTGCAAGAGGTGGCATATGCGTTTGCATTCCAAGTCGTCGACGTTGCTTCACACTGAAACTGTGCCCGATGCAGCCGACGATGCAGCCAACGATGCAGCAGCGGTTCCCGAGGACATCACTGAGGCCGCGGCAACTCCTGCCCGTGCAGCGTCGATTGACGAGCAGATCGATGACGGTTCTGACCCGTCTGCTTGGGCGTCAACTTTTCCGCACGTGGAGATCGATGAGCTCATGACGCGGGTACCGCAGGGGTCCTCCTTATCGGCCGATGACGTGATGGCGCTGCTCGCCGGCATCGTCGATGAGGCCAAGCGCCTGCGCGCGACGGTGGTGCGCCTGACGTCGGAGAAGCTGTCCGCGGCCGAGAACGAGGCTGAGCAGATCCTGCACGCGGCCCGGGTCGAAGCTTCTGAACTGCGAAGAAGCGCGAACGAGGCAATGGTGAACCGGCTCGATGATGCCGAGTCGGCCAGCGCTGCCGTGATTCACGCCGCTGAGGTAGACGCCCGGCGCCGCAACCGCCAGGGGCAGCAGTTGCTGGCAACGACGCGCGCCGAGGTCGAGGATCTGCGGGCCAGAGTCTCGGCGATCTTCGATTCTACGAATGGCATCCTGCCCTTGCTGGGGGAGACGGCAGACAGTTTGCGCCGCATGGAAGAGACGATGAGCAAGCCGGGCGAGGGCCCGAGCGCTTCGGCAACTACCACTCCACGGAGCAAGGCCGCGACGGGCGCCACGGCTGACCACACCGAGACCGCGCCCAGACCTGCGGACGCGGAGGCCGGGTCGCAGGAGGACCAGGTCGACGACCCTGACGGTGCTCCCGACCCAAACAACGCCGCGAGCGCGGCCGACGCCGCCCCCACCCTCTCCTCGCAGGCATAGGCGTAGCCCGTGATCCGCGTAACAGATTCGTGGCCGCGCCCGGAGGAGGTCGCGACCAAGTCCTTCACCTCAGTGCGTCGCGGCTTCGACCCGGAGCAGGTCAGGGGCTACCTGGCAAGGCTCTCGGCGGTCGTCATGGAGGCGATAGAGCGGGTAACCGCCGCCGAGGACCAGCTCGGTGTTCTGGGCGCGCGCGCGGAGAACGAGACAGAACTGCGCGGTGCAGTGGAATCCCTTCAGGCGCAATGCGAGGATCTGGCCAATCGACTTACTCTGGCCACTGCGATGCGCACCGAGGCGCTCGGGCGGGTCGCAGAGTTGGAACTGAGTCTTGCAGCGGTCGACGCCCCGCCGCCGCCGACCCCCGGCGATGAACTCGATCGTGCCTCCGCCGAGCTTGCCCAGATCCTTCGCGAGGCCAGGATCAGGGCGTCCCACATCCGGGCTGACGCCGAACGGGAGGCGGGACTGATCATCGAGGGCGCTCAACGTGAACGCCGCCAGGCACGTGAGGAGCAGGCCCGCGAGAGTGAACAGGGCGCGCTGAATCTTCGCGAGCAGCTTGCCGCGATCTGCCGGGACGCCGAGAACCGGGTCGCGGCGGCTCACGGCGAAGCCGCCCGGATACTGGCCGAGGCCGAGGAGCACGCCGCGCGCACGATCGAACAAGCGACCTTCCAGGGCAGCCGCCTCGTCGCCAATGCCGGCGATTTCACCGCGGTGTGGCTTCGGGAGGCTCAACAGTTATCCGAGCTCGGACACCTGGCGCCGACTGCGGATGGCGCAACCGGCGATTTCTCGGCCGCGGCTGCACTCGCCGCGTTCCAGGCATCGATGCACGACACCGCCCCGGCGCAACTGAACCCAACCGAGATAACCGCCCAAGCTGGTCAAACGCCGACCAAGGGCGACCCGCGGCGGGCGGACGAGGGCCGCGCGGAGCAGGGCGAACATGCCGCACAGCTATTGCACCAAGCAGATCAGCTGCTCAGCATCGCCGAGGTTCTCCGCCGCGCCGAGCCCGGAGAGCAAAACCCCCGCACCGACGCAGGACCGCCGAAGCTGTCCCGCAACGGCAAATCCGCCGCAAGCGACAGCGTCGGGCAAGTAACAAAGCCCGCAAGCCGAGCGGATCACTAGCCAAAGCTCCTACGAGCGAGCATGCTCGCCGTGAGCAGGTCCCGACTCTCCGCTGGAGCGATCGTCATGCGACGACCCAGTCTGGCGCGCGTCCTGTTCCTTGCACTCATGGTCCTCGGCGTCGCGGGCGTGCTCATTCAGCCTTCGGCCACCGGCGCGACGAAGTTGCACCCCGGCGCGACGCCCTGGAGTGCACACCTCACTACGGCGGGCAGAACGATCGTCGACTCCCGCGGTACGCAGTGGATTCCGGGCACGGGGCTCGTCGGCGGAGTTGTGACGGCAACGCGAGGCGCTATCGCGGACACCGCCAGCCCGGCGTTGTACCAGAGCGCGCGGATCGGCGTTCAGCGCTGGGCGATCCGCATCCCCGCCCCGGGCACGTACGCTCTGGACGTCCTGCTGTGCGACACGAGCAACGTCGGCGTCGGCGCCCGAGTCTTTTCGGTGAGCGCGACCGACGGGATGAGGTGGTTTGCCCTGGCGAGCGACCTCGACGTCGCCGCCGAGGTCGGGGGGTGGCACCCGTACCACCTGACCGCGACGGTCACCATCGCCCGACCGATGCTCGCGCTCGTCTTCAGCGCGAAGACGGGAGCGCCGCTTGTCAGCGCCTTGGCAATCACTTCTATGAATGCTCCCAAGCACACCTTGCTGGACCAGCGTTTCGACGGCGCGGCGGGGACGGCGCCGGACCCGTCGGTGTGGAGCACGGTGACCGGTGCGGGCTGGGAGGGAACGTCGACGGTAGAGGCGTACACGTTCTCGCCTGCCAACGTCTCGCTTACCGGCACGGGGACGTTGGCGATCAATGCAATACGTCAGGACAATTCGGGTGGAGACGGCACAGCGTCCTACACCAGCGCCCGTCTGATCACCCAGGGCAGGTTCACCTTCGGCTACGCTCACGTCGAAGCCCGCATGAAACTCCCGCCCGGGGCCGGAATGTGGCCCGCTTTCTGGGCAGTAGGCGCAAATCAGAGCCAGGTGGACTGGCCGAGCTGCGGAGAGATCGATGTCGTGGAGGGTTTGGGTCGCAGCACAACGGTGGTCGCCGGACACATACATTCCCTGGGCAACGCGGAGGATCCGGTCGGCTACCGTAACCAACGGATCGCATCGATGGGCCGCGACTGGAACTCCGGGGTCGACACCACGGGTGCTTTCCATACCTACGCAGTGGACTACCGACCGGGAGCAATCACGTTCCTGTTCGACGGAAGGCCCTACTTCGTCGCGGCCAATGAGGACATGTCGGCGGGTGAGTCCTGGCCGTTCGACGGCGCGTCGAACTACCTGCTGCTCAATCTTGCGGTGGGCAACAACTCCTGGACCGGATCACCAACGGGAGAGGCACCCGGCACCACTCACACGCTGCTCGTGGATCAGATCACGGTGACGGGCTGACAGCGACGGCGTCGCTGTCCCCGTCCGAGCGACGGCGCTCGAGAAGTTCCAGCACCTGGCGCGAGGTCATGCCCTCCAGCTTGGTGGGCGGAACCTGCAGGTCCTCCGCCCACCTGCGCATCATGACCTCAGAATCCGACCCGGCCCGACGCGGTTGCCGGACAGCGTCGACTAGCGTCTGCACCGCCGCGACGATTTCGGCTCGTCGCAGCACATCGACCCCGCCCAGCAGCTCCCTCAGAACCTGGTCGCCACTAGTCGGGGACTCCCGGCTGGCCGCCTCCTCCGCCGAGTCGAGCAGGTAGACGACCGAACGGCGGCGGTCTGCCTGGTCGACGCGCGTCCCAACGAGACCTTGTTCGCGCAGTGCTGCGACGGCCTTGGAAATGCGGCTCTGGGCATAGCCGGTTCGGGACGCCAATTCCGTGATAGTGCTGAACCGCTGCGCAAGCAGCTCTCCGATCACCGCCGACTCGGCAGCCTGCAGGTTTGGGCGGGTCTCGTGCATCGCCATTCTCCCCGCCCTGACGAGCTGCTGGCCGAGGTAGACGAGATCGTCGAGTTCCATCCGACAAGGATAGAATCCCGAGATGCATCTCACTAGATCGACTTTGCTCTATCGCGATGGATCTCCCAGATGTATATTTTAAGATGGAAGTTGCTCCGTGTACAACCAATGATCGGACCTCGTGATGCGGCTCATCGCCTGCGACAAGTACGTGATGTTCTCCGACGCTCTGGTGACCATGCTCGGCCGGCGAGGCCACGAGGTCGCCGCCCGGATCTGCTCACCCGCCGAGGCGGTCGCCCTTGACGAGCACGACTCCGCCGACGCATGGATCGTCGACATCGACCTGCCGCTAACGCCACGGGGGCGACGTGCGGTCGCGGAGTTGCGCGCCCTCATGCCGCAGATGCCGATCTGCGTGTTCACTTCCATCACCGATCGTGAGGCGCTGCGTACCGCGGTTGATGACGGCGCGGACGGTGTCGTACTGAAGTCCGAAGGCGTCGACGAGGTAGAACGCGTGCTCCGCAGGATCTGTACAGCTGCCATCACTAGCACCGGGCAATCCCCCGAGTGCCCGACTGTGTGGTCACGAGATGCGCGGGCAGTCATGGCGCGCTCGAGCGGCGGCCGGCTACGCGACGTCAGCGGTCTCGCCTCCCTCACCGCGAAGGAGCACGAAGTGGTGCGCCGGCTCACCAACGGTGACTCCACCGAGCTGATCGCGGCGGGCATGGGCATCGGGGTGGCGACGGTGCGGACGCATCTGCAGCACCTCTACACCAAGCTGAACGTGCATTCGAGACTTGAGCTCGTGTCGGCCGCCGCTCGACTGACCGCGCCCCCCGGCCCTCGAGCCCTGTCCGCCTAGCGTCGTGAACACAGCCGAAGGTATTGAACCAGCCAATGCGGCAAAGCTCGATCTCGCAACTCGTGGGCGCTTCGTGGAACGCCGCACGGGCGGCATGGATCGGCGACGTCCCGCCTGGGAACAAGCAGGTCGGCCATCATCGACGCCGACCTCGGTCGCAATCGCCGATCAACGGCCGTTGCTGAGGGACTCACTGGCGGATTTCCTGTCGCGCGAGCAGACGCTGCATTTCCTCGGCGCAGTGACCGAAGTTTCTCGCATCGCGAGTTTCGTCCGGACCTACCGACCCGACGTGCTTGTACTCGACGCGGAGCTAGACGCCGCGCGCGGACTCACTGTTCTGGAGATACTGCGGACCATCGACGGGGGCCCATCGGTGATCATGTTGACTCCAGATCATGATCATGAGGCGACGTCCGAGGCCATCCGCATGGGCGCGTGCGGGGTTGTACCGACGATTGCGTCATTCCGCGAGCTCGTCGACTCCATCCACTGGACGGCCCAGGGTAAGGCGTGGCTGTCTCGCGCGCAGCTCGCGGACCTGCTCACCGAGCAGAACCGCACGGAAGGATCTGACCGCGCGAAACTGGATACGCTCACCAAGCGCGAGATCGAGATCTTGACGCTTCTCGTCGATGGACTCGGGCACTCCGCGATCGCCGAGCGACTGTTCCTCTCCGCGAACACCGTTCGCACCCATAGCCAGAACCTGCAGAAAAAGCTTGGCGTGCGGTCTGCGATTGCCGCAGTCGCCTTGGCTCTGGACGCCGGCCTGCGACCGAGCTGACGCGCTGGCCCTACGGTGCGGTTGAGCTCGATTCAACGACCTAATACGATGACGCAGCACCCGCTCGATCGGGCTCCGGCCAAACGCGTGCAGTGCTCACTGGCTTGCGTAAGACACGCAGCACGGGGGGTGCGAAGATCACCGCCTCGATCAGCGTGGCGAGTACCCAGAACGCGCACAGGCCGTGCACCCCATACAGGGCACCGCCGAGTGCGGTGAGGGCGGCTTCACCGCACGTCATCACCGCCACTGTGCGCGCAGCTTCACTCAGGCGCCCCTGCGCCCGGCGGATCGCGACGAAGTGGTCCTTCACGACGTAAAATAGGCCGCCGAGCAGAAGGAGCCGAAGGATGCTGGACCCGTGGCTCGCGTAGTCGCCACCGAAGACACGCAGAACAATCGCGGCCCCGGGCTCCAGGAACGCAAGGGCAAGAAGCGCGCAGGTCGCCGCGATCGGCAGGGTGCGACGGATGTGGCCACGCAGCGCCTGCTCGTCCTCTGATCTTTCCGCGAAGAGAGAGACGGCTAGTAGCGCGGGAACGAGCATGAGGGTGCTCGAGATCAATTGTGCGACGGCGAAGTACGCGTAGTCGGTGGGTACCAACAGGATCGCTGCGAGCAAGGGGAGGAAGAACGACACCGACGTGATCGCCAGGTTCAGCAGATGATGACGCAGTGCCGCGGAACGGTAGATCCGCAATACCCTGCGCGCGGGGGCAAGGCGCAGCCGTTCCCCCTGCGCTCGCGGAACCAGGACCCGCGGGGACCATAGGAGCGAGATCCCGATGGAGCCGGCCCACGCCTCCAGAAGACCCGTCGCGCTGCGAACACCAAGATGGACGAGCCCGAGGACGAACAACACCCGCAGTCCGGCCGAGACCATGTTGCGCACCAGTTGTACACGGCTGCGGCCCAACGAGATCGATGCCGCGTCGAAGATTCCGCCTGCGGTCGTGCCGACCGTCCCAGCGACGATCAGCAGACCACTGACGGGACTGTGGACCAGGTACCTGAAGGTTGCGCTCACGTTGGAGCCTGCGATGAGCAGCAGCCACCACGCCACACCGGCCAGCACCGCCGAAGCCGCGCACGCGGCCACGACGCCGGTGAGTAGGACCACCCGCCGTTCGCGCTCAGGCACCCTGGCCAGTTCGACCAGTACGAGCGACGAGACTCCGAGGATGGCCACCGCGCTGAGAAAGATGCTCCCCGAAACTGCGGCTGCGGCGAGTCCGATCTCGTGCGCCGGCAGCAGACGCGCGGTGATCACCCAGTAACCGATGCCGAATCCCACGACGAAGATCTGGGTCAGGATCAGGTACGCGAACCTGCCGAGCAGCCCGGTGCCCGCGGCTAGCACCCTCAAGCGCGCACGTGTGGGCCACCGCATCCGCCGCGCAGCGTATGCCGCCGCTAGGCGGAAACGGTGCGGAGTGTCGTCCCGTCGACCACCAGTTTCAGCGTCGCCGGACCCGGTACCGGAGGGTTCGGAAGCGCGACCGTGAAGTGCCTGCTGTGCAGCGGTATCGTCAGGCCCCATACTGACACCCCGGCGCCCGTGGTCATCTCCAGACGTGCGCTGGTTTGTGAGCCGGGCAGCGACACCGTTACCATCCGCCCCCCCGATCCTGAGGAACTCACCGACAGAGCCGTCGGGTTGTGCTGATGACCGCGCTCGGAGACCACCGACACGCCAACCGCCGCGCCGATGATCAGCACCGACAGCGCCGTCGCGATCACCGACGAAATTCTCCCGGGCCGATAGCGCGTCGGCCCGGCCTTCCGAAAAGGGAGCCCAACACCTCCGACCATGCGAGCGACCCCGCGCGCCGGCCAGAAGGATCCGCGCAAGAGCAACGTGGCGACCCGCCCGACTCGGCTGACAGCTCGACCGAGAGCACGAGTCAACCGAGCAACCGAGTGACCCATCTGCTGTCCCGCGCGGGCGAGTTGGCCGCGCACGCGGGCGAGCTGGCCGCCCGTACGCCCGGTAAGCAGCCCGCTCAGCAGCAAACCACCCAGAACTCCGGTCGCCACCGCACTCGTTGGCAACCGGCTGGGAACCAGCGCGAGGGCAAACACGATCGCCGACACGCAGGAGACGACGAGTCCGATGATCACGCGGTCGGGGCTCATCGCAACGCGCCGCAATCTGCGCAACCACGCCGCGGCGGTCAGCGCGGCCAGCAAGGTGATGGGCCAGTTGAAACCCGTCAGGCCATTCACTCCCGAGGTGTCGGCCGGGACGCCCGCGGCACCAGGCGATTGGGTCAGCGGCGCTTGCCCGAGCAGCGCCGACAGGTCGTAGATGTGGATGGGGCCGTTGGCATACACGGAGGCGACGCCCGGCACTGCGTCGAACTTGGTCAGTTGTTCGGTCGTGAGGATCTCCGGACCCTGGGTCTCCCCCGGCTCGAAGTAGGTGCCGAACGCCGGTGGACCCTGCGCGAGGCGAGTATCCACGACGAGGTAGCGGATGTTCGCCCGGCGGACGAGACTGGTGTCGTAGTCGTTCCACGTCGTGTCGAAGTAAAGGGGTCCGACGTTCACCCCGGAGGTTCCCTCCGACACCGCTTTCAGGTGTCCGATCGCGGCCATCAACGCGCCGTTGTCGCGGTCGGCCGCGATCGGTGTGCTCGCGGGCACATTGTCCAGAGCCCATTGCGCGGCGGCGATCGCGTTCGCGTCGATCGAACGGGCATCGGCAGCCGGCATGTACTTGCCCGGGATGAAGCTCCAGCTCGGCCCCGACCCGAAGAGCACCCCGCCGAGGAACGCCACGCTCGCCAACGCCAGCGCTACCGGTCCGACGGCGCGCCGGTGCACGGTGCTGAACCACGCGGCAAACACCATGGCGATGCCGAAGAACACGAAGGTCGACATGCGCCCACCGACCTCCTCGCTCGCGCTGGACAAGCGGGAACCGAGCACGACGAAGTAGCCGCCCGCGATGACGATCGGGACGAATCGCAACGCCCCGCCGCGCATCAGCGGCGTGCCACCGTTCGATCGGTTGCGCACGAGGGCCACAATGCTGGCCACGAGCGCTGCCAGGACGACCACCGTCGACACGAGTAAGACGGCCTTCTGCCACAGCGGCGTCGGGGGGCCCGCCGGCGCAATGAAAAGCGCGCGGCGGTTTCCGCCGGTGATGAGTCCGAGGAATCCTCCGGTCGCTCCGCCGAGGATCGGCGAGAGGTAGGCGAACAGCCGAGTCGCTGTGATCACCGTCCACGCAGCTGCGAGCAGGAGTCCGACGATTGCGCCGAATCCGATCGTGCGCGCGGCTTGACGACGCCGCACCGCATACGACACCAGCGCCCACAGCGCCAAGGCACCGACGGTAAGCCAGCTGACGAGATGATGGGTGATGACAACGCCGAGCAGGCAGACGCAACTCAGCCAGGTCAGCCCACGCCGGCGTTCAGGCTCGTCGATGGCGCGCAGCAGTAGGTAGACGGCGCCGGCACCCAGGGTTAGAGCGAGAGTCTGATAGGAGTACGCGGCGTTGAAGGCGTAGAACTGCGGGCTGGCCGCGTAGGCGACCACCGCGACCGAGCCGGCGCGCGGCGAGCCGACGAGCCTCTCGGCGAGCATGAACACGATCAGCATCAGGCCAATGCGCGAAATCAGAATGACGAGCAGTTCGCAGACGATCAGAGGCAACCCGCTCAGCCAGTGAATCGAGAGCGTCATCAGCTCCAAGCCGGGGTAGCCCGCACTTACCGGCAGTAGCGAGTTGGTGGAGAACAACGTCCGCCGGTCTGCGAGCTGCCACAGGGTGGTCTGGTGCAACAGATCGTCGTATCCGCTGAACAGGGTGGGGCTCAGTAGGTAACACGAGAGCACCAGCAGGCAGCCGAGGGCCACGGAGGTGTAGATCCGTTCGCGGCGACCTGCCGCCGCTCCCAACAGACGCCACGCGCATGGCACGAAGATCGCCATCAGCCCCACGAAGAAAAGCGTCTGGGCGGCACCTGCATGTCCCGAGCGTCCAAGCGCATAGCCAATGCCTTGCACCAGCAGGCCGACGGAGGCGACCAGCAGGACCAGGGCGAGGGCCGGCCGGGGTGTGGTGCGAGGCCCACTCGAGCTGGCCGCCGCTGGCGCGGCGGGGTGGGGCACGCTCTGAGCTTGGGCGACAAACGGGGTCGCGGGTTTCGCCCTCGCGGTTGCCGTGGCCAGCTGCGTGAGCGCCGGCCCCGTGCTACCCACGGGCTCCGCGGCAAAGTCCCGGGCGGCCTCAGTGGCACCGCTGCATCGGCCGACGCAGAGCGGCGGATCCGATGCGGCTGTCGGTGTGAACGCATCGGTGATCATGGCGAAGCTCAGCAGGTCCTGGTCGATCGCGGTACCCGATCCAGCCACGGGCTGGTCGACCACGGCGCCCGCGGACTTGGCAAACGTGGACAGGATGTGCGTGGTGACTCGCTGCGCCACCTTCGCGCGCGCGTCGGCGCCGTAGAGGGTGTGATCGATCTCTGGCATGACCTCCAGGGTCAGGTACGGTCCCGCGGCGAGTCTTCGGGTGACCCAGCTGGCCCGGCGCTGTAGAGGGCGAGCTTCGGTAGGGCCGCAGATCACGAGGGCCGGGACATGTCGCTCCGCCAGCAGCTGCAGTCCCTGCGCGGGATGGCGCTGAATTCGCAGCAGGTCGAGTAGTCTCCAGATCGGGCTCGGGAGCCGGAACTCGCCGAACGTCGCCAGCCGATCGTTGCGCGCCAACCGTCTGATCCAGGGACGAAGTGGTTGCGCCACCACTGGCTGGTCGGTGGTCCGTTCCGCGTCGCCGAAGGCAAGCTCGAACGACAGCAAGGGATTGATCGCGACCACGCCGCCCACGCCCAGTGCGATCCCCGCCTCGATGGCGTGATACGCCCCCGAACACACTCCGACGAGCACGACGTTCGGCTTGCCTGGCATTGCGTCGTACCACGACCCGGCCACAGCGACGACGTCGGCGATGTCCTGAGCAGCGTCAAGCGGGTAGGCGACGTCACGCACTTGGTCGGGCCTGCGCGGGCTGTCCCCCAGGCCACCGATATCCACCCGCACGCTCGTCAGGCCGGCCGCCGCCAACTGGCGGGACAGGCTTACCCACAAGCGGGCGGGGCCCACGTGGTGCAGAAGTCCCGCGTTGAGCATGACCACGACCGGCCCTCGCGCCGGTTCGACCGGATCGGTGCGCACGCCGAACAATTCGTTGGGTCCCAGCCGGATCAGTCGCTCGCGCACCTCCGTGTCACCGGTGACAACTGCGGTGGAGCTGACGACGGGGGTGACCAGTGCCGGGGGACCGTTGAGTGTCTGGGAAAGCCACCAGGAGATGACGCCGATCGTGGTGCTCGGAAGCTGCGCCAGGTCGGCGGTCACATCGAGCAGTTCATGCTGCCCGCGTGCCGTGCCCCACTGCGTCCACTCATCGCTGAACGCGTCCTTCAGTGACGGCGATACAGGTCTGTCCTCGCGCGTCAGCACGAGGGTCCGTGCGGCGGGCCTACCTGGTGGGCGTTGTGCCAGGTCCAACGCGCTCAGGTCGCCGACGAGCTCCTCACTCAGCACGGCTCCGAGGATCTCGACGTCCGGGCCTGTCGTCGTGGGCGGCGCTGCCACGCTCGTCTCTCGAAGAACCTTGTGCGCACGTACGAACGCCTGGCCGCAAACATATGGATCCCAGAGCACGAGGGCGTCCAGGGCGCCGTCGGCCTGCGCTTCGAACGCTGCCATCGTCGCGCCGAGCCTCAGCCCGACCATACCCACTCGGGACGCACCACAGCTGCGCACGTAACGAAGGGCATCGGCGATGCTGGCCCGCCACGTCCCGAGTTCGTCTGCCCCGCGTGGATCGCCCGCGGAGTCTCCGGTGCCCGCGTAGTCGAAGCGTAGAACCAGGTACCCGGCCTCTTCGAGCTGTACCGCGAGCTCGCGTATCGCCCGATGGCCTGCAACCGCCTCCACGCCCAGCGCCGGGCAGCATACGACCGCCCCCTTCGCCTGGTTTGCCTCGGGAACGTGCAGCCAACCGAAGCGGGGCGTGTCCTGCGGCCCGAACCAGGTCGGGATCTGGCTCATGAACCCACCTCGGCGCGCCGGACGTCGATGCGGCTCGGGTGCCTGGCATTGATCGCCGAAATATACCCGCTCGGTCCGGTTGCGTGTGCGCCGTCATCGGCAGCTCGAATCGCGAGTCGCTTCGTGATGCCGGGAACGAGATGAAACCACGAGTCCGCCGGCGTGAACCCGTCGACATGGACCGACACCCAGCGGGCAACGCGTTTGGTCGAGCAGGACAGCGTCCACTCGCCGGCTACAAGCTCGGCGCCAGCGCTCAGGCCGAGATCCGCTTCTACCCAGATGTCCCTGCGTGCCGGCAGGTGAACGACCTCAGCGATCAGCACACCGTATGCGTCGTGGAGTTCGACCGACACGGCGTCGTACTCGCACGGGCCGAAACGGTAGGCGAAGGTGAGATCGCGAAACCCCGAAAAGAATTCCGCCGTGTCGAACGCTGACACGCTGCGACCGGCAACGACGATCGGCTGGCGGACGGTTTCGACGTTCTGGGCGCGCACGAACAGGCGAATCGTGAGTGCTGCGCGCAGCGCGGTTGCAGAGTCGTTGACGACGTGTAGCCGCAGGCCATTCAAGCCTTCGTCGGTGGTCAGGACCGTGATCGGCGCAAAGGCCCGGCGTGCGGCGAACCAGCCGGACTTCGGACGGCCGATCGAGTCGATCAACCCCCACCCCGCGCCCGGCACCAGATCGCGCAGGTTCAGGATCAAGCCGCCGGCGCATGTCGATCCGGCGCGGCGCCATTCGCTGAACGTGCTCGTGACACATTCCGCGACTGCGGCTCGGCCAAGATCGAGGTAGCGTGCCGGATCTTGGGACCGCAGGCGCACGGTGTCGACACCGAACAGCTCGCTCACGTAGTAGTCGCGCACATCGTCGAAGTCCCACGGGGCACCCTCGTCGCGGGGTACCGCGGCCTTCCAGTCGGGGTGGTGACCGGCTCGCCACGGACCGCCGAACGCCTCCTCAACCGTGACTGCCTCGGGCGGGTTGGCGAAGGCAAGGCATTCAGTAGCAAAACGGACCCCCGCCCGTCGCGCATCCTCGAGCGGGCGCAGGTAGGCGCCGACGCCGAAATAGTGCGAGACACCGGTGTCCACGGTGAACGGCAACGCTCCGCCGCTGGGCGATGACGGCACGTAACGCGTCCTCGGCAACCAGCGCTCGACGAGCGCTGGCAGATGCTCTTCGAGCGTCGGGCTGTCCCAACGCGCGCGATCGACGCCGGACATCGCCGCCTGCTGCGCGACCTCACTGCCGCCGCAGACGACCGCGACACAGGGCCGACCTTGCATTCGCTCGAATAGCTGCTCAAGCTCGACCCGAATCTCGGCTTGCACATCGGCCTCTTCAGACGGCTCAAGGCTGGCAAGCATGCAGTCTTGCCACACTAGGATCCCGAGCTCATCACAGGCGTCGAAGAAGGCATCGTCTTCGTAGACGGAGGTGCCCGGAACACGGAGCATGTTCATGTGCGCCTCGCGAACCGAGGCGATCGCCGCGAAGGTCTGCTCCGGTGTGGGGTTCAGTGTCACCGGCTCGACCGGACTCCAACAGGCGCCGCGGCAGAAGATCGGCACACCGTTCACCAGCACGGTGAAGGCCCCGTCTGTGGTGTCGATGTCGAGCTCCCGAAAGCCAACGCGCCCGAGCCGGACTTGGTGAGCATCCATGGACGCGCTGACCTCGTAGAGCGGCTGGTCGCCGTGGGTGTGTGGCCACCACAGATGCACGTCCGGGACACGGACCTCAAATTGCGCGGTCCACTCACCGGTATCGGAGGTGGCACCGGTCCTCATGTCGATGTCAGCGCTGGTGTCGCCGACACGGATCACGATTCGCCCCGTCGGGATGCCGGCGAGGGTCAGCGACCCACTGAGAACGCCGACATCGCTGAGGACCCGCGCGGACAGGCGGCGTCCACGCACCTCAAGCGGCACATCCTGGGCGGTCAAGGATAAGGCCCGGTACGGCCCGACGGGAGCGGCTTGGGCCGAAGATCCGGGCATCCGGCCAAGTAGCGACGTCCGCACGTGGCGCAGACTCTGCTGTGTCACGAGGTTGGTTCGCCACCGCGGGCGCGCCCTTCGGCGCGCCAAGACTGCGCCGAGGGCCGCGCAGCGAATGTGGAGCTCGTTGCCTGCCCGCAGGTAGGGCACCGGGACGGTCCATTGGCGAAACATGTTCTCGCCGTGCCAGCAATGCTCGCCGTTGAGCCAGATGTCGGCGATCGTGGCGATGCCGCCGATCGACAGCGCATACTCTCGCGTGCTCGTCACGTCTTCATCGGCGTCGAAAGCGCACCGCAACCACCAGTCCGATGCGTCATAGTCGTGCGTGCGCCACTGGGGATCGCCCGCTGCGCGCAGCGCACCAGCGACCGTTCCGGGCACGGTTGCCGGCAGCCAGTCCACGGCGAGGTCTGCCAGGCGCTTGGGGTTCTCGGCGGACCCGGCAGACGTCCGGCACAGCGCCCATTGCGCGCCCCGCAGAAGGTCAGCTTCCATAGCGATCACAAAGCATCGCGAAGGCGCGGTCCCAGCGGTCGGTCATCTCTTCTAGGGGTGTCTGGATATCGAAGCGACGTCCACGCACGCTGCGCGCCAGGTTGAACTGGACAACCCTTGCCGCGCTTGCGACCGACCGGAAGTGCGTGGCGACGTCGGCCAGGCCGGCGTCGGTGTGCGCGTCGAACCAGTCGATGAAGTCGGCGGCGAGCTCCGCGCTGGCGCCACTTTGCCGGCATGTGCCGAAGGTGTACCGGTGGAACGTCTCGACGTCGGCGCCCCGTAGCCAGTCGAGGTCGGCTGAGATTCGCTTGTTCATACGGCGCACCGGATTGTCGACGGCTCGGCGGCCGATGTGCGATCTGATCAGTTCACCCGCGACGGCGGCGAGGCGGCCCTCGTCGCGACACAGGCGGTCAAGCTTGATGATCTCCACGTACGGCGCCAGCGCATGGGGACCGGCGCAACGAGTGCCGATCAGGGCGTCGAAGTCCTCGCCCTCGAGTTCGTGTAGCCCAGCGTTATGGAAGTAACGCAACTGGCGAGCATTCTGCTCGATCCAGGCGGGGGCGATGGTTGTCTTGACGTGCTCAGTCCTGTACGACACACCGACCGTGTCGGGGAGGTGAAACGCGTCCACCTCGACGGTGAGCAAGCGGCCGAAGTCCAACTGCTCACCGATGTGGTCGACCAGCGGGCGCCACACATTGAGTTCGGCAACGTCAATGCCGCAGAGGGCACGCAGGTCCTCCACGGGTGGTTTGAAGAAGGCCCACTGATCCCCTTCGAAGTCCGCGCTCAACGTGAATGCGCCGGCCGCTCGCGGATCGAGGCCTAGCGAATGCAACACCTCGATCCACAGGTCGACATAGCAGTTGGACTGCGACCACACGCGCTCGCTCGAGTGGAGCGGGCTACTGGCATAGGAGGCTGGCCTCAGTGCAGGCAGCGCGAGCGTCATAGTCCGAGCGCCTCGCCGACGTCCGCCGGCCACGTGTCAATGTCGAGGCCGTGCGTGCGCAACAACGCCAGGGCGATTCGCTCCAGCCCGAACCCAACGCACGCGGTGTGCGCCGTGGATCCGTCGTCAGCAAGGATCGCGAACTTGTCGCCGAAGTGGTCTTGATGGATGTTCGCCGACGTGATCGCCGTCGGCTCCGAGGTGGCGTAGAGCGGCGTCACAATTTCGATCTTGAGGTTTTCAAGTCGTTGATTGGCCGCGAGCATGCGTCCGGCGCGTCCGAAGAACGGGTCGTTGGCCACGACGGCTTCGACCTGCAGCCCGAGGTTGCGATGCAGCTCGAGTGCCCGGTGCACCCAGTCATCACGGTGCGCTTGCGCGCCATCCGCGGTTCCGAGGTAGACGAACTCGTGTTGACGAAAAGCCTGCATGCGGGCCGGATCGACGCTCGGTTCCCGGCGGAAGCACTGTCCGTGCACCTCGACGACGCGTCCTTGCGGCGGCAGTGACCCGGCCTGGCTCGGATACAGCGGATGGCATGCCGCAGAGCACAGGGCGATGTCGGTGACGCCCAGTTGTGCTGTCCATTGGCGCGGCTGATTCCCGTCGAGCGCCTGCATCAGTCGGGAATGAGCAGGTTCGCCGCCGGCGAAACCGTGGACCACGCCGGTGAGGTCCGGGAACGACCGCGGGTAGCCGGACCGCTCTAACACCAGGCGGGGGATCAACAGCGGGAAGTGCAGGACTTCCGCGCCGTGGTGCGCGCCGGTTCGGGCGACCAATGCATCGATGCCCGCGACGATCTGCTCGAATCGAGCCGAGCGCAGGTAGAGACCGTCCAACCCGCCGTCGCGTAGCAAGCCGGTATCAAAGAGCTCCTGACGAAACTCGCGATGCGAATCCGAAATTCGCTCGGCCCGTGTCGCGGCCGGCATCATTGGTCCCGCGCAGCCAGCAACAGCTGTGCCGTGCTGGCGAGGATCCGATCGTTGCCCACCATCAGTTCGGCGCTATGCGCGTCTCGCAGGAGCCGACCGAGCCGATGCTCGGAGTCCTCCAAGTAACCCGCCATACCGCAGATGCGCATCGCCCTGGAGACGATGTCCACGACCAGGGTCGAGGCAGCGACCTTCACGCAGTTCGCATCGATCGCAAACGCCAAAGACCCGAGCTGCTCGCCGTGGAGCTCCTGGGCGTCATATCGTCGCGTCGCGAGGCTGACCACCGATTCGAGAGTGAGCAGGGTGGACCTGAGTTCTGCCAGCCGTATCGCTGACGGTGGCATCGAACCGACCGCCTTACGGGCCTCTGCACGGACGAGGGTGTGCGCGTGTGAGGCGGCCTGCTGGGCAATGCCCAGCCACACATGGCCCCACAGCAGATGCGACGTGGGCAGCATCGTGTGGCTGGAGATATCGGCGAATGAGTCCGGCAGGACACAGTCCTCGACGTCATCGGATTCGAGCACGTATCCCCGGCTGCAGGTACCCCGCATCCCGAGGGCATTCCACTCGCTCGCTGGTTCCAACCGCAGGCCCGGGCGCCGGCAGAGTACGAGCACCTGGTCACTGGAGGCACTGTCGGGCCGCCGGCGCGCAGTGACGAGCACGGCGTCGGCGTTGTGTCCAAACGAAATCACGGGGGCGTGTTTGCGCAGGTGAATGCGCCCGTTCGCCGACTCGACGGCGCAGGTACTTCTGCGGACGTCGCCGCCGATACCGACCTCCGTTGTTGCCGAGGCCAGCAACGCCTGGCGGCCTACGACCTCATCGCGAAGGTAGTCGTCGAAGAACGGCGTGTGTGAGTGCCGAACCAGACACGCCACCTGGATCTGGTGCATCGCGAAGATCATCGCCGTCGAGGCGCATGACCGGGCCAGCGCCGCCACGACGGCGCCTACCTCACTCAGCGTCGCTTCGCGTCCCCCGAACCGGGCCGGAATCATCGCCGAAAGCAGACTCGCCTCGCGCAAGGCATCGATGGCCTCCTTCGGGAACCGCGATTCCCGGTCAACGTCGTCCGCGGCGGGCCCGGCGACGGCGCCGGCGATGGCAGCGGCCTCCGCCACCAGGCTGCCGGTGCGCGTCATTTCGTGCTCTCCTCGGCCAATGATGCTGGCAGTGTGCGCAGCGCGCGCTCGATCGAGCTGATCGATGAAAAGGTGCTCTTGCGCAGCAGAGCAGTGGGGAATTCGATGTCGAATGCCTCCTCCAGACCTAACATCACGTTGACACTCGCGTGGGAGGTCATGCCGGCCGCGTAGAGGTCCGCATTCGGATCGAGAGTTCGCGCGTCGACTCCAAGTCGGCCGAAAGTCGCCAGGACGGCGCGAATTCCCTGCTCCATCATTCCTCCCCCACATCTGGACCCGTGTTCTCACACAGGGCGACGACGACTGCCCCGGCCAGGCTGCCCTCGTGCGACAGAGCCACCGAAATGTCCACCACCCGTGCTTGCGTCGCGAGCCGATCAGCCTCGCCGGTAAGCCGCAACGTGCAGGCCCCGGCGTGGTCACGGCGGACCTCGACGTAGCGCCAATCCATCGCCTGACCGCTGGGTCGCAAGACCTTCATAGCGGCCTCCTTCGCGGCGAATCGAGCAGCCAATCCCTGCGCGACGACGGTTGGGGTACCCCAGCAGCTACTCAGTTCGTGATCGGTGAACACACGCGTCAGGTATCGTGAACCGAAGCGTGACACTGACTCGGCGACGTCACTCACCGACACCAGGTCAACGCCTGTGCGGATCCGAAGGTCGGCGAAGACCGGAGTCCGCGCGGCAGTCACCTGCTCCATACGTCGAGTCTGAACGGCTAGCGCGGCAGGTCCCACCGCCGTTGTGATGAGTTTTCGTCATCGTGGTGGTGGAGAATGCGGCGGTGCCGGTCGGGATGTGCCAGGCTGACCCGGCGATACAGCGATTCGATCAACGGGACGACCCGCGCATCGGTGAACGAGACGACCGCGGCGCGCGCAGACAAGCCGAGCCGGCCGGCACGACGTGGGTCGGCGATGACGTCGCCGAGGGCTGCGGCTAGGTCGACCGGGTCGCCCGGCGCGACCAAATACCCAGTGCGGCCATGCTCGATCATGTCAACGATGCCTCCGCTGCTCGCGGCGACCACCGGCGTGCCCAGGGCCATCGCCTCCAGCACGACGGTGGGGCACGGATCGGGCCAGACCGAGGGCACGGCGACGCAGCGTGCCGAGCGAATGAGCTCCAGCACCGCGGGGTGGGACAGTTCCGGAAGCACACGGGCGCCCGGCGGAAGGTCCAGCCGGGCGTCCGTGCGGCGTCCGGCCAGGAGCAGCGGCGGTGGGGAAGCCAAACTCCGATATGCCTCGAGTAGGACGTCGACACCCTTGTCCTTGCTCAGATCGCCCGCGTAGACGATCGGGCCGTCCGGCAGACGCGAATTTCGCAGCACCGAGATCCTCTCCAGCAGACTCTCGGGTATGAAGTTCGGGATCACGTGATAGGGCAGGTTTCCCTCGACCAGACCGTTGCGCACGGCGACCGCCGTGCTGACCGCGACGAATTCCGAGACCAGGCGTTCGCGCAGCCGCCGTGCGTGCCAGTTCAGAGCTGCAACTGGCACGCCACCGAGCCCGTAGTGACGAGTCGCGCACGGTCCACATCGCCGTAGGCTCGGGCCCTCGCATTCGACACCCCGGCGCATGTAGCGCTTGATCGCGCAAACGTGGCTGTAGTCATGCAATGTCATGATCGTCGGAACACCGGCTTGCGCCGCGGGGCCGAGCACCGACCCGCTGATCCAGTTGTGCGAATGGACGACGTCGTAGCGTTCCCGCGCCATCAGGTCGTGAACGCCACGACGCAATCGCGGGTCAACCCAGGGCGGCGAGTGTGGCCGCTGCGGGTCGCTGTGCAACCCGGGCAGGCTTGCAGCGCTGCTTCGCACCCGAAAGATGCGCACGCCGGCATCGTCCGTGATTCCCGCGGCCACGAGGCTCCCAGCGATGCTCAGCACGTCCACATCGTGCCCGCGGCTCAACATGCCCAGGGCAAGGTTGCGAACATGGCGCTCCTCACCACCGTTGATAGGAGGGTAGAACTGCGCGCAGAGCAGGATCTTCATGGCACGAGGTCCTGGTAGAGCGCCAGCAGATCTCGGGCAGCGTCGTCCCACGTGGGAAGTGACACGAGCGGGCCGGGCCGCCCGGTCCGCCTAGCTGTCCGTAGGAGAGTCGCGGCCAGTTCGGCGGGTCGCGCCCGGGCCGATACTGCCTCGACAAGCCCCTGCGCTGCGAGTTCGGTGAGACCGGATCCGCGTGACACCAGTGTCGGCACGCCCAGCGCGACCGCTTCCATAACGGAGATCGGGTGCGCCTCGTAGTCGCTCATCAATGCCATGACGTCGGCAGTGGCGAGCAGGGCACCGAGCTCGGAACGCTGGCCCGGCCCGAAACAGACGAAGCTGACCGCACCGCAGACTCCGAGGCGGTTGGCCTGCCGGCGAAGGGAGGCCTCCTGCGGTCCGGTGCCCACAATGCCGAGGTGAGCTTCTGGAGCCAGCTCCAACAACTCCGGTAGAGCGGCAATGAGCCGATGGTGGCCCTTGTAACGTTCCAAGCGGGCCACTGACAGGACGAGGGGGTTCCCCCGCAGCGCCGGCAGGTCGCTGGCGTCCACTTCCAGCGGCTCGGCGCCGTTGCGAATGAGGCTGAACCGGGACGGAGGTATCCCTGTGCGGCTCGCGAATTCTGCGATCTCGTACTCGCACACGGCCACCAGCCGGTCTACCGACCTCAGAGAGGAACGCAAGGCGCGCCACTGCCCACCGCGCGCGGCACGACGCATCCGGCTGGAATGGCCGCCGGTGTGGAAGGTCAACACAGTCGGTAGTCGAGCGCGGCGGGCGGCGTCCAGCGCCAAGGCCGGCAACGCGGTGTGCACGCCTTGGACGTGCACGAGGTCGTAGGCATCGGCGCCTTGCGCGGCGAGCGCCGTCCTGAGTTGCCACGAGAATCCGCCGGCCACTCGCGCGGGGTAACGGCGCACCTCGATGCCGCGCATCCATTCACGCTGCGGGTGTGCTCCCGAGGGATCGATCGTCAGCACGGTGACCGCTACCTGCTGGCGCACCAAACGGATCGCCACCTCGGCGACATGCGTCTCGACGCCGCCCACGAACGGTGCGAAGCGCGGTGTCACCATGGCGACCCTCAGGCCGCTCACGCCGAGATCTCAGCGTAAGGGCGGCGGCGGGGGCGCGGGTCAGAACCCAGCGCGGACGCGTTCATTGCTCGAGTCTGGGCGTGCGAGGTCGCGCTTTCCTCAGGCGTTGCGCCGATATCCCTACGTCACATGACGGAGTGGGCCGCCGCCATCGCCAAACGGATTCGGCATCGATCTCCTTCAAATCCACTAGAAAGCTGGTTCCGCTGTCGGTAGTGGGCGCCGGCGCAATCAAGCACTCTTATGCCGTGGCGATGCCGCCACCACCCCGGCGGCCGTTGCCAACGAGGCAGGATTCGGTTGCGGTGGCGCCCGCGCGGATACGGATCACGCCGCACGTACTGCCCAAGGAAGGCGCACATGTCGTCATCGCCACTGGAAAAGATCGAGCCCAGCAGCGTTCCGGATCTAGGGATTGCGGCAGGCCCCACAATCGCCCTAAACGGCCATTCCGTTGCTGCGCTGAACCCCGTGACACACGTAGCTGTCGCCGGCGTCGACCGCTCACTGCGCTCGGCCGATCACAACCGGCGCACCGGCGACCAGCCCGTTCCACGCTCAACCGTGACCCTCGTGATCCCGGCCCGCAACGAGGCGCGCAACCTTTCCATCGTCCTGGAGAACCTGCCGAGCTGCGTGGACGAAGTGATTCTCGTTGACGGCATGTCCTCGGATGCGACCAAGCTGATGGCCCTGAGCTGCCGCCCTGATATTCAGATCATCAACGAGCCCGCGCGGGGCAAGGGCCACGCGCTGCGCGCGGGTTTCGATGCGGCGCGAGGCGACATTGTGATTGCCATGGATGCCGACGGAAGCATGTTGCCCCATGAAATCCCACGCATCCTGTTCTTCCTCGATCATGGATATGACTTCGTCAAAGGCTCGCGGTTCGTCGGCGGCGGCGGATCCCTCGACATCAGCCTGATCCGCAAGTTGGGCAACCGCGGACTGCTCATGATCGCCAACCGGTTGTTCGACGTCCAACTGACCGATCTGTGCTACGGGTACTTCGGATTTCGGCGAAAGTATCTCGGTCACCTGGGTCTGATCTCCGGGGGGTTCGAGATCGAAACCGAACTCACGGTGCGGGCCATCACCTCCGGACTTCGGATCGCGGAAGTGCCAAGCGTAGAACTGCCCAGGCGCAGTGGCCGCTCCAACCTGCGCTCGGTCCGCGACGGAATCCGGGTGTTACGCATCCTGCTGCGCGAACGTGCCGGCAAGGTCGTGCGGACCCCTGCGCCCAATGTGCTCGCCGAGCCCACGACGTGATGCCGCGCCAGAGCGTCGAGCTCAACGGTCGAGGAGACCTGCTTTCGTCAGCGCAACCCTCACCTGGACCCGCTGGGCACAAATCATCCTTGACCGCGTCCGTTGTCATCTGTGCGTACACCGATGAGCGTTGGGATGACATCACCGCGGCGATTCAATCCGTCCTGGCCCAAACACCGCCGCCGGCCGAGGTCCTGCTCGTCGTCGATCACTGCGACATGCTTTTGGCACGCGCTCGGCAGGCATTCGCCGAAGTCAGAGTGCTTGCCAATACTGGCGCCAAGGGGCTGTCGTCGGCTCGAAACGTCGGATTCCAGGCCGCAAGTTCGGACGTCGTCGCGTTCCTCGACGACGACGCACAGGCCGCCCCCGGTTGGCTCGCGCTCCTGCTCGACGGATACCGCGATAACAACGTCGTGGGCGTCGGCGGCAGCGTCCGGCCGCACTGGGTGACCGGCCGCCCTCGCTGGTTCCCGGCAGAGTTCGACTGGGTCGTCGGCTGTTCACATTCAGGGATGCCGGACCGGCGAGCAGACGTGCGCAACTTCGTTGGAGCGAACATGTCGATGCGGCGCAGCAGTCTCGTGCAGCTTCGCGGCTTCTCTGATCACCTCGGTCGGCGGGGTGCAGGAGTAGCGGGATGTGAGGAGACCGAGTTGTGCATCCGCGCCGGCGCCCTTACGAGCACGTCTCGGCTGGTGTACGAGCCGTCGGCACTGGTCATCCACAACGTCCCGGCGCATCGCGCGACGCTTTCCTATTTCCTGCGCCGTTGTTACGGCGAGGGAAAGTCGAAAGCGATGGTGCGGCACCTGGCCGGCAGCGCAACGGCTCTGTCCTCTGAGCGCGCCTATCTGTCCACCACAATCCCGGTCGGCATCGGGCGGGCGCTCAAGGGCACCACACGTGGTGACCCCTGCGAGATCTGGCGAGCCTGTGCGCTCCTAGTGGGCGTCGGCGCGACGTTCGCCGGCTACCTGTTCGGCCGGACGGGCGACCCCGCTGTGCGCAGTCGCGCCTTCAATGAAAATGGTGGTCGAAAATGACACCTGGACTCACCGGACTCACCTGGCTCACCGCGAATGACATCCGCACGAAGGCGTTCACGACCCGTCGAAGCAGCTACCCCGCCGAGGAGGTTCGTGCCTTCCTCGATCACGTTGCGACGTTAATGGACGCTCGAAGCGAGCGCATCAACCAGCTGGAGGATCAGCTCAGCATTGCCGAGTCCGATGAGCGGGCGCGCGTCGTGTTGCAACGGGCGTTAGGCGGCGCCCAAGCCGAGATCGCGGCATTGAAAGATCGTGTCGCGCTTGCCGAGACCGTCCGCGAGGACGCCGTCAGACGTCTCAAGCAGGTGCTCGACAAGGCACAGCATCCACACGTGTGTTCTGGACAACCGCGTGCCGACCACGCCGAAAGCGGCGCGGCGGACGAGGATTCCAACGAGATCATCAGCCAGGCGCTCGCGGCGGCGGCACGCACGCGTGCGGACGCCCACGAGCAAGCAGGGCACATCATCGAACAGGCCGCGAGATCCGCCGAGAACGTCCGTCAGGAGCAACAGCGCTGGGCCGATGAGGCCGAGCGGAGGCTTCGGTTGCGGTTCGAAGAGCTGGAGGCTGAGACCGAGGTGCAGCTCGTTGATGCACGGGAGTCGGCGACCCGGATTTTGACCGCGGCCGCTGATGAGGCCGCGCGGATCGTCGGGCACGCCTCGTCTGAAGCTGATCGGCTGGTGTCCGAGGCCCGAGCGCTCAGCTCGGCCTGGTCTGCGACCTCCAGCGAGCGCAGGAGCGAGCTGGTCGACCGCGCCGCACCCTCCGGCCAGAGCGGTAACCCGCCCGTCGAGGTCAATGCCGAGGCATTGCTCGCCAAAGCCGCACAGCTGGTGAGCGCGGCGGCGCTCTTGTCACCAGTTGCCGACAATGACCTCTTCAGCGCCCTGCTCGAGCGCGGTTTCCAGGGCGGCCGCCGAGGCACGCGCGCCACGAGGGCGCACAAGGTAGGTGACGGCGATGCCACTCATGGCACTTAGCGCGTGTGACCTGCTCATCTGTCCCCGGTGTGCCGGTCCGGTACGCATCGAGGAGGTGGGCGGCCGTTGCCTGACTCGGTCCTGTTGGTACGCCGACAATCCGTTCCCCGTGGTGGGCGGTACGCCGGCTCTCATCGACTTCGATGAGAGCGTGGTCCTCGCGGCGGACCTCGTCGAGACGGCTGGAGCTTCGCTTGTAGACCGTGCGCCGAAGCGTCCCCTTCGTCAATGGATCGGTCGGCTAATGCATCCCGCGAATCGCCAGGCGCCACGCAATGTGGACCGAATGCTGGAGATCTTCCAGGCCGAGCGCCGCTTCAAAGAGCGTCCGGTCGTTCTCGTCGTCGGGGGTGGCGAGGTCGGCGCCGGCCTGGCGGACCTCTACCGCGACGATGGGATCGACCTGATCGCGTTCGACATCTACTGGAGCCCATCCACTCAGTTCATCGCCGACGGCCACCAGATTCCACTGGCCAACTGCAGCGTCGACGCGGTGATCATTCAAGCGGTTCTCGAGCACGTCATCGAACCGTCCGCCGTCGTTGCGGAGATCCATCGCGTACTACGCGAGCGTGGACTGGTCTATGCGGACACGCCGTTCCTGCAACAGGTTCACGAAGGTCCCTTCGACTTCACCCGCTTCACCGAGAGCGGTCACCGTTATTTGTTCCGGGACTTCGAGTGCATCGACTCCGGTGTCGTCGCCGGCGCCGCAACCGCGTTGGCGTGGTCGATCGACTACTTCGTCCGATCGTTGTTCCGGTCTCATACCGCCGGACTGCTCGCCCGGCTCGTCTTCTGCTGGCTGCCTCTGCTCGACCGCTTGCTCGACCCGAGATTCTCGCTCGACGCGGCGAGCAGCGTCTACTTCCTCGGCCGCAAGTCCCCTTCGCGCCTGAGCGCCCACGCCGTGATCGGGTGCTACCACGGTGCCCAGTAAAGCCCTAGTCTCCGACCGAATCCGCAGCCGATCCGACCTGCGGCTATTCCTGGACGCCGATCTCGCCTCCTACGGCCTGGGATCGTGGCGTCCCATGTACCGGATCACGAACCGGCAGGCGCACTGGCATTGGCTGCTTCGCCACGCCGAGTATCACCGCAACGTCGCCAAGGGGAAGGCGTCCAGGCTGCTCGCGCTGACCTACTACTGGCGCTTTATGCGACTCAGTGAACGAGTCGGATACACGATCGGGCTCAACGTCTTTGGTGCAGGTCTGAGCATCGCTCACAAGGGGACGGTTGTGGTCAGCCCGCGCGCCACCGTGGGCAAGAACTGTCGGCTGCATCCCGACTGCACGATCGGCCAGCATCACATGGAGAACGCCACCATCGGCGACAACGTATGGATCGGCCCGGGCGCGCGCATCGTCGGGGGCGTGACAATCGGAACTCGCGCGGCCATCGGAGCCAACGCGGTCGTGGTCCACGACGTGCCCGCAGGCGTGACCTTCGGCGGGATACCGGCCCGCCAGATCTCCACTAGGGGCGCCACCGGCCAAATGATCATCGATGGTGTAGAGCTAGCCGTCCAAGCGTGGCCGCGGCGCCGCCCCTAGCCAGGGGCGGTATGCGCCATGTCGTGGCCAAGCGATGCCACGAAACTCGACCACGAAAGGAGGACAAGATGGGTACGGCGTTCACGGCAGGGATTCTCACGGCGGTAGGACTGTTCGGCGGCAATGTCTTGCTGCCTGGCGATATCCTCGCTGCCACTCCCGTCCCCGTGCAATCCGTCGTGTCGGTCACCGTCACGCCACAGGATCCCCTCTTCAACCAGCCGGTCACCGTGGACGTGGCATGGTGCATTCCGAACGGCAGCCGCGCCGGCGACACGGTCACGTTGGGGATGCCTACGGCCCTGCGCCCCCTCGCCGGGTCATTCTCCGTCACCGATGCGCAGGGCAACGAGGTCGCATCGGCGTCGGTCGCGGACAACGCCGTCACCCTTGCGGCAACCGGATACGTCGCCATTCATTCCGGCGTGTGCGGCCGGATGACCTTCGCTGCATCGATCGTCTTCACCGCCATCACAGTCAACCAACCGAACAGGATCATCTTCACGTCCGGGGACCTTCACTTTCCCTCGACGATCACCCCGATCGAACGGGTGGGCGCCAGCGCAAGTCAGCCACTCATTTACGGCGCCTGGACTAACCCAAGCGACCAAGGTCGGGCTTTTCCGGCCGATGCCCTGACCTGGTACGTCGAATCGCCGCAGGCGAGCGCGCTCAGCGGGTTCGCCCGCGTCGTCTTTACCGCCCGCGCCGCAGCGGGCCAGCAGTTCGACTGTGCCGCCCTCGAGGTCGAGATCGGCACCCTCGATCAATTCGAGCACTACCTCTACCGGCACCGATACGCCGGGCGTGTAAACGTGGTCTGCAAGGCCTCGGCAGTCGCCGTGACAACGGGGCCAGTGCCGGCGGGTTCGGTCGTCAGGCTCGTAGCCCTAGCAACGATCAGTTCGCCCACCTTGGCTCCAATCGTCGGTTCAGGCGCCGTCGCCATCGACGGGGGAGAGCCCATACGGATCTTCGCGATCCCGGTCGTCCACTACTACGCCAGCGCGACCGCGTCGGGTAGCCCGTCGGCCGGTGCCGTCACGGGGTCAGCCCGGACGAGGATCCAGAGTGCCGCGAGCGGCAAGCATTCCGGTCTGACCGGACTGCTCGTCGGAGGGATCGCCTTCGCTCTCGTGATGATCTGCGCCGGTGCGCTGTCTCGCGGCAGCCGCGGCTGGCAGGAAGGCACCGGATGAGCGTGTTTTGCCGTCTCAGTCGCGCGCGGGTGTCAGCGTCGGCCTTCGCGCTGCGGCCGTCCGGAAAGCAGGCGGCGCCTTCGCTCGAGGGCTGGACTCGTGGGGGGCACGCGAGCCAGCGCCGTGTGAATCCGATTGCGACCCAACGCCTTGGCTTGATAGAGCGCTGCGTCTGCGTCGGAGATGAGCTCTGTCAACGAACGCGCTGTCGCGAGACTGTGCGCAACGCCCACCGAGACGGTAATGCGCGCGTCGACGACGCCGATTTCGGCGATGCTGGTCCGCAGCCGCTCGGCGACCGTCGTCGCCTTCGCGACATCGATGTTGTCCAGAAGTACCGCGAACTCTTCCCCGCCGAAGCGCCCGACGGCGTCATAGCCCCGCAACTCATGCCGAAGGCTCCTGGCCACCGCCGCCAGCACCCTGTCGCCGGCGAGGTGCCCATGTGTGTCATTGATCAACTTGAAGTGATCCAGATCGATCATCAGGAGTCCCACTGGCTGGTGTTCCCGGGCAGCCCGCTGCAAGGTGCTCTCCGCGAGGTCGCGCCACGCGGCCGGGGTCAGCAAGCCCGTCTTTGCGTCAGTCGTGGCATCCACCCGCAACTGCTCGACGAGCGCGCAGCGGTACAACACCGCGACCAGAACCAACACCAGTGGCGTCAGCCACGGGTTGAGCAGGACCGTCTGCGCGGTCATAACCCCGATGACCAGCGTGGCCATCTCCAGGGCTAGGTCATTGCGAGTGATGAGCACCGAACGAATTGAGGGGGCGTCGGTCGCGAGGTACAAAACGCCGGCCACGAGTCCCTGGTTGACGGCGTGGAAGCACACGATCGCGAGGATGACGCCCCAAGCCAGCTGGGACCTGTCAGCGGGCAGTTCCGGCGTCAGCTTGTCGTAGACGGTGGCTGCGGCGAGGGTGGCAAGCACCATCGTCGCCGCCGTGTAGATGAGGCGGTGAGGACGTGCCGATTGATGTCGACGGCTGCGGATCAAGGAGTGGAGGTACACGGCCGCGACCAAGATCGCAGCCGCGCCAGCGGGCAATATCAACACGGCGGCAAAGGACCAGACTGACGTTGTATTGGTCCAGGCCCGGTCGGAGCCGAGGAACCGGCGAAATCTGTCGATGCGATCGGTGGCCTCGGCGTAGACCGCCGACAGTGCGAACAGAAGGAGCAGCTGTCCGAGGGCGCGGGCGCTCAGGCGTTCGCCGGACAGTGTCGTGATCGTCAGCGCCACCGCCGCGGCTTCCGTCACCAAGATCAGGGTTAAGGCATTTGCCCGGACCTTCCACAATGCCCAATTCGCGACGGTCCTGTAAAGACCTTGTTTAGGAGCCCTCATGAGGGGACCATCGAAAAACAGGCCTTCGGTGCGCGTGTCGAAGGCCCCACATGTGGATCGTGCTGCATTGTCACGGACGCGTCAATGACCCGAAACTGTGCCGGTTCACGCGCATTTGAACGGGAGGTTTACGGAATGGACTGCTCGGCCCCTGCAACAAATCGACTGCATGTTCGGTCCTCTCGTGTGTTGCACCTCCGGCCGCAGGGTGAGGGGCCTCGACCGCTCAACGAGGGGGGGTGGCAAAGGTGACGCTCGGCGTGGAATGGGGCTAGGTGTCCGCTCTCGGCAGACCAGCGGGTGATGTCACGGCAGCCCATGAGCGGAGGGGAGGTGATCAGAATGAAGCAAGGAGTTGAGTGGGGTTAGTTGCGCGAGTTGACGTGCAATGTCGGCCAACTCAGATCCCGTCGGGCAATTTGTCCGCGCCGCCGGTTGGACCGCTAGTTTGGTGTGCCCGGTGAACGCCGAGCAACAGTGCGAGAAACCCGCCCAAGGCGCCGGCCAAAGCGATGGCTGGGCCAACACCCACGGCCTGGGCTGCTGCGCCACCTGCGAGCAGCCCGGCGCCTTGGGCCGCTAGCAAACCCGCGGAGGCGACACCGATCGATTGCCCCCGGTCGGACACGGGTGTGCACATGACGAACTCAGTCATCACCTGCACCTGATACGCGGAGGCTGCACCGCTCAACGCGAGCAGACTGAGGACGATCGCGAGGCGCGGTACCGACCAGCAGGCGACCAGGGGAAGCCCGCTGGCAACTGCCAACGGAGCGACCAGGCGACTACGGGTGCCGGCAGGCACCCACCGCGTGAACACGACCGAGCCGATCAGAAGGCCGCCCGGATTCGCCGCCAGGATCAGCCCGACGCCAGCGGCATGTTCCCCGATCGCCTCGGCATACGGCACCGCCAGGCCCTCCGGAACGACGAAAAGGCCGGCTAGCCAGGAAAGCCCGAGCAGGACCCTAAGCCGCGGATTACCGAACACCAGCCGGACGCCGTGAACTGTCGCCCGCGCACCGCTGTCGCCGTTCGCCCGCGATACGGCGGGACGATCGTTGAGCCCGAGATGCAACAGAAGGGCCGACGCGGCAAAGGTCGCGGCATCGATTCCGAGCGCGGTGCGAGCGCCGAGGAGCCCGACGGCCGACCCGCCGACTGCGAATCCCACTAGCTGGGCTGCTTGAACGGTCGCGACCCGGAGGCCGACCCCGAGCACGTAGCCCTCGCCGGACAGGATGTCGGCAACCAGCGCGGACTCTGCCGCTTTCCACGGGGCGCCGACGACGACGACCAGTACGAGCAAGACCGCGACGGCCCAGAGTGGGACCGCCGGCACGCCCATCAGCGCCAGCAGCGCGGCACGCAGCAGGTCTCCGCCGACAAGCAGCCCACGCCGTGGCAGGCGGTCGGCCAACCAGCCGAACAGGAGGCTGCCGATGACAGCCGGAAGGTAGGTGAGCGCATAGACGCCCGCGGTGAGCAAACCTGACCCGGTGCCCGAATAGACGAGCACGGACAACGCCACGCGGGCGAGCTGATCACCGAATAGGGATTGGAGGTCGGCAACCCACAGCCAGCGGTACTCCCGCACGGACAGCACCGCCCGGAACCTGACCGATCGAGCTGCTCCAACTGCGATCGAAACCACCTCGACACGCGATGAATCGGGACCGCCGCGCGCGCCGAAGAGTGAGGGAGATACTCGCTGCGGCAGATTATCGGCACCGTCGTACTAGTTGATCTAGAAAGTAGCCTACTCGGAGCCTACTCGGAGCCTATTCGGCCGATCATCGACGAGCAGTAGCCCGCATACTGTTGTGTGTACACGCGTCCTGACTCCAAGCCGGCAATACGTGTGCGGACCGGATGGCGCCGGTTGTAATTGTCAGTCATAGTCTCTAGGTGGACACGTGTGAGTGACGGGCTCGGAACCGCGGAACCCAGCGACGTCGCAGTGGCGATGGTTCTGGACGGTCTGCAGGTGTCCTTACAGCCCGTCGTCGATCTCGCGTCGGGGGCCGTCTTCGCCTACGAGGCCTTGGCCCGCTTTCCGTCGCAAGCAGGCCGTCCGGTCGAGGATGTGATCGCGTGGGCGCATGTCGCCGGTCACGGCCCCGCGGTTGAGGCGGCGTGTCTGCGGGCGGCACTGAATCGGCGCGGCGATCTGCCAGACGCCGTCCGGCTGAGCGTGAATCTGAGCCCGGACATGGTTGATCACCCGGACGTGGCGTCAACCTGGGATGACGATCTGGACGGTGTCCTGGTCGAAATCACCGAGTACCGAGCGAGTCGGCTCACATCGCTGCACGACGAACTCGCCCGGCTGCGCCAACGTGGCGCGGCGATAGCGGTCGATGATGCGGGCACGGGACACGCGAATTTGTTCAGGCTCACGACGATACGACCTGACTATGTCAAGGTAGATCGCACTATCGTCACCAACGTGCGTGCCAGCATGGCGCAGCAAGCGACGTTGGCGGAGCTTGTCGAATTCTCCCGTCGCCTGCGTGCGGACGTGATCGCTGAGGGGCTCGAAACCCTGGAGGACCTCACTGCCATGGCGGACTTCGATGTCGACTATGGGCAGGGCTGGATCGTCGGAGCGCCGGCAGACGGCGCCGAGCCGGTGAGTGACGTGGTAATCGCAACCTGCCAGCAGTCGCGTCGCCACCTCGTGCCGAGAGGCGACTCCGCAACGGAGTAGCGGGCGGAGGCCCGTTGGGACGCTGAAGGCGGTTGTTGTCCTCTTGGGGCTGCGACGCGGCACCGGGCCTACGACGTGAGCGCCGTCTTCTTGGCGACGATATGGAAGTACCGGACCCGGCTCAGGTCGGTACCGATCTTGAGACGACGGCCGTTCTCCGCAGCAAAAACCCTGACGAGCTCGAATCCTGCGGCGGCGAGTTCGCGGGTGGCACCGTCGAGCGTGACGTAGTGGATGAGAAGTCCGAACTCATGTGCCTCAACCGGTCCGATCGCCCAGTCCCCGCCGTCTATGGCGCTGCGACGAATTCGCAACCAGTTGGCCAGAGACCGAGGTAACTGGATGGGTGCCCGGGCCATGCTGAGGGCACGGCGACCGTACCGGTAGCTGCGAGACCATGCATGGGCGTTCGGGGAGCCCGCCGGCTTGAGCGGAGATGCCCCATAGCACGGGCCCGCCTTGTTGTGCGTTGAGAAGAGGAACATGCCGCCTGCCCTCGTGACGCGGCTGATTTCGTTGAGCGCAACTTGCCGATCGCCGTGGTCCATCGCGTCCAGTCCGTTGTTGCTGAACACGACGAACCCGAAGCGGTTCCCACCGGTCATCGACAACGTCCGCACGTCGCCCAACCGGATGTCACTGTCGGGATGGTTGCGATGAGAAGCCGTCACCATTTCCGGCAGGTAGTCGATACCCAGATAGTCCGAAGACAGCAGGCGAAGGATCGTCGTAGTCCGGCCGCCACCAACCCCGATGTCGAGGACCGGGACGCTTCTGACCGTGTCGGCCACGAACATGAAGGCAGCCCGCTCGCCGGAATCGGTCCAGCAGTCAAGGGCCAGATCCGACCCGACCCGCTCGAACTGTGCAAGGACATGCTCGCTTGCCCATCGCGCGCGGTTTACGGCGTCAGGGGTGAGCGCCCCTAATGAGTCCGTCACCCGGCCAGCGTCTCCACTGGTGCAGTATGCGTCAAGTCTGGCAGGCAGTGCATGGTACTGACGCGGCTGCGCGCCCTTCATACAGGCGGGCCGGTGGAATTCCCCGAGCGCGACCGTAGACATTGACGCAGCGTGAGGGTCATGGGGGACGGTCGCCGGTGCAGGATCGCCGAGCAGCACCCGCGCGTGAGTGCCACTGAAATACCTTCACATCAAACAGGCGGATATCAGGCTCTAAGCGGACGGCGGTTAAGGCGGCCTGCGCTGGTTGGTGGGGCGGCGCCGGCGGGGTGGGAACAGCCGGCACCGCCGGTTGGTCACGGTTAGCGGGTGAAACTGAATTCAGGCAACCGCGGGGAGGGGTGGTGGAGGATGAGTTCGGGCCGTTTCTTGAGGAATTGGCTGAAGAAGGCGTCGATGTATGCCTCTTGCCGTGCGATGGCCTGGTGCGGGTTGACGGTCCCGGATGCCCTGCGCGGCCTGGGGAGCGGTCAGGACGCCTTCGGCGACCAGTTGAGAGAACATGGGTTCGAGGTCGGTGTGCCGAGATCAGCCTGAACTCGATTCGGCACATTGCCTGACTCCCACTCTCCTGGCCGGACGGCAGAGGACGTGGGAAAGCCGACTGGGCGTTGACGCCGTGCGGGACTTCGAGCGCGCGCCGTGGTCGCCGGCCGCCGGACCCGAACCCGAATACCCAGTATTGACCGACTTAGGGCTGCCGACGCCGGATCGTTCGCCCGAGCCGCACGAGCGGGTCGAACTTGCGGTCGGCGACACGCTCCTTCATCGGGATCAGCGCGTTGTCAGTGATCTTTATGTGCTCTGGGCAGACCTCCGTGCAGCACTTGGTGATGTTGCACATGCCCAAGCCGTGGTCCTCCTGCGCCGACACCTGCCGGTCGAGGGCGTCCAGCGGATGCATGTCCAGCTCAGCGATGCGCATCAGGAAGCGCGGTCCGGAGAAGCTCTCCTTGTTGTCCTCGTGATCTCGGATCACGTGACACACGTCCTGGCAGAGGAAGCATTCGATGCACTTGCGGAATTCCTGGGAGCGTTCGACGTCGATCTGGGCCATCCGGTACTCACCCGGGGCGAGCCCAGGTGGCGGGGCAAAGGCCGGGACCTCCTGCGCCTTGCGGTAATTGAAGGACACATCCGTTACCAGATCCTTCGTCACCGGAAAGGTCCGCAGGGGCGTAACCGTGATCGTCTCAGCTTCGCTGAACGTCGACATGCGGGTCATGCACAGCAGCCGAGGCCGTCCGTTGATCTCCGCGCTGCACGAGCCGCACTTGCCCGCCTTGCAGTTCCAGCGCACGGCCAAGTCGCCGGCCTGCGTCGCCTGCAGGCGGTGGATGATGTCTAGCACGACCTCGCCCTCATTCACCTCAACGGTGAAATCAGACAGCTCGCCGCCGTTAGAGTCACCCCGCCACACGCGGAACTTCGCCTCATACGTCATGCGCTCTCCTCGGCCGTGCTCGGCACGGCGGCCAGCTCCTCGTCGGTCAGGTACTTACTCAACTCGTCGCGCTGGAACAGCGTGATCAAGTCCTCGCGCATCGGGGTCATTGGCTGCTCGAGGACCTCGATCGAGTCGCCCGCACTCGAGCACACCAGATTCACCTTCCGCCATCTCGGTTCCATGACGGGAAAGTCGTCGCGAGTGTGGCCGCCGCGGGACTCCTCGCGGATCAAGGCCGCCCGGGCGATGCACTCGCTGACCGCGATCATGTTGCGGAGGTCGAGGGCGAGGTGCCAGCCAGGATTGAACTGACGGTGGCCCTCGACTCCGACATTGCGTTCGCGCGCTTTCAGCTCCTTCAACCGATCGAGTGCCCGCCGGATCTCTGCGGCATTGCGAATGATCCCCACCAGGTCGTTCATGGTCTGCTGCAATTCCTGGTGCAGCGTGTACGGATTCTCGGCCGCGCCTGCATCGGGCGGGTCGAACGGCGCCAGCGCGATCTGCTCGGCGGCCGCGAGCTGCGCGTCGGCGACCGTGGGGTAGCGACCGCCGAGGCCCTTGACGTAGTCCGAGGCGCCTACGCCGGCCCGGCGTCCGAACACTAGTAGGTCAGACAGGGAGTTGCCGCCCAGGCGGTTGGATCCATGCATGCCACCAGCCACTTCGCCAGCCGCGAACAGGCCCGGCACCCGCGCGGCCGCTGCCGTGTCCGGGTCGACCTCGACGCCGCCCATGACGTAATGACAGGTCGGCCCGACCTCCATGGGCTCCACCGTGATGTCGACATCGGCGAGCTCTTTGAACTGGTGATGCATTGACGGCAGCCGACGCAGGATCTCGGCAGCGGGTCGTCGGCTGGCGATATCGAGGAAGACACCGCCGTGCGGTGATCCCCGCCCGGCCTTGACCTCGGAGTTGATGGCGCGCGCCACCTCGTCGCGCGGCAAGAGCTCAGGCGGGCGCTTGTTGTGGTCGGGGTCGCTGTACCAGCGATCACCTTCTTCTTCCGTCTCCGCGTACTGCCCGCGAAAGACCGCAGGTACGTAGTCGAACATGAACCGTTTGCCGTCGGAGTTGCGCAGTACGCCACCATCACCACGGACCGACTCGGTGACCAGGATGCCCTTCACCGACGGCGGCCAGACCATGCCGGTCGGGTGGAACTGGACGAACTCCATGTTCAGCAATGTCGAACCCGTCCTCAGCGCCAGGGCATGACCGTCGCCGGTGTACTCCCAGGAGTTGGAGGTGACTTTGAACGACTTTCCGATACCGCCGGTGGCCAGAACGACGGCGGGGGCCCGGAACAGTACGAAGCGCCCAGACTCCCGGTAGTAGCCGAATGCTCCGCTTATCGCACCGTCTGGTGCGCGCAGCAACTCGGTGATGGTGCACTCGGCGAAGACCTTGAGCTTGCCGTCGTCGGCTCCGGAGGCGCCGATCGCCTTGGCGTCGTCCTGCTGTAGCGAGACGATCTTCTGCTGAAGCGTGCGGATCAGTTCCAGGCCGGTGCGGTCTCCCACGTGGGCGAGCCTCGGGTACTCATGACCCCCGAAGTTGCGCTGGCTGATCTTGCCGTCCTTCGTCCTGTCGAACAGTGCGCCGTAGGTCTCGAGCTCCCAGACCCGATCGGGGGCCTCCTTGGCGTGCAGCTCCGCCATCCGCCACGAATTCAGGAACTTGCCGCCGCGCATGGTGTCGCGAAAGTGGACCTGCCAGTTGTCGTTGCTGTTGACGTTGCCCATCGAGGCCGCGATGCCGCCCTCGGCCATGACGGTGTGTGCCTTGCCGAACAGCGACTTGCAGATGATCGCTACCCGCATACCGGCCTCGCGTGCAGCAATTGCCGCCCGCAGTCCCGCGCCACCGGCGCCGATGATCAGGACGTCGTAGTTGTGCTTTTCGATCTCGCTCACGGAAGGGTGTTCGCTCCTGTCGATCAGTTGACGATGCGCGGGTCGGTGAACGCGCCGGAGGCCACGAGCGCGATGTACGCGTCGGTCAGCATCAGCGTGCCCAGGGTGACCCAGGCAAGCTGCATGTGCCTGGCGTTGAGCTTCGATACGAACGTCCACGCGCGGTAGCGCAACGGGTGAACGGAGAAGCTGCGCAGCCGGCCTCCGACGATGTGGCGGCAGGAGTGGCAGGACAGGGTGTACGTCCACAGCAGCACGACGTTGATCAACATGATCACCGTCCCGATCCCGAACCCGAAGCCGTTGTCCGGACCACGGAAGGCCCGGATGAGGTCCCAGGTGTTGATGATCGAGATCAACATTGCCGCATAGAAGAAGTACCGGTGCAGGTTCTGCACGATCAGTGGGAAGCGGGTCTCACCGGTGTACTTGCCGTGTGGCTCAGCCACCGCACAGGCCGGCGGTGACTGCCAGAAGGACCGGTAGTAGGTCTTGCGGTAGTAGTAGCAGGTCAGTCGGAAACCAAGCAGGAACGGCAAGACGATGATCGCCAGTGGGATGAACGGCGGGAAGTGGCCGAACCACGTGCCGAAGTCGCGGGCCGCCCGGGGGCAGGAGGCGGTGACGCACGGCGAGGTGAATGGCGACAGGTAGTGATCCCGGGCGACATAGAACGCGCGCTGGCTGGCCGTGCGAACGACCGCGTAGATCACCCAGATCGAGAGCAGTACGACCGTGGTGGCCGGTTCCTGCCACCATCGATCGGTGCGCAGAGTACGGGTCGGGATCTCCGCGCGTCCGGGCGCTCCTACGCCGGTGGGGATGCTGCGTGCTCGGGGCGCTGACTCACTGCGTGCCCGCGTCATCGACTCGCGCCGCGGGAGTGGCCGCCGGAGCCCGAGTCACCGGTGTGGGCCGACGTGCTCAGGTCGAGTGGCGTGTGGTCGATCAACTGCACCTCCATCGGATCGGCTCGGCAGCGGTTCTGTCGAGTCGAGTTCGGGCGCGTCGAGCGCCATTGAGCTCCGAAGCGAGTCTGGCCTCCTGGGCGCCGTGTTGCCAAGCTCGCATGGGGCATCTCACGCCGTGCGGGCGCCCGCCGGGCAATCGCAGCCCACCGTGCGGCCGACCGGGGCGCTGGTGGCACCGCGGCGGCGAGCAACGTGGATCGGCGAGAGGTGTCGTCGTGTAAGCTCGTGCGCTGGCGCGAATGCTGCGCGGACAGCCATCTCAACTCCCGTTGGCCGACCGTCCAAGGCGTGCGCGCAGGCCCCCTTAGCTCAGTCGGCAGAGCGTCTCCATGGTAAGGAGAAGGTCTACGGTTCGATTCCGTAAGGGGGCTCTGGCGGTCCCGACCCGGGACAGCTTGGGCGGGGTAGCTCAGTCTGGTAGAGCAAGCGGCTCATAATCGCTGTGTCGCCGGTTCAAGTCCGGCCCTCGCTACATACCGGGCGCCTACCACTGGCGCCCGGCACGCCCGAAGTCTCGATCACTGCACCACCGATTGCGAAAGGCAGCTACCCGTGGCAGCCACCGACGTTCGTCCGAAGATCACCTTGGCATGCCAGGTGTGTAAGCACCGCAACTACATCACGAAGAAGAACCGTCGCAACGACCCGGACCGGCTCGCGATGAACAAGTACTGCCCTAACTGCGGCAAGCACACGGAGCACCGCGAAACCCGGTGACCCGCAGTTCAGCAGTCAGCAGGACTTCAGCACTCAGAAGGCCGTGACAGCACGTCGCACGAATCTCGTTGCCGAGCTACCCTCGCGAGACCGATAGCGACACCGACGTCGATACCGGCGAGGGGGCAGGCTGGATGAGCGACGTGCCCACCCCGGAGGCTGTGCGGTCGGAAACTGCACGGCCTGCGGCTGCACGGCCCGAGGCTGCACGGCCCGAGGCTGCACCCTCGCCGGAGGCCGCGCGTCCTCCGGACGGACGGCGCCTGCGCTGGGACGACCACCGCAGCCAGCGACGCATCGCGTTCGTCACCGCGGGTGCCACGGCCGTCGACCGCCACGGCGCGGATGCGAGTGCCGAGCAGATAGCCGAGGCCGCAGGCGTCAGCCGCACGGTGCTATACCGCTTTTTCCGCGATCGCGAAGATCTCCGCCAGGCCATCGCCGAGCAGGTGGCGAGCAGCGTCGTCGACAGCGTGCTGCCGGCGCTGAAGATCACGCCGGAGTCAACACCGCGCCACGTGATCGAGTCGGTCATCGGCGTCATCGTGGGGTGGCTCGACGAGCACCCACACCTGTACTACTTCCTACGCAATCGCCGCAACGGTACGTCGCTCGAGTCGGTCGAAAACACCCTCGCGGACAAGGTCGCCGCGCTGCTCAAGATGTTCCTGATGTTCTTCGGCATCGACGCGGACAAGGCCGAGCCTGGCGCTTACGGCATCGTAGGGTTGGTCGAGTCGACCGGATCCTGGTGGTTGGCCCGCCGCACGATCTCGCGCGGCAAGCTGACGGAGATTCTTTGCGCGGGTGTATGGAGCCTGCTGGAAGGCACCGCCCGCGCCAACGGTGTCACGATCGGCTACGACGACCGCCTCCCGTTCGGGCGATCGCCGGCCCTGCATTAGCGTGGCCACCGTGAGCGTCAATCAGTCCTACATCGGGCGGGTCTATCCGCCTACCGCCCCGTATGAAGTCAGCCGCGCGAAGATCGCGGAGTTCGCCGATGCCATCAACGACCCGAACCCGGCTTATCGGGATCTGGAAGCCGCACGCGCGCTCGGCCACCCCGACGTCATTGCACCCCCGACCTTCGCCATTGTCATGACACTCAAGGCGGGGTATCAGGTCGTCACGGATCCGGACTTCGACATCGACTACTCCCGGGTTGTGCACGGCGAGCAGCGGTTCGTCTACACGCGGCCGGTGTTTGCTTCAGACGTGTTGCAGGTCGTCGTCACGGTCGAGGACGTGCGATCGGCGGCGGGCAACGAGATCGTGACTACGCGCGGCGACCTCACCACGATCCAGGGCGAGCCCGTGCTGATCGCATACTCGACCATCGTAGCCAGAGGGGCGTAGGCGTGACCGCGATCGAGGTCGGCACCGAGCTCCCGCCGCAGGTCTTTCCCATCAGCCGAGACGACCTGGTCCGCTATGCCGGCGCCTCCGGCGACTTCAATCCGATCCACTGGAACGAGCGTGTGGCCAAGTCCGTCGGTCTTGCCGACGTCATCGCGCACGGGATGTACACGATGGCCTCGGCGATTCGCGTCGTCACCGACTGGGCCGGTGACCCGGCCTCGGTGCTCGAGTACTCAGTGCGTTTCACGCGCCCAGTGGTCGTCCCCGACCCCGAAGGGGCGCAGCTGCATGTGGCCGCGAGGGTACGGGCGGTTCGCGACGACGGTCTGCTCGAGCTCGACCTGACCGCAACCGTCGACGGCGAGACCGTGCTGGCCAAGGCCCGGGCGGTGGTACGCCCTCCTGAGCTGGGCTTCGGCACTTCGCTTCCCTAGTCCAGCGGGCAAGCGCGATGAGCCGTCAGCTGTCGGCTACCAGCTTGGCGATGCGCCCGACGCCCTCGACGAGATCCTCATCGCCCAGGGCGTACGACAGGCGCAGATATCCCGGGGTGCCGAACGCCTCGCCCGGCACAACTGCCACCTCGGCCTCATCGAGGATGGTCGCGGCCAGCTCTGCCGAGGTCGTCGAAACCCGTCCGCGCAAGGATTTGCCGAGCAGCCCCTTCACCGATGGGTAGACGTAGAAGGCGCCCAAGGGCTCCGGGCACACGATCCCGGGTATGTCGCCGAGCAGGCCGACGATCGTTCGCCGCCGGTGGTCAAATGCGGCGCGCATCCGAGCCACTGCCGACAGGTCCCCGCTCACAGCGGCCAGGGCGGCCCGCTGCGAGACGTTGGCGACGTTAGAGGTCGCGTGGGACTGCAGGTTGGTCGCCGCCTTAACCACATCGGCCGGCCCGAGCATCCAGCCGACTCGCCAACCTGTCATCGCATAGGTCTTGGCGACGCCGTTGAGCACGACCACGCGATCGTCTAGCTGGGGCGTGACGGTCGCGATGGAGACGTTCTCGGCACCGTCGTACACGAGATGCTCGTAGATCTCGTCCGTGACCACCCATAGCCCGTTCGCCGCGGCCCAGGCGCCGATCTCAGCGACCTGTTCGGGCGCGTAAACGGCCCCGGTGGGGTTGGACGGCGACACGAACAGAAGCACCTTGGTGCGATGGGTCCGGGCGGCCTCGAGCTGGTCGGTAGAGACGAGGTAGCCGGTCGTCTCGTCGGTGACGACGGTTACCGGTACCCCACCCGCGAGCTTGATCGCTTCGGGATACGTCGTCCAGTAGGGGGCGATGAGTAGCACCTCGTCACCGGGATCGAGCAGGGCGGCGAAGGTGTTGTAAACCGCTTGCTTGCCTCCGTTGGTGATCAGCACCTGACTCGGGTCCACCGCGTAACCGGTGTCGCGAAGCGTCTTGGCCGCGACCGCGGCCCGCAGCTCGGGTAGCCCGGCGACCGGGGTGTAACGGTGATTGTTGGGGTCGCGGCTCGCGGCAACGGCCGCCTCGACGATGTAGTCGGGGGTCGCGAAGTCGGGCTCGCCGGCCCCGAAACCGATCACCGGCCGACCGGCCGCCTTCAGCGCCTTGGCCTTGGCGTCGACGGCCAGGGTGGCGGATTCGGCGATTGCGGCGATGCGATCAGAAATGCGTGCTCCCATGCACCCATCGTCGCATCCGGCAGACAAAACATTTGAACGCACCTGCGGGTATTTGGAGACCATGTGGACTACGTCGACCGACTCCGGGGACTACGTCGACCGACCGGCGCGGCACCAGGCAAGGGGCCAGCGGGTTGGAAGCTGGCGCCCCGGGCACGTAGACTGACATGCCGGGGTCCACTGTGGCCTTGCGTCAGCGTGCTCGCGTGCGCCCGGCGCAGGTCGTGCCGGGCACCGTAGGGGCGTGGCTCAATTGGTAGAGCACCGGTCTCCAAAACCGGCGGTTGCAGGTTCAAGTCCTGTCGCCCCTGCATCCACCAGATACGTGCAACGCAGCGCAACGTTCGAGAGGAGAGCTCGTGACCGCGACACGCACCGACGCTTCGGCGTCCCGCCCCGCAGGGGGTCTGGGCGGCAAGCCTGCGCGTTTCATTCGGGAGAGCGTCTCGGAGATGCGCAAGGTTCTGTGGCCATCGCGGTCGGAACTGGTGACGTACTCAATCGTGGTCATCATTTTCGTGGTGATCATGGTTGCCCTCGTGGCTGGGCTGGACATCGGGTTCGCCAAGCTGGTGCTGCAGCTGTTCGGCTGAGGCCGCGTGGCGCTGCCGGCGAGCATCAAAACGAGCAAGAGAAGAGAGATTGTGTCCGAGCAAGATGTCGCCAACGGTGACCACCCTGAACTCGTCGACCCCTTCGCCACGGCGCGGAGTGAGGCGGCCGAGCCAGCCGAGGACCGTCCGGCCGACCTGAACCAAGCAGCCCGCCTGCTGGGCGCGGACGAGGCTGAGCAGGTTCAGACCACCGAGGACGACGATTCTGACGCCGCGGCAATCATCGGCGACGGCCCTCTGGTCACCGGCGGTCCGGACGACGGCGCCGACGAACTGGCTGCTGAGGCGGCCGACTTCGCCCAATCCGCCCGGGCGACCGAATCGGCCGAACTGGAAGCTGGTCTGGCACTTTCTGATCCCGACGGTCCCGGCGACGACCCGAACGAGGATCCAGCCGAGGCGTTGCGTAACACCCTGCGGACCCAATTCGGTGACTGGTACGTCGTGCACTCCTACGCCGGCTACGAGAACAAGGTGAAGACCAACCTCGAAAGCCGCATTCAATCGCTGGACATGGAGGACTACATCTTCCAGGTGGAGGTGCCCACCGAAGAGGTCGTTGAGATCAAGAACGGCAAGCGCCAGCAGGTGCAGCGCAAGGTCTTCCCCGGTTACATCCTGGTGCGGATGGATCTCAACGACGAGTCGTGGGGTGCGGTGCGAAACACCCCAGGGGTCACTGGATTCGTCGGCGCCACATCGCGTCCTTCGCCGCTGACACTGGACGAGGTCGTCAAGATCCTGGTCCCGGCGGCCCAGAAGACCTCGGCGGTCGGTGCCGGGCGCGGGTCAACGGGGTCAGGCGAAAAGGCGAAGGTCGACGTCGTGGACTTCGAGGTCGGCGAATCGGTCACGGTTATGGACGGTCCGTTCGCCACGTTGCCGGCGACAATCAGCGAGATCGACCCCATGCATCAGAAGCTGCACGTCCTAGTGTCGATCTTCGGTCGCGAGACGCCCGTCGAATTGATGTTCAGCCAAGTCTCGAAGATCTAACAACCCACCCTGGTCCCCTGAGAAAGATAGAGAAGTCAGATGCCTCCGAAGAAGAAACTGGCCGCGGTCATCAAGCTGCAGATCCAGGCGGGCGCGGCGAACCCCGCGCCGCCGGTCGGCCCCGCGCTGGGCCAGCACGGTGTGAACATCATGGAGTTCTGCAAGGCCTACAACGCGGCCACCGAGTCACAGCGCGGGCAGATCGTCCCGGTCGAGATCTCAGTGTATGAAGACCGATCGTTCACCTTCGTCACGAAGACTCCGCCAGCGGCCCGGTTGCTGTTGAAGGCTGCCGGTGTCGACAAAGGCAGCGGTGAGCCGCACAAGACGAAGGTGGCCAAGGTGACCGCCGCGCAGCTGCGGGAGATCGCCGAGACCAAGATGGAAGATCTCAACGCCAACGACGTCGAGCAGGCAGCGAAGATCATCGCCGGCACGGCGCGGTCGATGGGCATCACAATCGAGGGCTGAGCAACCAGACCTGTATCGCCAGAAGGCGTGGGAGGACGGCGAGCGTCGCCGCCCGTTGACCACTGATCCGGGGCTACCCCGGGAACGGAGTACCGCAATGAAGCGCAGCAAGGCATATCGGAAGGCGGCCGAGCTCATCGAGGCCGACAAGATCTACTCGCCGCTGGAAGCAGCGACCGTCGCCCGGCAGGCGTCGCCGACGAAGTTCGACCCGACCGTCGAGGTCGCCATGCGGCTCGGGGTCGACCCGCGCAAGGCGGACCAGATGGTGCGTGGGACGGTGAGCCTGCCGCACGGCACGGGTAAGACCGCGCGCGTCATCGTGTTCGCGACCGGGGATCAAGCTGAGGCGGCCCGCGCGGCGGGCGCTGACAAGGTCGGCAGTGACGACCTGATCGCGGAGATCAACGACGGCTTCCTGGACTTCGACGCCGCGGTCGCGACACCCGACCAGATGGCCAAGGTAGGGCGCATCGCCCGAATCCTCGGCCCGCGTGGCCTCATGCCCAACCCGAAGACCGGCACCGTCACCCCGGACGTGGCGAAGGCCGTCGCTGACATCAAGGGCGGGAAGGTCAGCTTCCGGGTCGACAAGCAGTCGAACCTGCACCTGGTGATCGGCAAGGCGTCCTTCTCCCCGGAGCAACTGGTGGAGAATTACGCGGCGGCTCTGGATGAGGTACTGCGTGCCAAGCCGTCCTCGGCAAAGGGAAAGTACCTCCGCAAGGTCACCTTCAGCACGACCATGGGGCCCGGCGTGCCCGTGGACGCCAACCGCACCCGCAACCTGCTCGAAGACGCTCAGGCCTGATGTCCTGGTAGGGCTTCGGACCGGCAGCGTCCCGCCCGGCACTGCCGGTCCGTCGCCTCGCCATCGCGAGATCGCGCGACGGACGCCTATTGGCAGGCCGGCCGCGAGAGGTACGGTCGAGCCGGGTCGATGCCGTGCGATCGGAAGACGTCTGCGATCGCGCGCAGGGGGGCCTCACGGGCCCGGCGGCCGCGCAATGCCAACGCGATCAGATGGCAGCGGCTCTCGCCGAAGCTCATTCCGTTGTCAGGATCGTCGGCGAGCCCCAGGCCAAACCCTACGGGCAGGCAAAGTGGCGGTGTCACTGGCCGCAGGTGCGGTGCGACGGCGCGAACCAGCTCCGCGGTGAGCGGCGAGCAATGGGGAAGGTGCAGCACAGCGCCCCCGCCGCGCCGCAGCCGCCGACTGTCGGTAGCGCAAGCAAGCAGCCACGGTGCGGGCTCATCGAGCAGGACCGCGGTGATCGCGGTGATTAACTGGGCCAGCGCGTCGGGACGAGGTGTCATGACGATGCGGATCGACTCCCGGCGGCTCTCTGCCGGACGCCACCCGTAGCCCCACGTACGCCACCACCCGTCGCGCGCGATCACGTCGCGGCGATCAACGGTCGCGACGCCGTCGAGCAGCACCCGGGAGCAACTCCCGGCGTGTGCCCTGCGATACAAGCCGGCAAGCGGTACCTGAGGGCGGGCCGGCTCGACCGCCGGGCCGACCATCGGGTTGAACCAACTCCGGTAGAGCTCGGGGGCCACGGCAGTTCGCGCATTCCTTGCAACGGTGCGCCCGGCGAGTCGGAGTGCGTGGCGCAACTGCGGGACCGCCCAGGCGGGCCATGGGCCGGTCGCGGGATCCTGCGAGACAACCGGCCCTCGGCAACCCGGGGGTGCAACCGTCCAGTCCGGCGGGGCCGCATCGCCTCCCGCTGGGCCTGCACCCCCATGTCCGGACGCGGTGGCGATGTTGTGTTCGGCTCTCATGTCCGTCCCACCTCCGTCCTCGACGAGCAAGAGGCAGGTAAATGCGCGGTGATACCCGCGTCCAGGATGTATCAGGCGACGGCTACGGGGCCTCTGAATAAGGAACACGCGGCGTGCGTACGGCTGGTGGACGGCAGGCGCTCACCCTTACGCTCACCGGGGGGTGCCGCTCCGACTCGACGGGACTTGACGTGGCAATGAACGAATCGGACCTGCCCGGCGGCGGTGCGCCCGGGGTCGGTCGTGATCAGCGACCGATCCGGCGAGCTGCTCCCGTAGTTCACGAGCCGTTGCTCTTCTTCAACCCCGAAGTCTTCGACCGCTTCAACGCTCGGGTTCTCGACCCGGCGACGGCTGTTCGGGCACCTGGGCAGACTGCGATCCGCTCGACTGCATACATCGCCGACCGGCTCATCGTCAGCGGTTCAGCCGATGAGTACACCAGAGCGTCGTTAGCCCAAGCAGCCGGCAATTATCGCCTCGCGGTCATGACGGTCGGCGATCCGATCGCTCGCGCCGGGCTCGCAGCGCGCGACCTCGACGTCGACGTGAGGCACATGTTCGCCCAAACCGTGCGACTTGTCGCTGGTAGTGACGCGCCCAGCGCGCCGCCTGATGCCTGGAAAGTGTTGCAGACATTTCGCACCCTCATCGGCCCTGACCACCCGGGGCAACGCCAGGTAGCTCTCGACCATCTCATGACTGCCTGCCCGTACGTCAATGGCAGCCCGTACGTAAACGGCAGCCCGTACGTAAACGGCAGCCCGTACGTCAATGGCAGCCCGTACGTGAACGGCAGCCCGTACGTGAACGGCAGCCCGTACGTCAATGGCAGCCCGTACGTGGCGCAGTACGGGATGCCCGGGTGGGGCGGCCGCATGCCGGTGGCATGGGTAGGCGGGGCGCCCCCGCGCACTCCCGACGCGGAGATGAGCGCGCGGCGGCCAGTCATTGCGGTATTGGACACCGGGGTCGGTGAGCACCCCTGGCTGAAGGGAGTTGTTCGTACGGATGCCTCCGTGCTGGGAGTGCCGATCGGAATCCAAGATCCCGCGACCGACCCCGAGGCCACCGGTGTGATTGACGACCCGCTCTGTGGCCTGCTCGATTCAGACTCCGGTCATGGCACCTTCATCGCCGGTCTCATCCGGCAAACCTGCCCTGATGCCGACATCCTCGCGATCCGCGTGATGGTCAGTGATGGAGCGGTAGCCGAAAGCGACCTGCTCGAGACACTGAATCTGCTCGCCTTGCGCCAGGTCCTCGCCCAGGCCGCTGACGAACCCGCGAATGTGATCGACGTGGTTGTCCTGTCGCTGGGCTATTACCACGAGCAGCCCGACGATCTGAGCTTCGACCCGCAGATCCTGCGGCCGCTGCGGTCCCTCGGCGAGTGCGGTGTTGCCGTGGTCGTCGCGGCCGGCAACGACTCGACGGCTCGTCCTATGTTCCCGGCCGCATTCACCCCCTACGCCGGCGGGGTCATCGGGGTGCCCGAGGCCGGCTGTGTGCCCGTGATCAGCGTGGGCGCAGACAACCCGGACGGGTCCGTGGCCCTGTTCAGCAACGCTGGCCCTTGGGTCGCGTGCCATCGCCTCGGTGCCGCCCTGGTCAGCACGCTGCCGGTCACGTTCAACGGCGCATTCGGACCTAGCCTGCGCACCTGGGTGCCCGGCGAGGGCTGGCGAGAAACGATCGATCCCGATGACTTCGGCGGCGGTTTCGGCACCTGGAGTGGTACGTCGTTTGCGGCGCCAATCCTCGCCGGCGAGCTGGCGGCGTGCTTGCTCGATGGCAGTTGCGGGTCTATCGACCCGATCGACGCTGACAGTGCTACCGACCGGGGCTGGAAGTCGGTCACCAACCAGGTTTCAGGGCTGGTGCGGCCATGATCGGCGCCGATCCGCTGTCGGAAACACTCGCCTCGCGCGCCGCCGCCCTGTTCACCGCCTTCCGAAACGGCGATGAGGCAAAGATGGGTGAACTGGTGGTGCTGCTCACCCCGATCATCTGGCACACCGTGCGGGCCCAGCGTCTGGATCACCAGTCGGCGGAGGACGTCCTTCAGTCAACGTGGCTCGCCTTCGTTCGAGGTGCACACGCGATCAGCGAGCCGCAAGCCGTTCTCCAATGGTTGATCGTGACGGCACGCCGTGAGGCGTGGCGGGTCGTCAAGCGAGAAGATCGCGTCGAGGCGAAGGATTTCGAGGCCGACGAGCTCGTCGCGCCAAGGCATGACATTCCCGAAGACCTTGTCCTGCGCAGCGACGGCGACGGTCGCCTTTGGCAGCACATCGCGCGATTGCCGCCCCGTTGTCAAGCACTGCTGCGCGTCATCGCGTTCGCGGACCGCCCCGACTATGCCGCTGTAGCGCAGGCTCTGGGGATGCCAGTCGGCAGTATCGGTCCCACCAGAGGCCGCTGCCTAGCCAAGCTCAGGCTCCAGCTGGCCACCGATCCTGGATGGGAGAGCTGATGAGTCCGCGATCCCGCCCGAGTATCTCTGAAATGGCCGCCGCGCAGGTAGATGTCGAGGACATCCGCATCCTGGAACGAATCGCAGCGATCTACCAGACGTTGGATCCGGTACCGGACGGCTTGATCGACCGGATTCAGTTCGGCATCACCCTCGACGCGCTGCACGCCGAGATCGCGCAGTTGCAACGTTCCGTCGATCTGGCGGGCGTGCGTTCGGAGGAGGCGAGCGAGGCGCAGACCGTCACGTTCGCGAGCGCCAGCCTGACCACGATCGTTACCATCACGCCAACCCTCGCGGATCGAGCCCGCATCGACGGGTGGGTTGTCCCGGCCGGTGCCGTGGAGGTCGAACTGCGACTCGTCGAAGGTTCCCAACACGTTGTCGCCGATGACGACGGCCGATTCGTGTTCGACGACGTTGTTCGCGGACTCGGTCAGTTCGTGCTCCGCCGGCCAAACGCCTCAGGGCATCCTCCCGTTATCACGCCGTCAATTGAGTTGTAAGGCCAACCACTGAGACCCTGGATTGGTGCTCGACAAGCCCGACGACGCTCAGGCGTTGACGCTCGCACAACGGTTGCACCGCCAGGGCGTGGCGGAGAGCTCAGCGTTACGGCCCGTGGCCGCTGCGCGCTTGCTTCGGTCGGCGCTCCAACGACTTTCTTCGATGTCCGATCCCGAGGCCCCGGCGGCCGTGCGAGCCCAGATTCTGATCACGCTTGCCAAGGTCGAATCGGAGTTGCACGGCTTGAACGGCGGCCTGTCGCTGCTGGCGCAGGCCAGCGAGATCCTGGATCGCAGATTTGAACCGTCGGTCGCGGTGGCCCTGCACAACCAACGCGGTGTGCTGATGTTGAGGTTCGGCAAGTTGCGGGCGGCGATCGCGGCGTTCGACGAGGCCGAAGAATTTTTCGCGAGTGCGGCGCCGCTGGAACAGGCGAACGTGCTGCTTAACCGTGGCAGTGCCGCGCTGATGCTCGGTGATCTCGGCCCTGCCGGGCGCGACCTGCGCCGATGTGCAATCGTCGCCCGCGACAGTGATCTGCCGTTGCTGCAATGCATGTCGCTGCACAATTTGGGATATCTGGAATTCCTCCGCGGGGAGCTACCCCAGGCTCTTCGGACCATGCAAGCGGCGGCCGACTTGGGCGTCGAGACCAACAGCGTCGGCCTTCTCGATCGCGCCCGCGTTCTCGCCGAGGCAGGACTCACGCGCGAGGCGGACAGTGTGCTCGCCGCTGCGGCCGACATTCTCCGGAAAGACGGGCAGACGCAGGAACTCGGGGAAACCGAACTCGAACGTGCTCGGTGCGCACTGATTTCCGGCGACGTGGCGTCGGCACGCCGATTGGCGGCCCGCGCGCGAGACCGATTCCGTCGACGAGGCAACGATCCTTGGCGGCGGACATCCGAACTCGTGCTCCTGCAAGGGGACGTGGCAGCCGGTCGCCCGGGCCGTCGCCTCATCGCCCCCGCGTTGCGACTCAGAGCGGAGCTAGCGGGCGAAGGGCTACGGATGTCCGCGCGTACGGCCGCTCTGATAGCCGTGGAGGCCCAGCTGGCTGCTGACCAGGTGCCGGCCGCTGTCGCCACGATGGCCGAGCTGGTGCCAGCCACCTCCCGGCGCGATCCGATCACGGCGCGGCTGCATACCCGATACGTCGCGGCGCGGCTGGCCGAGAGCTTGGGAAATCTGGGGGCCGCGGGGCGTCACGTTCGAACAGGACTGCGGGAGCTGGTCTCGTACCAAGCGAGTTTCGGCAGCGTCGATCTGCAGACGGCATCAGCTGTGCACGGCCGGCGACTGAGCGAGCTAGGCCTGGCCATCGCCCTGCGACGCGGCCGGCCGACTGACATCTTTGCGGCGGCCGAACAGGCCCGGGCGGTTTCGGCGAGGCTGCCCGTCGTGCGACCACCGGAGGATGCGACGGCCGCGCACCTGCTCGCCGAATTGCGTCAGATCGTCGAGGACGTTCGGTCGGCCGATCAGCATTCGGCGAAGCTTGCGCCCCTGCTGAAACGCAGGCGCGAGCTGGAGGGTGCCATCGCCGCCCGGAGGTGGACGACCGCTGGGGCGGGCATTGGCCGACCCATCGCCGGGCTGGTCGGGATTCGTTCGGCCGTCGCGTCGGCCAACTCTTCGATGGTCATGTTCATCGAGGCCGGTGGACGGTTGCACGCGTTAATCGTCGGTGGGGCTAGGACCCGTCTGCGTGAGCTCGGGCCCATCGCGCCGATCACCGAACAGGTGCGGCGGGTACGCGCCGACCTGGACGTGTTGGCCCAGCCCCGGTTGGCGGGGTCAATCGCGGTTGCGGTGCGTGCAACGTTGCTGCGATCGGTGCGCGCGCTGGATTCTGCGCTGGTCTCGCCCTTGGGCGTCGACGGCCAACGGTTGATCGTCATTTCGACCGGAATACTCGGACAACTGCCCTGGGCAGCGATGCCCTCACTTCGCGGCGTTCCGGTCGTAGTCGCTCCGTCGGCGACGTCGTGGCTCACTGCGACGCAGACGCGTGAGCCCGGCGGCCGCCTGACGCTAGTCGCGGTCGCCGGTCCCGATCTCGTTCGAGGACGTCACGAAGTGGCCGGGGTTGCCGCGGCTTGGCTCGGGGGTCGCTCCGTCCCCGATGCGGGCAGGCAGGCCCTGGCCGACGCGCTTACCCGAAGCCGGGTCGCGCACATTGCGGCACACGGTGTGCATCAGACCGAGAATCCGATGTTCTCCTCGCTGCGCCTGTTCGACGGGCCGGTCTTTGCACACGAGCTGGACCAGACCGCCCGGACGCCTGAACACGTCGTTCTGTCAGCCTGCGAGTTGGGGCTGGCCACGGTCAGGCCCGGCGATGAAGCGTTAGGTCTGACCAGCGTGCTGCTGCGCCTGGGCACGCGGAGCGTCGTGGCCGGCGTCGCACGGGTGGGAGACGAGGCGGCTGCCGAGACGATGATCGACTATCACCGGCGGTTGGCCGCTGGCCTGGACTCGGCAGCGGCGCTGGCCGAGGCGATTAGCGCGGGCGACGGCGTCCTGCCATTCGTCTGCTTTGGATCTGCATGGAGCGCAGGCCCGGTCGCGGGACCGACTCGTGGTGCGGCTCCGGGGGCCACTTCGAGTACTACTGCGAACGGCAGCTGATTTGGAGGGGGTCCCCGCCATCGCGTACCGTAGACGCTGATCCAACCGAAGACCGCTGGTCGTCGCGTGCGCGCACGCGACCGAACGCCTCCGGAGCGCCGGAGCGGCCCGCGCAGGATGGACGGTACGGCTATTCACAGCCGCCCCGTGCGCCTTGCGCCGGGGCGTTTCTCGTTTCCGAAGTGCCGGAGCTACCAGCCCGACACGTAGGAGAGGAGGAAGCACGTGCCAACGAACATCAACTCTCGGCCAACGCCGAGCACCGAGAAGATCAACGCGGTCGCCGAGATCAGCGAGCACTTCACCAGCTCGTCCGCGGCGGTGATCACCGAATACCGCGGGCTGTCCGTCAAGCAGGTCACTGACTTGCGCCGGGCCCTGGGTCGGGACACCACCTACGCCGTCGTGAAGAACACGCTCACCAAGCGTGCGGCTGCAGACGCCGGCGTCGTGATCGACGACAGCCTGCTCGTCGGCCCGACCGCAATAGCCTTCATTACCGGTGACCCGGTCGTGGCGGCGAAGGGACTTCGCGACTTCGCGAGGGCCAACCCGTTGCTCGTCATCAAGGGCGGTGTCCTCGACGGCAAGAACCTGAGCGCCGCGGAGATCGGCCGGATCGCAGACCTCGAGTCCCGTGAGGCGCTGCTCGCCAAGCTCGCCGGAGCGCTCAAGGCGCTCCCGAGCCAGGCAGCCAGCCTGTTCCAGGCACCGCTGACGCAGATGGCGATGCTCGCCAAGGCGTTGGAGGAGAAGAAGGCGGCAGACGCACCTACCACCGAGGCGACAGCCGAGGCCGTATCCACCGAGGCGACAGGCGCCGACGCTCCAGCAGAGGCAACCGCGTCTGAGGACATCTCAGCCGGCACCGAAACTCCCGCCGAGCCGGCGGAGTAGTACCCACCCGAACGCCGGCTCATCCGGCAAACAGAAAGGACGCCATCATGGCGAAGCTCAGCACCGACGAGCTGCTCGACAGTTTCAAGGAGATGACCCTTCTCGAGCTCAGCGATTTCGTGAAGCAGTTCGAGGAGACGTTCGATGTCAAGGCCACCGCCGCTGTCGCAGCTGTTGCTGCTCCGGCCGCAGGCGGCGGCGACGGCGGCGCCGCGGCAGTCGAGGAGAAGGACGAATTCGACGTCGTCCTCGAGTCCGCCGGCGAGAAGAAGATCCAGGTCATCAAGGAGGTGCGCACGCTGACGAGCCTCGGGCTGAAGGAGGCCAAGGACCTCGTCGACGGCGCGCCGAAGACCGTCCTGGAGAAGGCCAACAAGGAGGCCGCTGACAAGGCGAAGGAAGCCCTCGAGGCCGCCGGCGCCACGGTGACCGTCAAGTAGCACCACGTGAACGGCTAGTTCCAACGATCGACCCGGGGCGGCACCCTCCATTGGATCCAGTGGAAAGGTGCCGCCCTAGGGATTGCCCGGTTACAGTCCGAGTAGGGAGACCAACTCGGGGGACCAGCCGATTGCCCCGACGGTGCGATCACCGCCACGGACTTCAGTCGAGGACCATCGCCCAACCAGCTCGTTGTCCACTCCCCAGTAGGCCAGCGCGGCGGCGAGCAGTGGGGGCAAGGCCCGGTTCGACCCGTCTTCGACCTTGACCGCGAATGCTCGCCCCCCGGGCATAGCCGCGGCCCACACGCCTTCGGCGCCGTCCTTGCAGAGCAGCCCGTCCACGGCTGCCGTCAGTTCCGTCACTGGACGTCCGGTGCCACCGATGAGCCGCGGCCAGGTTTGCATGGCGCGTCGAACGTCCGCCGCCGCGGTCCCGTCGGCGGCGGTCACCAATTTGGCGAAGGCGCTGGCCAACCCGACGAGGCTCACCGCGTGTGCCGGCGCACCGCAGCCATCCACGCCGCTCGTCGTGATCGGTTCCGCGCAGTAGAGCTCGATGGTGGCCCGGATCGCGGCCTGCAACGGGTGGGGGCGCGCCAGGTAATCGTGGGTGCTCCATCCGTTGAGCGCACAGGTGGCGAGCATCGCCGCATGCTTTCCGGAACAGTTGTGGCAGATCCGCGCGGCAACGCCACCGCCAGCGACGTAGGAGAGCATCGCTGGCCCAGCGGGCAACGCCTCGGGACACTGCAGCGCCGACTCCTGCAACCCGGCCTGGGCCAGGATGGCGCGAACCCCTGCGAGATGGACGTCCTCGCCGTCATGACTCGCGGCGGCAAGGGCGATCGAGGCGCTGGCGCCGCCACCGGCGCCATGGCCGACACCACCGCCAAATCCGGCGGTGGCCATCGTGACCGCTTGCAACGGCTTGAGCGATGAGCGCGGAAATGTCGGTGCCAGCGGCGCGCCCACGGCGACCTCGATGTTCCCGCTCGCGTCGAGCAGCACGAGCGAACCGCGATGGCGGGATTCGAGCAATCCGTTTCGGCTGACCTCCAGCAGAACGGGAGGTGCCGCTGTCATGTGCCGGCCACGTCAGTGCGCACCGGCCACGCTGGTCAGGCTCCGTTCGCTCAGCACGCCGGTAGCGGCAGCTTTCGCCAGCGCCGATCGCAGCCGTGCAGGTGCCGCGGCGTATCGCCGTGCCAGGCGGGCGACTCGCGGCGGGCTGAGGTTGCTGAGGAGTTCGTCGAGCTCGGCCCAGAGCTTTTGCGACCGGGCCGCTTCGAGCATCGCGTCGAGCTGCAGTTCGGTCACGAGCCCGGTGATGTCATCCAGACGGCGCTTGTCATCCAGCACGAAGCCGATGCGCAACAGTTGTTCCCCGTCGAACTCGCGCACCGTAGCGGCGAGGGCGCCGGGCGAGACCTGGTCGATGAAGCCGCCGATAACGACCCATTCCTGTCGGCGGGCGAGTTCCGCGCCCACCCGGGCGATGCGGTGCGCGGGGATCGCAGCGATCACCTCGCGGGCCCGGCCCGGGTCCAGTGCGGCTGAGACGTCGGCGAGGTAGTCGTCAGAGAGTCGAGCCACCAGTTCTCCGGCTCGCTGTGGGTCCACGAGCTCAGCCGTGCGGGCGGCGAGCAATGGCGGGAAGGCGTGCTCGGTCAGTTTGGCTGCCACCGCAACGGGGACCGCCTTGGACAGCGCAGCGACCGTTGCGAAGCGCGAGCGGTCTGCTTGGAACAAGGCCTCGGCGATCTGCCCTCGCAGCGCCCGCAGATCCTCGGGCGGCAAAGCCCGCAGCGCGTCCAGGCGGGTGGGCGTGACACCGAGGGTGTGGGCGAGCTTGTGAATCTCACCGGTGGTCGGGGGTGATCCCACGTGTGCTGGCCTCACGGCGCGGCCCTCATGCGCCCAGCACCCGCTTGACGATGCTGCGCAACGGGAACGGAACGTGCTTCAGGGTCGCGTCGTAGGCGGCCTTGAGGTCTCTGGTCTGCCGCCTGCGTGCCTCGACGATCACCGAGGCCAGGTCCGCGCGAGTCGCGTCGTCCAGCGCCTGCACCGATGCTGGCGGGTCGGCGCCCAGCAACGTCCGTAAGTCGCGGTCGGCGTCGCTCATCCTGCGCTCCTGAGGGGGATTTTCGTTGCGCAGCGTGGGCGGCCGGCAACGGTTGTGTTCGGGAGCGTATCCATCCTCGGTGCCACTGCGCGCCTTTGCGGCCCGCGCGTCCAGCCGGCACTGGGCAAGCGCCTTGCCGGTTCTCATCTTGGCCTTTTTGTCACAGGTAACCCGAGGCGCTGTTGCCCGTGGGGCAGGCGTGATCGCCGAAGATGTGTCAAGGTATGCACCGGACCGTTACCTGCGGGTAGCAGACTCGTTAATTCGGTCACGGGTGGCCAACGCGGCAGCGCGAGCCGTGTGCGGACAGTTCGGAAGGGGTCGTCTCGTGGGAGTTGAGGTTGCTGTCCACGACCTGACGAAGTCCTTCGGAAGGCAGACAATCTGGGGAGATGTCACCCTCACCCTCCCGCCGGGCGAGATTTCGGTGCTGCTGGGCCCGTCCGGCACCGGCAAGTCCGTGTTCCTGAAGTCGCTGATCGGCCTGCTCAAACCCGACAAGGGCTCGATCATCATCCGGGACGTCGACGTCGCACGCTGCAGCGAGCGCAAGCTGTACGAGACCCGCAAGTTGTTCGGCGTTCTGTTCCAGGATGGCGCACTCTTCGGCTCGATGAACCTGTTCGACAACATCGCGTTCCCGTTGCGGGAGCACACCCGCAAGGGTGAGAAAGAGATCAAGGACATCGTCACCGAGAAGCTGGAAATGGTCGGCTTATCGGGGACGGAGAAGAAGCTGCCCGGGGAGATTTCCGGCGGCATGCGCAAGCGTGCCGGCCTGGCCCGCGCGCTGGTGCTCGAGCCCGAGATCGTCCTGTTCGACGAACCCGACTCGGGCCTGGACCCCGTCCGCGTCGCCTACCTGAACCAGTTGATCGTCGACCTGAACGCGCAGACCGACTCCACCTTCCTGATCGTCACCCACGACATCGGTCTGGCGCGCACCGTGCCGGACAACGTCGGGATGCTCTTTCGGCGCGAGCTGGTCATGTTCGGGCCACGGGAGGTGTTGCTCACCTCCGAGGAGCCGGTGGTCAAACAGTTCCTCAATGGCCGCAAGGAAGGCCCCATCGGCATGTCCGAGGAGAAGGACGCCGGCCTGGTTGCGGCCGAACTCGCCTCGCTGGACGGGGCGCCCGAACGCCACCCGTTGGCCGGCCCCAAGGGCGGCGCGGGTGGCGGCGCCGTTCCCCCGCAGATCCAACCCTCCCCAGGGCTGCCCGAGCGCAAGGCCGTCGCCCGCCGCCAGGCACGCGTCATGGACATGCTGCATACCCTTCCGCCGGAGGCTCAGGAGGCCGTCATGGCCGTCCTGGATCAGGAGCACAAGGACGAGCAGGACGCCCGCGAGGCTCAGCGCGATGCCCACGACGAACCTGACTTCGAGCGGCGCGACGACGACACGCAGAACCTGCGCCTCGGGAAGGCCTGATGGCCAGTCTCAACCCCGCTGCCGGCGTCGCGCAGGCAGGTCGCCTGTTCGCGATGTTCCTCGACGTCGCGCGGTTGATGTTTCGGCGCCCGTTCCAGTTCCGCGAGTTCATCCAGCAGTCCTGGTTCATCGCCAGCGTCACCATCGTCCCGACCGCGCTCGTCTCCATCCCCTTCGGCGCTGTCATCGCCTTGCAGATCGGCAGCCTGTCGCGGCAGGTCGGCGCACAGTCCTTCACCGGCGCGGCGAGCGTGCTGGCCATCGTCCGTGAGGCCAGCCCCATCGTCGTCGCGCTCCTGATCGCCGGTGCCGGCGGTTCCGCGATCTGTGCCGACCTGGGCAGCCGCAAGATCCGTGACGAGATCGACGCCATGGAGGTGCTCGGGATCTCGCCGGTCCAGCGTCTGGTCGTGCCGCGCGTAGCGGCCTGCACACTCGTCGCCGTCGCCCTCAACGGCCTCGTTTCGGTCGTCGGTGTCTCCGGCGGCTACTTCTTCAACGTCGTCCTGCAAGGCGGCACTCCGGGCGCCTACCTGGCCAGCTTCTCCGCTCTGGCCCAGTTGCCCGACCTGTATGCCGGCGAGTTGAAGGCGCTGATCTTTGGCGTCATCGCGGCGGTAGTGGCGTCCTACAAGGGCCTCAACGCTGGCGGGGGCCCGAAGGGTGTGGGCGACGCGGTGAACCAGTCGGTGGTCATCACCTTCCTGCTGCTGTTCTTCGTCAACTTCGTCATCACGGCCGTGTACTTCCAGGTCGTCCCGGCGAAGGGGTCCTAGAAGTGGCCACCGATCTCCTCGCCAGTGCCCGTCGCGCGGTAAACGCGCCGCTGGGCATCCTCGACGACCTCGGCGAGCAGCTCGCGTTCTACGCCAAGGCGCTCGCTTGGACGCCGCGAACCCTGGTCCGCTACAAGAAGGAGACGCTTCGGTTGCTCTCCGAGGTCGCCTTCGGCAGCGGCGCGCTCGCCGTGATCGGCGGCACCGTCGGCGTGATCGCGTTCATGTCGTTCTTCACCGGCACCGAGGTCGGCTTGCAGGGCTACGCAGCCCTGAACCAGCTGGGGCTGGGTCCGATCAGCGGATTCATCTCGGCGTTCTTCAACACCCGCGAGATCGCGCCCCTGGTGGCCGGCCTGGCGCTGTCGGCGACGGTCGGGTGCGGCTTCACCGCGCAGCTCGGTGCCATGCGAATCAGCGAAGAGATCGACGCACTCGAGGTCATGGCGGTTCCGAGCATTCCGTTCCTGGTGACCACGCGAATCATCGCGGGCTTCGTCGCGGTCATCCCGTTGTACGTGATCGGGTTGCTCGCCTCCTACCTCGCGACCTACCTGATCGTCGTCGACTACGACCATGCCTCGCCGGGTTCTTACTCGCACTACTTCCATCTGTTCCTGCCGCCCGGCGACGTCGTATGGTCCTTCTTCAAGGTGCTGGTCTTCGCGGTCGTCATCGTGCTGGTGCATTGCTTCTACGGCTACACCGCCAAGGGTGGTCCCGCCGGCGTCGGCATCGCGGTCGGTAAGGCCGTGCGCACGACGATCGTGGCCATCAATGTCTTCGACCTGTTCCTGTCGCTGGCGATCTGGGGATCGAATGTCAGCGTTCGGCTGGCGGGCTGATCGCGATGGCACGAGAGAGCTTTGCCACGATCGTCCGACGCCGCCTGCTCGGGGTCGGCTACATCGTCGTCATTTTCGGTTTGATCGCCCTGTCCGTCGCGTTCTACAACAAGGCGTTCACTCCCACGGTGGTCGTGAAGCTGCACACCGACCACACCGGCAACCAGCTGCTCACCCAATCGGATGTCAAGGAGCGCGGCATCATCGTCGGCTCCGTCCGGTCAGTGAAGTCGGTGGGCGACGGCGCGATCATCACCCTCGCCCTCGACCCCGCGCGCGTGAGGTCGATCCCTGACAATGTGTCGGCCCAGATACTGCCCAAGACCCTGTTCGGGGAGCAATTCGTCTCGCTCACGGTCCCCGACCAGCCTGGCCCGCCGATCAAGGCCGGCGCCACCATCAGTCAGGACCGATCGGCGGTCGCGCTCGAATCGGAGAAGGTGATCGGCGACCTCCTCCCGTTGCTCAACGCGGTCAAGCCGGCCGAGTTGAATGCCACCCTGACCGCGATGGCAACCGCGCTCAAAGGCCGCGGCGCCGAGCTCGGCCAGACGCTGGCCAGCTTCGACAGCTACCTGAAGAACCTCAACAGCGACGCATCGCCAGGGACGTCCTACACCAAGCAGCTCGTCAACGACCTCGACAAGCTGGGCCAGCTCTCGGTGCGGCTCAACGCCGACGTGCCGGACCTGGTGGCGACCCTGGACAACCTGCAGACCAACGCCAAGACGCTGATCGAGAAGTCCGTCGCCTTTGACTCGTTGCTCTCCACGGCGAACACCACGTCGAACATCATCTCCAGCTTCCTCGGCGACAACGAGCAGCGGCTCATCACCGTGGTCGACACGAGCCAGTCGATCGACAGCCTGCTCGCGCAGTACTCGCCCGAATACACCTGCATGCTGACCGCCCTGACCCAGCTGAAGGCACGCGGTGAGAAGGGCATTAGCGGCGGATCGATCCAGCTCAGCGCACAGCTCTACCTCGCGCCGCCCGGCTTCGGCCCATACGTGCAGGGCAATGAGCCGAAGATCATCACCGGGCTCGGCCCGAACTGCTTCGGCATGCCCAATCCACAGGTTCCCTTCAAGGTGCCGCCCCAATTCCGCTGCGTCAACGATGGGGCGCCCCTGACGCAGGACAAGTGCGCGGCGGGAGCGTCAACCGGGTTCGATCAGCAGGCCATTGGCACCGGGCCGGAGAACGCGATCGTCAACACCATCGTCGCGGGCACCCTGGGCACGACTCCGGACAAGGTGCCTTCCATGGCGCCGCTGCTCATAGCTCCGGCATTGCGCGGGGAGCAGGTGACGATCAAATGAGGGGCCTGCTGTCACCGCTGATCAAACTGGTCATCTTCCTGATCGTCACGGCGTTCGCCACTTACGTCCTGGGTGCGACGATCTCCAACCAGGCCTACGGGTCCACCAAGGGCTATCACGCCATGTTCTGTGACGTCGCCGGCCTCAGCAGCGGCGACGATGTCCGCATCGCGGGCGTGCGCGTCGGAACGATCACCGGGATCGGACTTGTCAAGGTGGACCAACCAGCGTGCCAGCGCAAGGGGGCAGTGGCCACCCGGTACCTGGCAAAGATCTCGTTCAGCGTCGTGTCGACCCGGCCTTTGCCGGTATCGACGCTGGCCAAGCTGCGCTACCGGAACCTGGTCGGCCAGCGATACCTGGACCTCGAACAAGGCCCGGGCGACCCCAACGACGTGCTCAAACCGGGGTCGACGATTCCGGTGAGCCAGACCACGCCGGCGCTCGACCTCACCGCGTTGTTCAACGGCTTCCAGCCGTTGTTCCAAGGACTGGACGCCACGCAGATCAACGCCCTGTCGCAGGAGATCATCCAAGCTTTGCAGGGCGAGAGTGGCAGCTTCGACCTGCTGCTGAGCAACCTAGCCGACCTCACCAATTCGATCGCCAACAAGGACGCGATCGTCGGGCAGGTCGTCGACAATCTCTCCTCCGTCCTGAGTGCGGTGGCCGCCCGTGACGGCGAGCTGTCAAACCTGATCCTGCAGCTGCAGCGCTTCATCTCCGGTCTGGCACAGGACCGGATCTCGATCGGCAACTCGATCGACGGGATCAACAAACTGGCGACCTCGACGACCGGCCTGCTGACCCAGATCCGCGCGCCGCTGGCGAAGGACATCACTGACCTGACCGCGCTGACGGCCAACCTGAACCGGAGCAGCTCTACCGTCGCCGCGTTCCTGCAGCAGCTGCCCAACACGGTCGCAGCCCTGATCCGCACCGGCAGCTACGGCTCCTGGTTCAACTTCTACCTGTGCTCGGTCAGCGCCGACATCAAGCTGCCCAACGGCTCAATATTGCCCATCCACGTAACGCAGCAGCCCAACGCTGTGAGGTGTCGCGGATGACTGACGGCACTCGATTCTTCGACGAGGAGAACGACTCACCGATTCCGTTGCGCGAGGAGCGCCCCCAGGCCGAACCGAGCGGCCCGGTCAAGACGCGCCGGACCAACGTCGGCGGAAAGCCGTTCAGCGCCCGCAACCCCACGACGATCGGGGCGATCGGGCTCGTCTTCCTCCTGGTGATCCTCTATGCAGCGTTCAACGCCTCCAAACTTCCCATCATCGGCGGTGGCACGACCTACACGGCGATGTTCACCGAGGATGCCGGCCTGGGACCGAACGACGACGTACGAATCTCCGGCGTGAAGGTGGGCACGGTCTCCTCGACCGGCCTGTCGAACGGCCAGGTGGTGGTGAAATTCCGAGTGAAGAACGGTTTCGTCGGTGACCGGAGCACGGTCGCGATCTCGCTCAAGACGCTGCTGGGGGCGAAGTACCTGGCGATCGATTCGCTGGGTAACAACAAGCAGGACCCGCACTCACCGATCCCGACGCAACGAACGAGTTCGCCCTTTGACATCTATCCGGTGTTCAGCCAGCTCACCACGACGGTTGACTCGATCGACAACAACCGGCTCGCGCAGGCGTTCAAGGCGCTCTCGGACGACTTCGCGAAGACCCAACCGTCGGTGTCTCCCGTGCTCACCGGCCTGTCGCGGCTGTCCACGACGATCGCGTCCCGAAACGACCAGCTGCAGACCTTGTTACGCAGCGCCAACGCGGTCACCGGCACGCTGGCCCAGCGCGACAGTCAACTTCAGCAGTTGCTGGCCGACGGCAGCGCCTTGCTCGACGAGCTGAACCTGCGCCGAGATGCCATCCACTCGCTGCTGATCAACACCTCTGCCCTCTCGGTGCAGCTGCAAGGTCTGGTCTCGGACAACCAAAAGACCATCGGCCCGATGCTGGAGAACCTCCGGCAGGTGCTCGCGCTGCTGCAGACCAACCAGGACAGCCTGGACCGCGGGCTGCAGCTGCTCGCACCGTTCTACCGCGTGTTCGCCAACGCGCTCGGCAACGGGCGCTGGTTCGACAACTACATCTGCAACCTGGGTGCCGGTGGTATCGCCGCGATCGTCGGCATAGGCAACGCCGATTCGGGGTGCCTCGGATGATCGGCATGTCTAAGAGCATGATCCGGACCCTCGTCGCGACCGTGATCGTCGCCGTGGTCGTCGTCGCAGGCGTGTACCTGCTCACCGGCGGCTCGAGCAAGACGATCAACGCGAGCTTCCGGTCGGGGGTCGGGGTCTACCCAGGCACGCCGGTGAAGGTCCTCGGCATCCAGGTCGGGTCGGTCACGAAGGTCACCCCGCAGGGTGGCTCGGTCAAGGTCGAGATGAGCTACGGATCGTCCTACAAGGTTCCGGCCAACGCCTCGGCGTACATCGTGGCCAACTCCCTGGTCAGCGACCGCTACATCCAGCTCTCTCCGGCCTACGTCGGCGGTCCGGTCACCCCGAGCGGCGGGACCATCCCGCTCGAGCGCACGGCGTCACCGGCTGAACTCGACGACATCTTCAACGCGCTGAACACGCTGTCGGTAACCCTCGGCCCGAACGGGGCCAACAAGAACGGCGCACTCTCCACGCTGGTCAACGTCGGGGCGGCCAACCTCAACGGCAACGGCGCAGCGCTCGCTTCCAGCATCAAGAACCTCTCGCTGGCGGCCACCACGCTGGCCAACGGCAGCACCGACCTGTTCGGCACCGTCACGAACCTGCGCAACTTCACCGACGCGCTCTCCCAGAGCGATGCCCAGGTGCGCTCCTTCAACTCATTGCTGGCCACGGTCGCGAACGACCTGTCCAACGAGCGTGCCGATCTCGGGGGCGCGCTGCACAACTTATCCATCGCCCTCAACTCCGTGGCCAGCTTCGTCAAGGCCAACGCGGCCGCGACCCATACCGACATCGTCGGTCTGGAGAACATCACCGGTGTCCTGGTGAAGGATCAGGCCGCGCTCAATGAGGCGCTCGTCGCAGGCCCCATCGCGCTGTCCAACCTGACCCACGCGTACCAGGAGCAGACGGGGACGCTGGGTACCCGGAGCAACCTGGCCGGCTTGACGACCCCGGCTGGGTTGGCCGGCCAGATCTGCGATCTGTTCCACGCCGTCGCCGGCGACGCCTTGACCCAAGGCTTGTTGCAAGGACTGCTCGGGAACCTATTCAGCGGTCTGTTCACGACATGCGCCAAGATCACCGGTGGCTCGACCGCAGCGGCCAGCACGAACAACCTCTCCGGCCTGACGAACGGCCTCACCGGATCACTGCCCGGCACCGGAGGCGGCGGATGAGGCGGCGGCGGATTGGGCTCGGAACACGAATGGCCGCGATCACCACCGCGGCTGCGCTGGTCCTGAGCGGGTGCGGGTTCCACGGCTTGTACAGCGCGACCTGGCTGCCTGGCGGCCCGAGCCTGGGAAATCAGTCGTATTCGATCTACATCGTCTTCAACGATGTCCTCGACCTGGTGCCCAACTCGAACGTCAAGGTCAACGATGTCGCGGTCGGCAAGGTCACCGCCGTCGACTTGCAGGGCTGGAAGGCCCGCGTGAAGGTGCAGGTCCGCGGCGACGTGAGCCTGCCCGCGAACGCGCAGGCCGACGTCAGGCAGACCTCCCTGCTGGGCGAGAAGTTCGTCGAGCTGTCCCAGCCGCCGGCACCCGTGGCGGCGCGGCTCAGCAACGGCGACACCATCCCCGTGACCAGCACCCAGAGCGCTCCTGAGGTCGAGGAAGTCCTCGGCTCCCTGTCCCTGCTGCTCAACGGTGGCGGGCTGGAGCAGATCCAGACGATCACCACCGAGCTGAACAAGGCTCTGCACGGCAACGAGGCCGCCGTGCGCGACCTGATCACCAACCAGCTGCAGGCGTTCGTGGGCCAACTCGACAAGCAGAAGGATCAGATCACCGGTGCCTTGACCAGCATCGCCCAGCTGGCCGCCACCCTCAACCAGGACAAGAAGTCCCTCACCGACGCGCTCGACTCGTTCCCGCAGGCGCTGAAGATCCTCGCCGACGAGCGGCCGAAGTTCACCACCCTGCTGCAGAGTCTGGCGAACCTGGGCAGCGTCGCGACGCGCGTGATCGCCTCGACTCAGACGGCCTTGACGTCGTCGTTGCAGTCACTGCAGCCGGTGCTCGAACAGCTGACGGCGGCGGGCTCGGATCTTCCGAATGCACTCGGATTCCTGCTGACCTTCCCGTTCCCGGTGGGCAAGACGACCCAGTTCGTGAAGAGCGACTACGCCAACCTTTCGCTGCACCTGGACATCAGCCTCAACGACAACTTGTGCGGCCTGAACGTGCCCGGCCTCTGCGCGATCGTCAACGCCCTATCGCCGCAGAAGACGCCGGCGGCGGCCTCGAGTTCGGCCGCCAAGACGCAGAGCTCGACGGCCACGCCGGTGCTACTACCGGGGCTGGGGGGTTGAACTCATGTTGAGGCGGTCCACCAAGATCCAGCTCGCCCTGTTCGTGATCATCACTCTCGTCGGTGTGTCATACGTGGGCTTGCAGTACGTCGGGCTGGGCAACGGATTGTTGACCAGCGGCGGGTGCACAATCTCCGCGGACTTCCCGGACTCCGGGGGAATCTTCACCAACGCCGAGGTCACCTATCGCGGCGTCACCGTGGGCAGGGTCGGCCAACTGCACCTCATCGACAAGGGCGTCCGGGTTGATCTCCAGATCAAGGACTGCCACAGCGCGAAGATCCCTACTGACGCCGCGGCCCAGGTCAGCAATCGATCGGTGATCGGCGAGCAGTACGTCAACCTGATTCCCCCGGACGCCACCGCCTCGAACTACGCCGGGCCGTACTTCACCGGCGGCCAGATCATCCCGATGAAGCTCAACAAGCTGCCCATCGCGACGCAGGTGCTGCTGACCAATCTCGACAACTTCGTGAATTCGGTCAACACAACGAACTTGAACACCCTGATCACCGAGTTGGGCAATGCCTTCGCTGACCAGGGCCCGGCTCTCGGTGCCCTGCTCGACGCCAGCAGCACGCTGCTCGCCGCGGCCCAGAAGAACTGGCCGGACACCAGCGCCCTGATCCAGAAATCCTCGGGCGTTCTGGACACCCAGCTTGCCGTTGCCGACAACGTCGCCAGCTGGGCGCACAGCTTGAACCTGCTGAGCCAGCAGTTGAAATCCAGCAACGGCGACATCCAGAACCTCCTCGACAACGGACCGACCGACCTCGCGATTCTGGGTAGCTTCATCAGCGACAACCGGACCGACCTCGGCATGACCTTCAGTAACCTCGCGTCCACCGGCCAGCTGCTGGTGCGGCACCGAAACGGCATCGAGCAACTCTTCGAGCTGTACCCGTCGCTGGCCGCGGGCACCTATACCTCGCTGCGCCCCGACGGCACCGGCCTGCTCGGCTTCGTCGTGAACAGCCCGAACCCCGCCGACTGCGGTGCGATCAAGTCCAGCCTGCCGCGGGAGGGCTACGGCGGAACGAAGATCCGGCCCCCGTCTGACCTGAGTCCGATCGCCCCCAACACCGCCGCACACTGCGCGCTTGCGCCCAGCACCGGACAGAACATCCGCGGCGTGCAGAACGCTCCGGGCGGCGACCCGATCAGCACGGCGGGTGGTCAGACGGCATATCCTCGCGTGAGCACACAAAGCACGATCAGAGTGGGGACCAGTGCCGACGGCAGCGCTGCTGTCCTGGGTGATGGGTCCTGGATGGCGTTGCTGACGGACGCATTGCACTGAGCCGGCCTGCGTCGTCGGTGGGTCCGTAGTCGGTGGGCTGGTTGGCGGCGGCTCGACCCAACGAAGGAGATCATGACCGAAACCAAGCCATCGAGCGGGCGAGTGCCGTGGGTCCTCGCTGCGGCACTGGCCGCAGTCGCGGTCGCCCTCGCCGTTGTTCTGGCAACCCTCGCGCTACCCGCACGGCATCGCCACCAGCGGGCCGTCGCCCAGCTCGGCCTGACGAGTCTGGAGCAGCAAGCCGTGGACGCGGCATCGAAGCAGGCGGTCAATCTGCTGAGCTACCGGCGTGCGACCTTCGACGCCGACTACGCCCGCACCGTCGCCGGAACCACCGGCGCCCTCAAGACGGACCTGCTCAGCGGTACGAAGAAGTCCACGCTGCTGAGCGAGATGACCAGCGGGAAGTTCGATCTGCAGGGCCAGGTGACTGCCTCGGCCTTCGAGCAGGCCGCCGGAGCCAAGTACGCGGTGCTGGTCTCGGCCTCGGGATACCAGGTTCCCGATAGCGGGTCCCGGACCCTGAACTCCAGCAACCGGTTCGAGATCACCATGACCAGGGTGGGCACCGCCTGGCTTGCCAGTGATCTTCAGTCAGTGGGCTTGATATGACCGATCCGACCAGCGAGGACCCCACCGCCCCCGTGCGCGAGCCCACCGACCCCGCCAGGCCCCGGCCAACCCCCAGCGCGCAGGCGGCCAGCCGGGCTCGGCGTATCGGCGGGCGCCCGATGCCTGGACCGCGCAACGACTTACCCGCCACCCGGACCGACGCTTCGGCTGGCGATGCGGGGGCTTCGGCGGGTGCGGCCCGTACCGTGACCGAACCAGCGCCCGCAGCGGCGCCCGCGGGGCTACCGACTCGACCAACCCGCCAGCCTCTGGACGCGGATGCTCTGCGGCGGCGCATCTCTCGGCTGGGCTGGATCATCGCCGCCGTCTCGGGACTCGCCGCCGTGGCTCTGCTCGTGGTCGGCCTCTGGCTGACCGACGGCGTCTGGTGGGCGAAATCCTCGACGAGCGCCCTCCGCGAACAGGTACGCCAGCAGGTGCTGGCCGCGGCAAAGACCTGTACGGCGGCGATCCTGTCCTACGACTACCGCACGCTGGACCAGAACGAGAAGGCCGGCCAGGCCTGCGCCACCGGGCAGCTCAAGGCGGATTACACGAAGCTGATGGACGCCACGGTCAAGAAGATCGCGCCGCAGAGCAAGGCGGTGCAGGTGATGCAGGTCGCAAAGGCTGCAATCACCAGCGTGAGTCCGGACGGCAAGCAGTGGGTGGTCCTGGTGTACGGGCAAGAGTCGGTAACGACCTCGAAGGTCACCAGTCCGAGGCTCGATATCTCCAGCGCATCAGTGACGTTGAACAACGTCGGCGGCGTTTGGCTGGTGTCGAACATGACCACCACGGCGTGAGTCCGTCGACCCCGTCGTCCACAAAGCGCCCGAAATGCTTGACGTTCCGGGTTGGGCGAGGCACCCTTTCTGAGCACGACCACAAATGCCGTTCCTCGGCACCAGCGCCCGCAGGAGGCGATGAGCATCGCTCATCGGGACCGCGGGCGGTGCGTGAGCTGAGCGGTGCCGGGGTGGTGGCCTTGCTAGCCATGCCCGCAGTCGCTAGACTGTAACTTTGCGCTGCCCTCTGCCACCCTGCGGCCCGTCTGGCCTTACCAGCGGCCTAATTCGTGTTGCCCGCCCTTGCGGCGGCCACTTGGGGAAGTCAGGACGCCGGGGTCAGCGGTTCGGCACCGGTCAGTAGTCCTTGGAAGGACGCGCATCTTGGCAGTCTCCCGCTCAGGTAAGGCAAGTTCACAGGGCAAATTGGTAGGCATCCCGGGTTCCCCACCCCGAACGTCATTCGCCAAGATCCGCGAGCCGCTGGAGGTTCCGAACCTCCTCGCGCTGCAGACCGAGTCCTTCGACTGGCTCGTCGGCAACGAGGCGTGGAAGAACCGGGTCGGCAAGGACAGCATCGCGCAGTCAGGTCTCGAGGAGATCCTCAGCGAACTCTCGCCCATCGAGGACTTCTCCGGCTCCATGAGCCTTTCCTTCTCCAACCCGCGCTTCGAGGACGTCAAGGCGTCCATCGAGGAGTGCAAGGACAAGGACATGACCTACGCCGCCCCGTTGTTCGTCACGGCCGAATTCACCAACAACACAACCGGCGAGATCAAGTCGCAGACGGTGTTCATGGGTGATTTCCCGGTGATGACCCGCAAGGGCACGTTCATCATCAACGGCACCGAGCGGGTGGTTGTCAGCCAGCTCGTGCGTTCGCCGGGCGTCTACTTCGATCGGACCCTCGACAAGGCCTCCGACGTCGACGTCTACAGCGTGAAGGTCATTCCCGGCCGTGGCGCGTGGCTCGAGTTCGACGTCGACAAGCGTTCCACGGTCGGCGTACGCATTGACCGCAAGCGCCGCCAGCCGGTCACCGTGCTGCTGAAGGCCCTGGGCTGGTCGGCCGACCGCATCCGCGAGCATTTCGCGTGGTCGGAGACCCTGATCGCCACGCTCGACAAGGACCACATCGGCTCCACCGACGAGGCCCTGCTCGACATCTACCGGAAGCTTCGCCCGGGCGAGCCGCCGACGCGGGAGTCCGCGCAGGCGCTGCTGGAGAACCTGTTCTTCAACCCGAAGCGCTACGACCTGGCCAAAGTCGGTCGCTACAAGGCCGACAAGAAGCTCGGTCTGGACGTTCCCATCACGACCGGGACGCTGACCGAGGACGACATCGTCCGCACCATCGAGTACCTCATCCGCCTGCACGCCGGCGATGACGGCTTCGAGGTCGACGACATCGACCACTTCGGCAACCGGCGCCTGCGCACCGTCGGCGAGCTGATCCAGAACCAGATCCGGGTCGGGCTGTCCCGCATGGAACGCGTTGTCCGCGAGCGCATGACCACGCAGGACGTCGAGGCCATCACCCCGCAGACCCTGATCAACATCAGGCCGGTCGTCGCCTCCATCAAGGAGTTCTTTGGCACCAGCCAGCTCTCCCAGTTCATGGACCAGACCAATCCGCTCGCCGGGCTCACCCACAAGCGGCGTCTGTCCGCGCTTGGCCCGGGCGGCCTGTCGCGCGACCGCGCCGGCATGGAGGTCCGGGACGTCCACCCGTCCCACTACGGCCGCATGTGCCCGATCGAGACTCCGGAAGGCCCGAATATCGGCCTGATCGGATCGCTTGCGTCCTACGGCCGGGTGAACGCGTTCGGCTTCGTGGAGACGCCCTACCGCAAGGTCGAGGCCGGCCGGGTCACGGACCAGATCGACTACCTGTCCGCGGACGAGGAAGACAAGCACGTCATCGCTCAGGCCAACGCGATCATCGACGCCGAGGGGAACTTCACCGAGGCCCGGGTGCTGTGCCGCAAGAAGGGCGGCGAGGTCGACCTCATCTATCCCGACGCGGTCGATTACATGGACGTGTCGCCGCGCCAGATGGTGTCTGTCGCGTCGGCGATGATTCCGTTCCTGGAGCACGACGACGCCAACCGGGCCCTCATGGGTGCGAACATGCAGCGTCAGGCCGTCCCGCTGCTGCGCAGCGAGGCACCGCTCGTCGGCACCGGCATGGAACTTCGCGCCGCAGTCGACGCTGCCGATGTCGTGGTCGCCGAGAAGGCGGGCGTGGTCACGGAACTGTCTGCCGACTACATCACGGTCATGGCTGACGACGGGACTCACCAGACATACCGCCTGGCCAAATTCGCTCGCTCGAACCAGGGGACGAGCTTCAACCAGAAACCGATCGTCGATGAGGGCGGCCGCGTCGAGGCCGGTCAGGTCATCGCCGACGGACCCTCCACCGACACCGGTGAGATGGCCCTGGGTAAGAACCTTCTCGTTGCGTTCATGCCGTGGGAGGGCCACAACTACGAGGACGCGATCATTCTCAATCAGCGTCTCGTGCAGGACGACGTGCTCACCTCGATCCACATCGAGGAGCACGAGGTCGATGCCCGGGACACCAAGCTGGGCGCTGAGGAGATCACCCGCGACATTCCCAACGTCTCCGAGGAGGTCCTCGCCGACCTCGACGAGCGCGGGATCGTCCGGATCGGCGCCGATGTGGTGCCCGGCGACGTCCTCGTCGGCAAGGTGACCCCGAAGGGCGAGACCGAGCTGACACCTGAGGAGCGCCTCCTGCGGGCGATCTTCGGCGAGAAGGCGCGCGAGGTTCGTGACACGTCACTGAAGGTTCCGCACGGCGAGGCCGGCAAGGTCATCGGCGTGCGCGTGTTCAGCCGGGAGGACGGCGACGAATTGCCCCCGGGCGTGAACGAGCTCGTCCGGGTCTACATCGCCCAGAAGCGCAAGATCCAGGACGGCGACAAGCTTGCCGGACGGCACGGGAACAAGGGCGTCATCGCAAAGATCCTGCCGCCTGAAGACATGCCGTTCCTGTCCGACGGGACCCCGGTCGACATCGTCCTCAACCCGCTTGGCGTGCCGAGCCGGATGAACGTTGGCCAGGTCCTCGAAACCCACTTGGGTTGGGTCGCGAAGACGGGTTGGCAGGTCGAGGGGGCTCCGCCGTGGGCCGCGCGCCTGTCCGAGGATGCGCGCACCGGCCAGCCCGATACCAACGTCGCCACCCCGGTGTTCGACGGTGCGCGCGAGGAAGAGATCACCGGGTTGCTCGCCTCGACGCTCGCGACGCGCGACGGGCAGCAGCTGATCGGGTCCACCGGCAAGGCCCGGCTCATGGACGGCCGCTCCGGCGAGCCGTTCCCCGAGCCGGTTTCGGTGGGTTACGTCTACATCCTCAAGCTGCTCCACCTCGTCGATGACAAGATCCACGCCCGCTCCACCGGGCCGTACTCGATGATCACCCAACAGCCGCTGGGCGGTAAGGCCCAGTTCGGCGGTCAGCGTTTCGGTGAGATGGAGTGCTGGGCCATGCAGGCCTACGGCGCCGCCTACGCGCTGCAGGAGTTGCTCACCATCAAGTCCGACGACATCCTCGGCCGCGTCAAGGTCTACGAGGCGATCGTCAAGGGCGAGAACATCCCCGAGCCGGGCATCCCCGAGTCCTTCAAGGTGCTGCTGAAGGAGTTGCAGTCGCTGTGCCTCAACGTCGAGGTGCTCTCCAGTGACGGGATGGCTGTCGAGATGCGTGACACCGACGATGACGTGTACCGCGCGGCTGAAGAGCTGGGCATCGACCTGTCCCGGCGCTTCGAGCCGAGCAGTGTCGAAGAGGTTTGATTCTTTGCCGGTGATCTTGATGCCGCGGCAGGGCGATGGCTCGCGCCCGGCATCAAGATCACCGCGCAACCGCTAGTCGGAACTGAGGAAGAAGGAAATTTTGCTCGACGTCAATGTCTTCGACGAGCTACGCATCGGCCTGGCCACGGCTGACGACATCCGCCAGTGGAGCCACGGCGAGGTGAAGAAGCCCGAGACCATCAACTACCGGACACTGAAGCCGGAGAAGGATGGTCTGTTCTGCGAGAAGATCTTCGGCCCCACCCGGGACTGGGAGTGCTACTGCGGCAAGTACAAGCGCGTGCGCTTCAAGGGCATCATCTGTGAGCGGTGTGGCGTCGAGGTCACCCGTGCGAAGGTTCGCCGCGAGCGGATGGGCCACATCGAGCTGGCGGCGCCTGTCACGCACATCTGGTACTTCAAAGGTGTGCCGTCCCGGCTCGGCTACCTGCTCGACCTGGCGCCCAAGGATCTCGAAAAGATCATCTACTTCGCCGCGTACCTGATCACGAAGGTGAACACCGAGGAGCGCCACCGGGATCTGCCGAGCCTCGAGGCCGAGATCAGCGCCGAGAAGTCGACGCTGGAGAAGAAGCGCGATTCCGACATCGACGCCCGCGCCAAGAAGCTGGAGACCGATCTGGCAGAACTCGAGGCCGATGGTGCCAAGAGCGATGTCCGCCGCAAGGTCCGTGAAGGCGGCGAGCGGGAGATGCGTCAGCTGCGCGACCGCGCACAGCGCGAGATCGACCGCCTCGACGAGGTCATGGACACCTTCCGCAAGCTCGACGTCAAGCAGCTGATCAGCGATGAGCTGCTGTACCGGGAGCTGCGCGACCGCTTCGGTGAGTACTTCGAAGGCGGCATGGGGGCGGAGTCGCTCCAGACGCTGCTCAAGAACTTCGATCTCGACGCCGAGGCCGAGGATCTGCGCGAGACGATCCGAAGCGGCAAAGGCCAGAAGAAGCTGCGTGCGCTCAAGCGGCTGAAGGTGGTCGCGTCGTTCCTCAACACCACCAACTCACCGCTGGGCATGGTGCTCGACTGCGTTCCGGTCATCCCGCCGGACCTGCGGCCGATGGTTCAGCTCGACGGTGGCCGCTTCGCCACGTCGGACTTGAACGACCTCTACCGCCGCGTGATCAACCGCAACAACCGCCTCAAGCGTTTGATCGATCTGGGCGCGCCCGAGATCATCGTGAACAACGAGAAGCGGATGCTGCAGGAGTCTGTCGATGCTCTGTTCGACAACGGCCGTCGGGGCCGGCCGGTCACTGGACCGGGTAACCGCCCGTTGAAGTCGCTGTCGGACCTGTTGAAGGGCAAGCAAGGCCGGTTCCGCCAGAACCTGCTCGGCAAGCGCGTCGACTACTCAGGCCGGTCGGTCATCATCGTCGGCCCGCAGCTCAAGCTGCACCAGTGTGGCCTCCCGAAGGGCATGGCACTGGAGCTGTTCAAGCCGTTCGTCATGAAGCGGCTGGTCGACCTCAGCCACGCGCAGAACATCAAGTCCGCCAAGCGCATGGTCGAGCGAGCGCGCCCGGTCGTCTGGGATGTCCTCGAAGAGGTCATCCGCGAACACCCGGTGCTGCTCAACCGGGCGCCGACGTTGCACCGTCTCGGGATCCAGGCCTTCGAGCCACAGCTGGTCGAGGGCAAGGCAATCCAGATCCACCCGTTGGTCTGTACTGCCTTCAACGCCGATTTCGACGGCGACCAGATGGCCGTGCACCTGCCCCTGTCGGCCGAGGCTCAGGCCGAGGCGCGAGTGCTCATGCTCTCGACGAACAACATCCTGAAGCCGGCCGACGGCCGGCCCGTGACCATGCCGACCCAGGACATGATCCTGGGGCTGTTCCACCTCACGCGCGAGCGTGACGACCTGGTCAGCTCGAAGGGCGCGCGGGACATTCCGATCTTCGTCTCGCCGGCCGAGGCACGGATGGCTCTCGACCGCGGCGGCCTGCACCTGCAGGACCGGGTCCAGATCCGTGTCGACGGGGTTGCGAGCGTCGACAACGGTCCGGGCAATGCCCCATGGGAGCCGCCGGCGGGATGGGAGCCGGGCACGGCGGTCCGCCTGGAGACCTCGCTCGGCCGGTGCATGTTCAACGACCTGCTGCCTACCGACTACCGGTTCGTCAACTACGAGGTGACGAAGAAGGAACTCGGCCAGATCGTCAACGATCTCGCTGAGCGCTACCCGAAGGTGGCTGTCGCGCAGACGCTCGACGCATTGAAGGCGGCGGGCTTCCACTGGGCGACCCGGTCGGGCATCACGATCGCCATCGACGACGTGGTGACCCCGCCGCGCAAGGCCGAGATCCTGGACCGGTACGAAAAGGACGCGGAGAAAATCGAGAAGCAGTACTTGCGTGGCGTGATAACCGAGGAGGAGCGCCGCCAGGAGCTGGTCGAGGTCTGGACCAAGGCGACCAGCGAGGTCGCCAAGGAGATGGAACTCAACTTCCCGAAGACGAACCCGGTCTACATCATGGTCAACTCCGGAGCGCGCGGAAACATGATGCAGATGCGTCAGATCGCGGGTATGCGGGGTCTGGTCGCCAACCCGAAGGGCGAGATCATCCCGCGCCCGATCAAGTCGAACTTCCGCGAAGGCCTGTCGGTACTGGAGTACTTCATCTCCACTCACGGTGCCCGCAAGGGACTCGCCGACACGGCGTTGCGGACCGCCGACTCGGGCTATCTGACCCGACGGCTCGTCGACGTCAGCCAGGACGTGATCATCCGCGAGGAGGACTGCGGCACTGACCGTGGCGTGTCCCTGTCGATCGCGTCCGCGGCCGCAGATGGCACGCTGGTCAAGGACGTCCACGTGGAGACCTCGGTCTACGCCCGCGTCCTCGCCGAGGACGTCAAGGTCGGCAGCAAGGTGATCGCCGCGGCCGGTACCGACCTCGGAGATGTGCTGATCGACACCCTGATGGCGGCCAACGTCACCGAGGTGCGGGTGCGCTCCGTGCTCACCTGCGAGTCGGCGCTGGGTACCTGCGCGAGCTGCTACGGCCGGTCGCTGGCCTCCGGAAAGCTCGTCGACGTGGGCGAGGCGGTCGGTATCATCGCCGCCCAGTCCATCGGCGAGCCGGGCACACAGCTCACCATGCGCACGTTCCACACCGGCGGCATTGCCGGTGAGGACATCACGCACGGCCTGCCCCGTGTGGCGGAGCTGTTCGAGGCCCGCGTCCCGAAGGGTGTCGCTCCTGTTGCCGAGGCCTCCGGGCGTGTGCGGATCGAGGAATCCGACGGCACGAAGGGCTCCTCGCGTCGGGTCGTCATCACTCCCGATGACGGCAGTGAAGAGCGGGAGTACCCAATCACCCGGCGCGCCCGCCTGCTCGTTAGCGACGGCGATCAGGTCGAAGCCGGCCAGCAGCTGGTCTCCGGAGCGGTCAACCCGCACGACGTGCTGCGCATCATGGGCCCACGCGAGGTGCAGTTGCACCTCGTCCGTGAGGTCCAGGAGGTGTACCGGAGCCAGGGTGTGGCCATTCACGACAAGCACATCGAGGTGATCATCCGTCAGATGCTCAAGCGGATCACCGTGATCGAATCGGGCGCCACCGAGTTTCTGCCCGGTTCACTCGTGGAACGAAGCAACTTCGAGGCCGGGAACCGCCGCGTGGTGGCCGAGGGCAACGAGCCGGCTTCGGGCCGTCCGGTGCTCATGGGCATCACCAAGGCTTCACTGGCCACCGAGTCGTGGCTGTCGGCGGCATCCTTCCAGGAGACCACGCGTGTCCTCACCGACGCCGCGATCTCAGCGAAGAGTGACTCGCTTGTCGGCCTGAAGGAGAACGTGATCATCGGCAAGCTCATCCCGGCGGGCACCGGCATCGCTCGGTACCGCAACGTCGAGGTGAACCCGACCGAGGAGGCACGCGCTGCCGCGTTCTCGATGGCCGGGTACGACGAGAACGACTACTACGGCTTCGGCGGCGGGGGCGCGCTCGGTCCGGCGGTCCCGTTGGACGAATTCGGCTACGACGACTACCGCTGATCGGCCTGCTGGCATCGATCAGTAGGTCGTGAGCTGCGCGACATGGCAGAGCCGGTCCTTCGGGGCCGGCCTGCTCGTAGGGCTGCGGGTGTCCGGTCTCATGGCCGGTGGTCCTTGTGGCCAGTGGTCCTCTGGCTGGCGGCCCGCTTTCCCGGTGGTCCTTGTGGCCGGCGGCCCTGTGGCCAGCGGCCCTCTGGCCGGCGGTCCTGTGGCCAGCGGCCCTTGTGGCTAGCGGTCCTCTTCCCCGCTGAGATAGCGGCCAAATTGGGCTGAGAAGGACAATGTCAGCGGGGAAGAGCCCGGGCGGCGGCACAAGTGGGTGCCGGGATGCGTTGAGCCGTCACATTGAGAACCTGTCTGGGGCCCGAGCCCCCAACACCCGCACCCGCCCCGGGCAGGCGAGGTCCGCGCGCCTGGGTTAGCTGCCGGTCCTAGGTAGTGGGTCAGTTTGACTGACACCGGGCCTTGACATGAGATAGTAATCGTGTAAGGCCGGTCACGACGCGCTAAGGACGGTCTCGCGTAAATGAGACGGCGTGGGTAAAGTCGGCTTGCTACACGGCACTGAAAGTCAGGTACCCCCGGCAGGACTCGAACCTGCGACCTACAGCTGCGACGCCGTTGCTCTATCTCTGAGCTACGGGGGCGTACCTGACATTCAGCTGGGCCTCGGCGTGCAACCGCCGGGGCCTTCGCCGTACCCCAGGGTTTCATGCCGACCGAGGAAACGCGGGTAGCCGCGCGCTAATCGGAGTGTCGCGGCTACCCGCGGGCGACTGGACAGGCATCCTATGATCCATGGCCGCTGATGAGGACCAAACGACCAACCGAAGCCGCCGAGGAACCGACGTCAGACAACGCCGCGACCAAGTAGGCGTTCGCCTGCTGCCCGAAGAAATGGCGCAGCTCCGGCGCGCAGCGGAACGTGACCGCGTTTCGCCGGCCGAGATCTTGCGCCGCGCCTTCCTGCAACCGACTGTCTAGTCCAGCAACGCTGCGATCTCGGTCAGCGTCCATACATGATCCGCGACGCCTGCCGCCATGGCAGGCGTCGTCGGGATGCCTCTCGCGGCCTTCGTGAGCGTCGCGTGCGGGCGAGCGAAGTTGTAGTGCATGTAATGGAGCGACACGGCGTGCGCCAAATTCTCGATTTTCTTGCTGAATCCGTTGGTCAGGCGTGTGAAGCGGCGCATCCCCATCCGCATGGTGAGGTTCTGACGCTCGACGTAGGACGTCGACGCCAGCGCCATATCGGGGTTTCCGGACATCACCTTCCGCTCAACTCCGGTGCAGACGGCGGGAGAATAGCGGCGCTCGTTGTCGGTGCCCTTCGGCGTGTTGTAAATCTTGTGAAGCATGGCGTAGTCGAGCTGCCCGAAGAACGCGGACTCGATCGCCAGCGGGTAGATCGTCAGGCCGTCCGTCGTGAGCTGGATCCGCTTGTCCAGGCGCGAGGCGACGTCCTGCATGAAGATCGTGCCGTCCTCGGTGGTCCGCTCACCAACGAGCCACGACGGCACCAGCTTCGTGTCAGCGCAGATCGCCGTCCACGTCCACACATCGCCCAGGCCAAAGACGCCCTTCTGGTCCTCGCGGAGGTTCTTCTCCTTCGCATGGCAGAACGACCAGATCTCGTCGCACTCGATCCGCAGGCATGGCAGGTTCCGCAGCGTCACGTCCTGGTAGTGCGCGCACTCCGCGCCCAGGTCCGCGAGGAGCTTGACGATCGTGTTCTTCGCTGCACCAGTGACCCGAACAGTCGCGCGGATGGACATGCCCTCGGTGAGGCAGCCGACGATGCGGGAGCGTTGTTCGGTGCTGAGCCGGTTGACCATACTGACCATTATGCTTGACCGCTCTAAGAAAAGTCAATATAAAATTCCTCATAAAACGTATCCGATTTTCCGGGCGACTGGTAACCTTCTGGATATGCAGCTGCTGACTCTCGACGAGGCGCGAGTACGGCTTGACCCCATTGCGGAGGCAGTGCTGGTCAAGCCGTGCTTGCAGGCCGTCAAGGAGTGGAACAAGATCGTCAAGCAGTTCCCCTCCTACGCAGCCACGTTTTCACCGACGACGCGCGCCGGGATCATTCACGACCTCACGACGCGCGCCGTGCGCGGCGCGCTCCCGAGCGGCGCCCGTGAATTGACCGCCTACGGCTTCTTCGTGATCATCGTCAGCGAGGACCTGGCCATCAGGTACAAATACGTCGTGAGCGGTCAGCCACGCAATGTAGCGACCGATAAGCAGGACCTCCTCGCTACGCACAAGTACGACGCTGAGATGGTGGAGGCGCTCGTTCTGGACGGTTCCTCAGAACCGCCAACCCTCGTTACATGCGGCTACCGGCTGGATGCAGCCGGGCAGATCAGCAGGCTGTCCGTGCAGTGTGACTACGGCAAGAGCACATTGTGGCGCTACTTCGTGTATGGCGAGGCCGGTACGAGCGACAACTACGAGACCCTTCCCCTCGATCCGACGGATACGCTCGGCACTACCGTCATCCGATCCACTCGCAAAGATGCTTCGCGCGACGACGAAGCCGCAAGGTGAATGCCTACTTCAACTCGCAAGCGCTGATCATCGCCCGCGAGAGCAGAGGACGCAGTCAGACAGAGGTGGGTTCCGCGGCGGGTATCACTCAGGGACTTATCTCCAAGGCTGAGGCAGATCTGTTCGTTCCGAACGAAGCCCAGCTCGAACGTATCGCCAAGTTTCTGGAATACCCGGTTGAGTTCTTCAGCGAACCTGGGCAGCTACGCGATGGTGCGTCCGTCTGTCACTACCACCGCAAGCGCAAGACGTTGCCGGCCAAGATCCTTTCGCGCGCAAACGCCATGATGTTTGTGCGCAACGTCAACGTCCAACGCATGCTGAACGGACTTGAGATCGCGGGGGCCAGGCAGTTTCATACCCTTGAAGTGGAGGAGTTCGGAACTCCAACTGCAATCGCACGCGCGCTCCGAACCGCCTGGCGCATTCCAGATGGCCCGATATCAAACCTGATCGGATTGATCGAGTCGGCATCAGGCATCGTCATTTTGTCGCCCTTCGGAAACCGAAAGCTCTTCGGGATGAGTTGCTGGGCGACACGGCACCATCCGCTGTTTTACATGAACTCTGAGATCTCGATGGCCGACTTGAGGTGGACGCTTGCACATGAGATCGGGCATCTGACGATGCACGCCGCTCCGACGGCGGCCGATCCCGAGACCGAAGCTGACGAGTTTGCAGCCGAGTTCTTGATGCCCAGCGCCCAGATCGCGGCCGACCTCAAGGCTCTCCGCTTTGAGTCTCTCGGCCCATACAAATTGCATTGGCGCGTGTCGATGAAAACCCTCATCCGCCGTGCAGAGTCGCTGGGATGCATAGGCCGTGACGACGCGACGCGTCTCTATAAGCGGTACAGCGCCCACGGTTTCAATGCCTCAGAACCGTATGAAATCCCAAGGGAAACTCCGACGTTGCTCGCCCGCGCCGCGGAGGTTCACTTGGGAGAACACGGGTATAGCGTCAGCGAGTTGCGCCGTGCGATCCGTCTGACAAACCCCGACGACTACGCCGAGGTGACCACGATGCCGCCGTCAAGGGGTCCGTTGTCAGTCGTCCGTAGCTGACCACCGCGCTTGCGCCGCATTCCGCGCGATCTCGGAACGCTGTTCCGGTGTCAGCTTCGCCGCGCGGGCTTTGCCGCCTTTCAGACCGCCGCGACGGCCGAGCGCCACGGCAGCAGGATCCTTGCCATCGTTTGCTGACTCGTCTGTCTTGTCCTCGCTTGTGGAGTCCCGGACGATAGAAGCCGCCAAGGCGTTGATATCCGTGGGGCGCTTGCGTGAGCGGTCAGGCATGTTTCTATCGTCCCACGCGGCCCGCCACACGGCTAAAGATCTTGTTTTTAAACTGACCCACTACCCGGTCCTCAGGGATTTGGCGCTTCTGCGGCGGCACAGGTAAGGTAGTTGCTTGTGCCCGGAGCGATCCGGGTCCTGATCCGTGCCTTGCGGCGCAGCAGGACGTAGGCCCAGTAATTCGGGGGATGCGGCCAGCGCCAGATGGCCCGGACTCACCGTCCAGACCGTTTGTTTTCTTCGGGCTGGCCTGCGCGAGGGTGGCGACACGCCCGACCGCGGGGACCGGTGAGGAGCCTAAAGCTCCCGTGTGACGGCGCTTGTAGTCACCACGGGTGCCACGAAAGCAGCACACCGGGGCGCGAGAGAAGCCGCTTCGACCCCATCGGCACCACCGCACGGCACCACCGCACGGCACCACTGCACCACCGAGTCGTCACACTTCATCAACAGCGAGCGAGGAGATTGCAGGCCACATGCCTACGATCAATCAGCTGGTCCGCAAGGGTCGCCAGGACAAAATCGGCAAGACGAAGACGCCGGCGCTGAAGGGTTCGCCGCAGCGCCGCGGCGTCTGCACGCGCGTCTACACAACGACGCCGAAGAAGCCGAACTCCGCTCTGCGGAAGGTAGCTCGCGTGCGGCTCACCAGCGGCATCGAGGTCACGGCCTACATCCCAGGCGTCGGGCACAACCTGCAGGAGCACTCGATCGTGCTCGTACGCGGCGGCCGGGTGAAGGATCTCCCCGGTGTCCGGTACAAGATCATCCGCGGGTCACTGGACACGCAAGGCGTCCGCGGCCGCAAGCAGGCGCGCAGCCGCTATGGCGCCAAGAAGGAGAAGAGCTAATGCCGCGTAAGGGCCCGGCGCCGAAGCGCCCCCTGGTGATCGACCCGGTGTACAGCTCGCCGCTGGTCACTCAGCTGGTCAACAAGATTCTCCTGCACGGCAAGCGCTCCGTCGCCGAGAGCATCGTGTACGGGGCCCTCGAGGGGACCCGCGAGAAGACCGGCAACGACCCAGTTATCACTCTCAAGCGCGCACTCGACAACGTGAAGCCCACCATTGAGGTGAAGAGCCGCCGCGTCGGTGGGGCCACCTACCAGGTGCCTGTCGAGGTGAAGCCGGGTCGCAGCACCACGCTCGCCCTGCGCTGGCTGGTCGGCTACTCGCGCCAGCGTCGGGAGAAGACGATGACCGAGCGTCTGACCAACGAGCTCCTCGACGCGAGCAACGGCCTTGGCGCCGCAGTCAAGCGGCGCGAAGACACCCACAAGATGGCTGAGTCCAACAAGGCCTTCGCCCACTACCGCTGGTAACACCACCAGCAGCCCGCCGCAACAAAGACGAGAAGGAATCATGGCCAACAACGCCGACCTCGCCAGGACCCGAAACATCGGGATCATGGCGCATATCGACGCGGGCAAAACCACGACGACCGAGCGCATCCTGTTCTACACCGGAATCAATTACAAGATCGGCGAAGTCCACGATGGCGCCGCCACGATGGACTGGATGGAGCAGGAGCAGGAGCGCGGCATCACGATCACGTCCGCTGCGACGAAGTGCACCTGGAAGAACCACACGATCAATATCATCGACACGCCCGGACACGTTGATTTCACCGTCGAGGTCGAACGGTCCCTGCGCGTGCTCGACGGCGCGGTTGCCGTCTACGACGGTGTCGCCGGCGTCGAGCCGCAGACCGAGACGGTGTGGCGCCAGGCTGACAAGTACAACGTCCCGCGGATGTGCTTCGTCAACAAGCTCGACCGCACCGGAGCCGACTTCTTCCGGTGCGTGCAGATGATGAAGGACCGGCTTAACAGCAACGCGCTCGTCTTGCAGCTCCCGATCGGCAGTGAGGCCGACTTCATCGGCGTGGTTGACCTGGTCGAGATGCGCGCCCTGACATGGCGCGGCGAGACCAAGCTCGGCGAGGAGTTCAACGTCGAGGAGATTCCGGCCGACCTCGTCGAGCTCGCGAACGAGTACCGCGACAAGCTGCTGGAGACGCTCTCCGATGTCGACGACGAGATCGCCGAGGCCTACCTCGAGGGCGAGGACCTTTCCGTCGACAGGTTGAAGGCTGCCATCCGACGGGCGACGATCGCCGACCTGGTCAATCCCGTCCTCACCGGGTCGGCGTTCAAGAACAAGGGGGTTCAGCCGATGCTGGACGCCGTGGTCGATTACCTTCCCTCCCCGCTGGATGTCGATCACGTAACCGGCACCCTGCAGGACGGTGTCACCGAGGTTGAGCGCAAGACCGACGAAAGCGAGCCTTTCGCCTCCCTGGCGTTCAAGATCGCGACTGACCCGCACCTCGGCAAGCTGACCTTCGTGCGGATCTACTCCGGTGTCGTGGAGAACGGTGCGCAGGTTCTGAATTCCACAAAGGACCGCAAGGAGCGAATCGGCAAGATCTACCAGATGCACGCGAACAAGCGTGAAGAGCTGCCACGCGCTGGTGCCGGTGACATCATCGCGGTTGCCGGGCTGAAGCAGACGACCACCGGTGACACGCTCTCGGACCCACAGAAGCCGATCGTTCTCGAGTCGATGACGTTCCCGGCGCCGGTCATCGAGGTTGCCATCGAGCCGAAGACGAAGGGCGACCAGGAGAAGCTCGGCATAGCGATCCAGAAGCTCGCGGAGGAAGACCCCACTTTCCAGGTCCAGAACGACGAAGAGACCGGCCAGACCATCATCAAGGGAATGGGCGAGCTGCATCTGGAGATCCTCGTCGACCGGATGCGCCGGGAGTTCAAGGTCGAGGCGAACGTCGGTAAACCTCAGGTCGCCTACCGCGAGACGATCAAGCGGACCGTCGAGCGCGAAGACCTGACCTATAAGAAGCAGACCGGCGGTTCAGGTCAGTATGCAAAGGTGCAGATTCGCCTCGAGCCGCTCGAGCTCACTCCGGACGGCCCGACCTACGAATTCGAGAATGCCGTCACCGGCGGAAAGATCCCGAAGGAGTTCATCCCGTCGGTCGACCAGGGTGCGCAGGAAGCCATGCAATACGGCATCCTCGCGGGCTACCCCCTCGTCGGTGTGAAGATGACCCTCACCGACGGCGGTTACCACGACGTCGACTCGTCAGAAATGGCGTTCAAGATCGCTGGCTCGATGATCTTCAAGGCCGCGGCTCGCAAGGCCAATCCAGTACTCCTCGAGCCGATGATGGCGGTCGAGGTCACGACGCCCGAGGAGAACATGGGCGACGTCATCGGAGATCTGAACTCACGCCGTGGCCAGATCCAGGCTATGGAGGAGCGCAGCGGTGTCCGCGTCGTCAAGGCGCTGGTTCCGCTGTCGGAGATGTTCGGCTACGTCGGAGACCTGCGTTCCAAGACGCAGGGGCGTGCCAGCTACTCGATGCAGTTCGACAGCTACGCCGAGGTTCCGCAGAACGTCGCAAAGGAAATCGTCGCGAAGGCGACGGGGGAGTAGCACAAACCTGTCCGCGGCCGCGGACGACCGACAGTCAACAACAGTCCACACCGCCGGACACAGACATTCAGAACAGACCGGCAGACTAGCCCGAAGGAAAGGGATCCACAGTGGCGAAGGCGAAGTTCGAGCGGACCAAGCCGCACGTCAACATCGGCACCATCGGTCATATCGACCATGGCAAGACGACGCTGACCGCAGCGATCTCCAAGGTCCTGCACGACAAGTTCCCGGACATCAACCCGGTGTTCGCATTCGACGACATCGACAAGGCGCCCGAGGAGAAGCAGCGCGGTATCACGATCTCGATCGCGCACATCGAGTACCAGACCGAGAAGCGTCACTACGCACACGTCGACTGCCCCGGTCACGCTGACTACATCAAGAACATGATCACCGGCGCGGCGCAGATGGACGGAGCGATCCTGGTTGTCGCCGCCACCGATGGCCCGATGCCCCAGACGAAGGAGCATGTGCTGCTCGCTCGCCAGGTGGGTGTTCCCTACATCGTCGTCGCCTTGAACAAGGCCGACATGGTGGACGACGAGGAGATCATGGAGCTCGTCGAACTCGAGGTTCGCGAGCTGCTCAACCAGTACGAGTTCCCGGGCGATGACGCCCCGATCGTGCGCGTATCGGCACTCAAGGCGCTCGAAGGTGACTCCAAGTGGGGCGAGTCGGTCATCGAGCTGATGGCTGCCGTGGACGAGTCGGTCCCCGAGCCCATCCGCGATATCGAGAAGCCGTTCCTGATGCCCGTCGAGGATGTCTTCACGATCACCGGCCGTGGCACGGTTGTCACTGGTCGTGTCGAGCGTGGCATCTTGAAGGTAAACGAGACTGTCGACATCGTCGGTATCCACCCCGACAAGCAGACGACGACGGTCACCGGCGTGGAGATGTTCCGCAAGCTCCTCGACGAGGCTCGGGCAGGCGAGAACGTCGGCCTGCTGCTTCGCGGCATCAAGCGTGAGGACGTCGAGCGCGGCCAGGTCGTCATCAAGCCTGGCACGACGACCCCGCACACCGACTTCGAGGCTAACGTCTACATCCTCTCCAAGGACGAGGGCGGCCGACACACGCCCTTCTTCAACAACTACCGCCCGCAGTTCTACTTCCGCACCACCGACGTGACCGGTGTGGTGACCCTCCCCGAGGGCACCGAGATGGTCATGCCGGGCGACAACACCGAAATGGTTGTGGCGCTGATCCAGCCGATCGCCATGGAGGAAGGCCTGCGTTTCGCCATCCGCGAGGGTGGCCGCACCGTGGGTGCAGGCCGCGTCACGAAGATCGTCAAGTAGTCGGTACAAGGGCCGGCGTCAGCGCCGGCCCTTGTACTGGGTGGACGGGGATACCGCCGGGCCATGCAACCCGGTAGCTATCCGCGATCCGCTCGGCACCTCGCTCCGGCAGCCGCTGCGAGCTCGTTCCTGAGGCAGTAACACAGTGAAGGTGAGTAAGCCACCATGGCGGGACAAAAGATCCGCATTCGGCTCAAGGCCTACGACCACGAGGCCATCGACGCCAGCGCGCGCAAGATCGTCGAAACCGTGACCCGAACGGGCGCCCGGGTCGTTGGCCCCGTGCCGCTGCCGACCGAGAAGAACATCTACTGCGTGATCCGCTCTCCGCACAAATACAAGGACAGCCGTGAGCACTTCGAGATGCGCACTCACAAACGGCTCATCGACATCCTCGACCCGACGCCGAAGACGGTGGACGCGCTCATGCGCATCGACCTGCCGGCCAGCGTCGATGTGAATATCCAGTAGGCGAGAAGAGACATGGCTAACGACACGACGACTGGGATTCTGGGCGAAAAGCTCGGCATGACCCAGGTCTTCGACGAGAACAACCGGATCGTTGCGGTGACCGTCGTCAAGGCTGGGCCGTGCGTCGTCACCCAGATCCGTACCCAGGAGAAGGACGGCTATACCGCCCTGCAGCTTGCCTACGGGCAGATCGATCCGCGCAAGGTCACCAAACCGGTTGCCGGGCACTTCAAAGCTGCCGAGGTCACGCCCCGCCGTCACCTGGTGGAGCTGCGCACCGACTCGATCGAGGGCTACACGGTGGGCCAGGAGATCAGCGCGGACGTGTTCGCTGACGGGGCCTCCGTTGATGTCACCGGTACCACGAAGGGCAAGGGAACCGCTGGCGTGATGAAGCGGCACGGTTTCCACGGCCTCGGCGCCGGCCACGGGACCCAGCGCAAGCACCGCGCGCCGGGATCGATCGGCGCGTGCGCTACTCCCGGCCGGGTGTTCAAAGGCATGAAGATGGCCGGTCGGATGGGCCATGAGACCCAGACGACGCAGAGTCTGACCGTTCACAAGGTTGACGCTGAGCGCGGCCTGCTGCTCATCAAGGGCGCCATACCTGGCCCGAAGGGCGGCCTCGTACTCGTCCGCTCCGCGGTGAAAGGAGCCTGACGATGACACTGTCGCTTACTGTGCATAGCCCGGCCGATGAGAAGGCGACGAGCGCCAAGATCGAACTGCCCGCTGACGTCTTCGACGTCCCTGCCAATATCTCACTCATCCACCAGGTCGTTGTAGGGCAGCTTGCTGCTGCTCGCCAGGGCACGGCATCGACGAAGACCCGCGGCGAGGTCCGGGGCGGCGGTAAGAAGCCGTATCGGCAGAAGGGCACCGGCCGCGCTCGCCAGGGTTCGACGCGTGCGCCTCAGTTCGCCGGCGGCGGCGTGGTCCACGGCCCGCAGCCGCGCAGCTACGACCAGCGCACTCCCAAGAAGATGAAGGCTGCAGCCCTACGCGGTGCCCTGTCTGACCGGGCACGCAACGATCGAGTCATTGTGGTGTCTTCGCTGGTCTCTGGCGATTCCCCCTCCACGAAGGCGGCGGCGGCCTCGCTGGCGAAGGTCAGCACTGCTACCCACGTACTCGTCGTGGCCGAGCGCACTGACGAGCTCACCTGGAAGAGCTTGCGCAACGTGCAGACTGTGCACTTGCTCGAGCCGGGTCAGCTCAACACCTACGACGTGCTGATCAGCGACGAGATCGTCTTCACCCAGGGCGCGCTCGAGGCGTTCCTTGCGGGACCGGCGACGGGCAAGTCGGCCAAGGGCGCGGCAACGAGCGCGGAACTTGGCGATGCCCCCGAGACAGGCGGCGCGCCAGAGCCGCAAGCAGCCGCGAGTACGAGGCCTGCGAAGGATTCGACCTCGGAAAAAGCAAGCCCGCAGAAGGCAGCCCCCGAGAAGGCCACTACGGAGAAGGCCACTACGGACAAGCCCACGGCGGAGAAGTCAGCCGCGGAGAAGGCCACTACGGAGAAGGCCACGGCGGACAAGCCCACGGCGGAGAAGTCAGCCGCGGACAAGCCCACGGCGGAGAAGAAGGCCCCGGCCAAGAAGTCCGCTCCGAAGGCGGACGCCGACGTGAGTGACGCGCCGGCCGATGAGGAGCAGAACTGATGTTTGACGATCCTCGCGACGTGCTGCTCGCTCCGGTGATCTCGGAGAAGAGCTACGGCCTGCTGGACGAGAACAAGTACACGTTCGAAGTCCATCCGCTGGCGAACAAGACCCAGATCAAGATCGCGGTCGAAAAGGTGTTCACGGTCAAGGTCACCGATGTCAACACGCTCAACCGACAGGGCAAGCGCAAGCGCACCCGGGGCGGCTTCGGCCAGCGCAAGAGTTCCAAGCGCGCCGTGGTGACGCTCCGTGCTGGCGACCGGATCGACGTTTTCGGTCAGATTGGTAGCTGACGATGGCTATACGTAAATACAAGCCGACCACCCCGGGCCGCCGCGGCTCCTCGGTGGCGGACTTCGCCGAGGTCACGCGCGACACCCCGGAGAAGTCGCTGGTCCGGCCGCTGCACAGCAAGGGCGGCCGCAACAACCAGGGCCGGATTACGACCCGGCATCAGGGCGGTGGGCACAAGCGCGCCTACCGGGTGATCGACTTCCGCCGGCATGACAAGGACGGCGTGCCGGCGACGGTCGCGCATATCGAATATGACCCCAACCGCACAGCCCGCATCGCGCTGCTGCATTACGCCGACGGCGAGAAGCGTTACATCATCGCCCCTCGACTGCTGAAGCAGGGCGACCGGATCGAGAATGGCCCCAGCGCCGACATCAAGCCAGGCAACGCCCTGCCGCTGCGCAACATCCCGGTTGGTACGGTCGTCCATGCGATCGAGCTGCGGCCTGGCGGAGGTGCGAAGATCGCCCGCTCTGCGGGTGCCAGCGTGCAACTGGTGGCCAAGGACGGTCCGTACGCACAGCTGCGGATGCCTTCGGGCGAGATCCGTAACGTCGACGTCCGCTGCCGCGCCACCGTTGGCGAGGTCGGCAACGCCGAGCAGTCCAACATCAACTGGGGCAAGGCCGGGCGCATGCGTTGGAAGGGCAAGCGCCCGACCGTCCGTGGGGTCGCCATGAACCCGGTCGACCATCCCCACGGCGGTGGCGAGGGCAAGACGTCCGGAGGACGGCACCCAGTAAACCCGGGCGGTAAACCAGAGGGTCGGACGCGTCGCCGCAAGCCCAGCGACCAGTTGATCGTCCGCCGTCGCAAGACCAACAAGAAGCGATAGGGGCCAACACGATGCCACGCAGTCTCAAGAAGGGCCCGTTCGTCGACGACCACCTGCTCAAGAAGGTGGATGCACAGAACGACAAGAACACCAAGAACGTGATCAAGACTTGGTCGCGCCGCTCGACGATCATCCCCGACATGCTCGGGCACACGATCGCGGTACACGACGGTCGAAAGCACATTCCGGTGTTCGTGACTGAGGGCATGGTCGGGCACAAGCTTGGCGAGTTCGCCCCGACGCGGACCTTCAGAGGCCACATCAAGGACGACCGTCGCGCCCGGCGCGGCTGAGCGGGTACGGGAATCGATATGTGCAGTAACAGTTGTGGAGCGAGAGATGTCTGAGCCGAACGAGGTGCGCACCGCCATCGCGCGGGCGACGCATGTCCGCGTCACGCCCATGAAGGCGCGTCGTGTGATCGACCTCATCCGTGACATGCCGGCCAGCCAGGCCTTGTCGGTGCTGAAGTTCGCGCCGCAGGCCGCGAGCGAGCCGATCGCCAAGGTCGTCGCCAGCGCGATCGCCAACGCCTCGAACAACTTCCAGCTTGACCCGGAGACTCTGATCATCTCCCGGGCCTACGTCGATGAGGGCCCGACGCTCAAGCGGTTCCGGCCGCGAGCGCAAGGGCGGGCGTACCGCATCCGCAAGCGCACCAGCCACATCACGATCGAGGTCGAGAGTATCGACTCCCCGGTCCGTACGAAGGGACGTGCCCGGTAATGGGGCAGAAAGTCAACCCGAACGGCTTCCGCCTCGGCATAACCACTGACTGGAAGAGTCGCTGGTTCGCCGACAAGCAATACGCCGAGTACGTCAAGGAAGACGTGGCAATCCGCAAGCTCATGTCCAAGGGCATGGAGCGAGCCGGCATCGCCAAGGTCGAGATCGAGCGCACTCGTGATCGCGTCCGCGTCGACATCCACACCGCACGCCCCGGGATCGTCATCGGGCGCCGCGGGGCCGAGGCAGACCGCATCCGCGGTGAGCTCGAGAAGCTCACCCAGAAGCAGGTTCAGCTGAACATCCTCGAGGTGAAGAACCCCGAGGGGGACGCGCAACTGGTTGCACAGGGCGTCGCCGAGCAACTCTCCAACCGGGTCAGCTTCCGCCGCGCCATGCGCAAGAGCATGCAGTCGACGCTGAAGAGCCCGGGCGTGAAGGGCATTCGGGTGCAGTGCTCGGGCCGCTTGGGCGGTGCCGAGATGTCGCGCTCGGAGTTCTACCGCGAGGGACGCGTGCCCCTGCACACGCTGCGCGCCAATATCGACTACGGCTTCTACGAGGCACGCACGACATTCGGTCGCATCGGAGTCAAGGTCTGGATCTACAAGGGCGAGGTACCCACAGGCGGACGCGCGGAGCGCGAAGCCGCTGTGGCCGCCGAGGCGTTGCGTCAGAGGCGTGACCGTCCAGCCGGTGCCGCCCGCCCCCGGCGGTCCGGGTCGCAAGGCACGACTGGCGTCAGCACCGATGCCGGTCGCGCCGCGTCCGGCGAGTCCCCCGTCGAGGACAGCGAACCCGTCGAGATTGCCGAAGAGATCCAGAGCTCACCGGTGACCACTGAGGCTGAAGCGGCCGCGGAGATCGCGGCTGAGGCACCCGACTCGGTCACGATCGAGGTACCAGTGACCGATTCACAGGTGCAGGCCGAGCCATCACCGGTGCCGGCCGAGTCCGCGCCCGAGAACACGGAGAGCTGAGCCATGCTCATCCCACGCAAGGTCAAGCACCGCAAGCAGCACCACCCGAGCCGCTCCGGCGCCGCCTCGGGCGGCACCAGCGTGGCGTTCGGTGAGTACGGCATCCAGGCTCTCGAGCCCGCGTACCTCACCAACCGCCAGATCGAGTCTGCTCGTATCGCCATCAACCGGCATATCCGCCGCGGCGGCAAGGTGTGGATCAACGTCTATCCGGATCGGCCGCTGACGAAGAAGCCAGCTGAGACGCGGATGGGTTCGGGTAAGGGTTCGCCGGAATGGTGGATCGCCAACATCAAGCCGGGCCGCGTGCTGTTCGAGCTGTCCTACCCGAACGAGGACATCGCCCGCCAGGCACTGACGCGTGCGATCCACAAACTGCCGATGAAATGCCGCATCGTGACCCGGGAAGCTGGTGACATCTGATGGCAACGACAACACCAGAGTTGCGCGAGCTGCATGAGGAGGAGCTCGAGACCCGGCTGCGCGAGGCCAAGGAAGAGCTGTTCAACCTGCGCTTCCAGATGGCCACGGGGCAGCTGGACAACAACCGGCGACTGCGGACCGTTCGTCACGACATCGCTCGGATCTACACGATCCTGCGTGAGCGTGAGCTCGGGCTGTCGGTCGCTCCGACCGAAGGTGTGGCATGACACAGAAAAGCGACGTGAACGCAGTGCGTACGTCATTCCGCAAGACCCGCGAGGGTCTCGTCGTCAGCGACAAGATGGACAAGACCGTCGTCGTCGCTGTCGAGGACCGCGTCAAGCACGCGCTCTACGGCAAAGTCATCCGGCGCACGAACAAGCTCAAGGCGCACGACGAGACCAACCAGGTCGGCGTTGGCGACCGTGTGCTCATCATGGAGACTCGCCCGCTGTCAGCCACCAAGCGCTGGCGTGTGGTCGAAGTCCTCGAGCGGGCCAAGTAATACCGGCGTTACCACGATACTCAGGAGTTCGAAGTGATTCAGCAGGAGTCGCGACTACGCGTCGCCGACAACACCGGTGCCAAGGAGATCTTGTGCATCCGGGTGATGGGTGGCTCCGGTCGGCGCTATGCCGGTATCGGCGACATCATCGTCGCGACCGTGAAGGACGCGCTGCCGGGTGCCGGTGTGAAGAAGGGCGACGTCGTCAAGGCGGTCATCGTTCGCACGGTCAAGGAGCGCCGCCGCCCTGACGGCAGCTACATACGCTTCGACGAGAACGCCGCAGTGCTCATCAAGGCTGACGGCGAACCCCGCGGCACCCGCATCTTCGGCCCCGTGGGGCGCGAACTGCGTGACAAGAAGTTCATGAAGATCATTTCTCTCGCACCCGAGGTGCTGTAAGTCATGAAGATCAAAAAGGGCGACGAGGTCGTCGTTATCGCCGGCAAGGACCGCGGTGTCAAAGGCAAAGTTATCGCCGCCGACCCGGTGACGAACAAGGTGATCATCGAGGGCGTGAACCGGGTCAAGAAGCACACGCGGATCACCACAAGCGCCCGCGGTGCAAAGGCCGGCGGTATCGAGCATGTCGAGGCAGCGATCAGCGCCAGCAACGTGATGGTGATCGACACCGAGGGCAACGCCACGCGGGTCGGCTATCGGCGCGACGATGAGAGCGGCAAGAACGTCCGTTTGTCGCGCCGTTCCGGAAAGGACCTGTCATGACGACGGCCACGCAGTCGCCGCGGCTCAAGGCTCGCTACCGCGAGCAGATCGCGCCGGCGTTGACAGAGCAGTTCTCTCTCCCCAACCCGATGCAGGTACCCACGCTGGTGAAGATCGTCGTCAACATGGGCGTCGGCCAGGCCGCGAAGGACAGCAAGCTCATGGACGGCGCGGTCCGGGATCTCACGCTGATCACCGGCCAGAAGCCCCTGGTGCAGAAAGCCCGCAAATCCATCGCGCAGTTCAAGCTGCGCGAGGGCATGCCCATCGGGGCGAAGGTAACCCTGCGCGGGGACCGCATGTGGGAGTTCCTCGACCGGCTCCTGTCGCTGGCCCTGCCGCGGATTCGTGACTTCCGCGGTTTGTCCGACACCCAGTTCGACGGAAACGGCAACTACACCTTCGGTCTCACGGAGCAGTCGATGTTCCACGAGATCGATCCGGACTCGATTGACCGGACCCGCGGCATGGACATCACGGTCGTGACCTCGGCATCGAACGATGATCAGGGACGGGCGCTGCTCAAGGCGCTGGGCTTCCCCTTCAAGGAGAACTGATGGCTAAGACTGCACTTGTCAACAAGGCGGCTGCCAAGCCGAAGTTCAAGGTCCGTGGATATACCCGGTGCCAGCGGTGCGGCCGGGCGCATTCCGTCTACAAGAAGTTCGGCCTGTGCCGGATCTGCCTGCGCGAGATGGCCCACGCCGGCCAGCTGCCAGGCGTCACCAAGTCGTCCTGGTAATCCAATTGATCACGGTAGGCCGCACCCGCGGAACCGCCGCGAGAAAGAAGCAAACGCAATGACAATGACCGATCCGATCGCAGACATGCTGACTCGCCTGCGTAACGCCAATGCCGCATACCACGACGTGGTCGTGATGCCGCACTCCAAGCTGAAGGCGCACATCGCTGAGATCCTCAAGCAAGAGGGCTACATCGCCGGGTTTCACGTCAGCGATACCCCCGAGGGTCAGGTTGGACGGGTGCTCACCCTCGATCTGAAGTACGGCCCGAATCGCGAACGCAGCATCGCCGGCGTGCGCCGGGTATCCAAGCCGGGCCTTCGGGTCTACGCCAAATCGACCGGGCTGCCACGAGTGCTCGGTGGACTCGGTATCGCGATCCTGTCGACGTCCACCGGCCTGCTCACCGAGCGCCAGGCCGCCAAACGCGGGGTAGGCGGAGAAGTTCTCGCCTACGTCTGGTGAGAGAGGTATTGGCATGAGTCGCATTGGAAAGCTGCCCGTACCGGTTCCGTCCGGCGTCGACATCACGATCGAAGGCCAGCACGTCACCGTCAAAGGCCCGAAGGGCACGCTGTCGCACATCGTGGCCGAGCCCATCACCGTGCGCCGCGCCGACGACGGCGCCATCAACATCGAGCGCCCTGATGACGAGCGGACGTCGAAGTCGTTGCACGGTCTCTCGCGCACGCTGATCGCCAACATGGTCACCGGCGTGACGAGTGGCTACACGAAGACCCTCGAGATCGTCGGCACTGGTTACCGAGTCACGCCGAAAGGCACTGACCTGGAGTTCGCGCTCGGCTTCTCACACCCGATCGTCGTGCCCGCCCCCGAGGGCATTTCGTTCCGGGTCGAAGCTCCGACGCGATTTGCCGTCGAAGGGATCGACAAGCAGCAGGTAGGCGAGGTGGCCGCAAAGATCCGCAAGTTGCGCAAGCCCGACCCGTACAAGGGCAAGGGCGTGCGCTACCAGGGTGAGGTCATCCGTCGTAAGGCTGGAAAGGCCGGTAAGAAGTAATGGGCGCGTCCACGATTGCTAAGCAGGCCAAACGTTCCGCCGGCGTCTCGGCTACCCGCCGGGTAGCCAAAGCGCGTCGGCATTTCCGGTTGCGCAAGAGGGTCGTCGGCTCGGCGCAACGTCCCCGCCTGGTGGTGACCCGATCGTCGCGGCACCTGTTCGCGCAGGTCGTCGACGACGCCAAGGGGGTCACGCTCGCCTCGGCCTCGACCTACAAGCTGACCGGTGGCGACAAGACAGCTCAGGCCAAACAGCTCGGGAGCACCCTTGCCGAGGCCGCGAAGGTAGCTGGAGTCAGCCGCGTCGTCTTCGACCGCGCGGGAAACACCTATACCGGCCGGGTGGCCGCATTCGCTGATGCTGCCCGCGAAGCCGGACTGGAGTTCTGATGAGTAACACGAACAGGGAGACACTCTGATGCCCGGACCTCAGCGCGGAGCCCGCACGGGCGGCAGCGAGCAAGCCGGTCAGCGCGGTGAACGCGGCGAGCGCCGTGATCGCCGCGACGGAGGTCGGGGCGCGGCTCCTGAGAAGAGCCTGTACCTCGAGCGTGTCGTCACCATCAACCGAGTCGCCAAGGTCGTCAAGGGCGGACGACGGTTCAGCTTCACCGCTCTGGTCGTCGTCGGTGACGGTGACGGGACGGTCGGCGTCGGCTACGGCAAGGCGAAGGAGGTGCCCGCCGCCATCGCCAAGGGCGTCGAGGAAGCCAAGAAGAACTTCTTCAAGGTGCCGCGGATCCAGCTCACCATCCCCCACCCGGTACAAGGCGAGAAGGCCGCGGGTGTCGTGCTGCTCAAGCCTGCCAGCCCGGGTACCGGCGTCATTGCCGGCGGTCCGGTGCGTGCCGTGCTCGAGTGCGCCGGAATCCACGACGTGCTCTCCAAGTCCCTCGGGTCCGACAACCCGATCAATATCGTGCACGCGACGGTGGCTGCGCTGAAGGACCTCGTCCGCCCGGAAGAGGTCGCGGCTCGCCGTGGCCTGGCCCTGGAAGATGTCGCTCCCGCGGGCCTGCTGCGCGCGCGTGCTGCCGGAAGGGCGGCCAGCTGACATGGCTCGCTTGAAGATCACTCAGCTCAAGTCGGGGATCGGGAACAAGCAGAATCAGCGTGAGACGCTGCGCACGCTTGGCCTCAAGCGAATCCGCGACGTCGTCGTCAAGGAAGATCGCCCGGAGATCCGGGGCATGGTCGCAACCGTCACGCACCTCGTGTCGGTTGAGGAGGTCGAGTAAGCATGACTAACGGACCGCTGAAGGTTCATCATCTGCGCCCCGCGCCGGGATCACACACGAAGAAGACTCGTGTTGGCCGGGGCGAGGGCTCCAAGGGGAAGACGGCCGGGCGGGGCACCAAGGGCACCAAGGCCCGCTACCAGGTGCCGGTCAACTTCGAGGGTGGGCAGATGCCCATCCACATGCGTCTGCCAAAACTCAAAGGATTCCGCAACCGCTTTCGGGTCGAATTTCAGATCGTCAACGTGGCCAAGCTCGCCGAGCTGTTCCCTGACGGCGGAACTGTGGGCGTCGACGAGCTCGTTGCCGCGGGCGCCGTCCGTAAGGGCGAGCCGGTAAAGGTCCTCGGCAACGGCGAACTCGGCCGGGTCAAGCTGGATATCACGGCAAACGCCTTCTCCGACTCAGCCCGGGAGAAGATAGTCGCGGCCGGTGGAACCGCCACGCAGCTATAACGTCATACGTTGTCGGCGTTTCTGCTGCTAACCAGGCGGCTGTTAACCTGAGCGGGGTTCCTCCCGTACGGGCGGGCACCGTTCCCGGCTTTACAGAGCCTTCACCTGACCACCCGTGCAGGAGGATCCGTGTTCGGCGCATTCGCATCGGCGTTCCGTACGCCCGATCTGCGTAAGAAGCTGCTGTTCACGCTCGCCATACTGATGTTGTACCGGCTGGGTGCCTCGGTGCCGACGCCGAACACCAACACCAAGGCGATCAACGGCTGTATAAACCAGGCCGCGAACGGTTCCAGCGCGAATGTCTATTCGCTGATCAACCTATTCTCCGGGGGCGCGCTGCTCAGGCTCTCGGCGTTCGCGCTTGGCATCATGCCCTACATCACCGCCAGCATCATCATTCAGTTGCTGGTGGTGGTGATCCCGCGCTTTGAGGCCTTGAAGAAGGAAGGCCAATCCGGGCAGCAGAAGCTGACCCAGTACAGCCGCTACCTCACCATAGGTCTGGCGATCCTGCAGTCCACCGGTTTCATCGCGCTGGCGAAGTCCGGCCAGCTGTTCCCGCAGTGCCAGGGTGCGATCCTCTACAAGCAGGACGTGTTCACGCTCGCCACGATGGTGCTGTGCATGACCGCAGGTACCGGCGTCATCATGTGGCTCGGTGAGCTGATCACCGATCGCGGCGTCGGCAACGGCATGAGCGTGCTGATGTTCACCTCGATCGCAGCGCGCATCCCGAACGAGGGCCAGACCATCCTGCAGAACGCGGGTGGCTTCGTCTTCACGCTCATCATCGCGCTGGGTCTGGCCATCATCGTGGCGGTGGTCTTCGTCGAACAGGCCCAACGCCGGATACCGGTGCAATACGCCAAGCGGATGATCGGGCGTCGGCAGTACGGCGGAACCTCAACCTACCTGCCGTTGAAGGTCAACCAGGCTGGCGTCATTCCGGTTATCTTCGCCTCGTCGCTGCTCTATATTCCGCAGTTGATCAGCCAACTCACCGGCAATTCGACCAAACCGTCGTCGTTCCAACGCTGGGTGACGAACAACCTGCTCAATCAGCAGTCGCTCGTCTACATCGTCGTCTACTTCACGCTGATCATCTTCTTCACGTACTTCTACGTCGGGATCACTTTCGACCCCGTAGAGCGCGCAGACGACATGAAGAAATACGGTGGCTTCATCCCCGGCATCCGGCCGGGTCGCCCGACAGCTGAGTACCTCCAGTTCGTGCTGTCTCGTATCACTTTCCCGGGCTCGCTGTACCTCGGCATCGTGGCCATCCTTCCGAACTTCTTCTTCTCGCTCACCAGTGGCAACAACCAGAACTTCCCCTTCGGCGGCACGGCCGTGCTGATCATGGTGGGCGTCGGCCTGGACACCGTGAAGCAGATCGAGAGCCAGCTCATGCAGCGCAACTACGAAGGGTTCCTGCGCTAGCCAGCGCAGCGACAAAGGGTTGTCAGCCTAGTGAGACTCGTACTTGTGGGCCCGCCGGGTGCGGGCAAGGGGACGCAGGCGGAGTTCATCGCCGCGCACTTCGACATTCCCAAGATCTCGACCGGCGAGATATTCCGTGCGAACGTATCGGGTGGCACCGAGCTAGGGCAGACAGCAAAGAAGTACATGGACGCCGGCGACCTGGTGCCCGACGAAGTCACCAACGCCATGGTGCGCGATCGACTCGCGCAACCCGACGCGACCGACGGGTACTTGCTTGACGGTTTTCCCCGCAATGTCCAGCAGGCCAAAGAACTCGACGGAATTCTCGATGAGATCGGCTCGGCGCTCAGCGTCGTGCTCGATCTCGACGTCGATCACGACGAGGTGGTTCGCCGGCTGTCTGGGCGCCGCACGTGCAAGGAATGCGGCCATGTCTGGCACCTGGAGTTCGACCCGCCCTCAACCCCCGACATCTGCGATCGCTGCAGTGGGGCTCTGTACCAGCGCGACGACGACCACCCCGAGACCGTGCGCCACCGGCTCGCGGTCTACGCATCCCAGACCGCGCCGCTCATCGAGTTCTACGGCGACCGCGGTCAGCTCGTCGCGATCGATGCACTCGGCGCCGTCGAAGATGTCACCGAACGCGCGATTCTCGCGCTAACCCCCTTCGCCGCCGGATAGCCGAGCGATGTCCCGTCTCCCCGAGCGCATTCAGCTCAAGACCCCAGAGCAGATCGCGGTTATGCGTCAGGCGGGCCTCGTCGTCGCCCGAGCCCTGCGCGAGATGCGTTCGGTCGCCGCGCCAGGCGTCTCGACAGGCGACCTCGACGCGATCGCCCGTGACGTGCTGCGCGACGCGGGCGCCACATCCTCGTTTCTCGGCTACCACGGCTACCCGGCGGTCATCTGCGCCTCCGTGAACGAGCGGGTCGTGCACGGCATTCCGTCGGCGGCCGAAAAGCTCGCCGAGGGCGATGTCATCTCGATCGATTTCGGGGCGATTGTCGACGGCTGGCACGGCGACAGTGCGATCACGGCGCTGATCGGAGACGTGTCCGCTGCGGCCCGGCAGATGTCGCAGGCCTGCGAGACGGCGATGTGGGACGGGATCGCCTCGGCCCGATCAGGCGCCCGGTTGTCGGATATCTCCCATGCCGTCGAATCGTCGGTGCGCAGCGCAGGCAGTTACGGGATCGTGGCCGGATACGGCGGCCACGGCATCGGAACCGAGATGCACATGGCGCCGCACATTCTGAACTACGGACGACCCGGCAAGGGCCCGCGGCTCGTGCCGGGGATGGCGCTCGCGATCGAGCCAATGATCACGCTCGGGGCCCGCGACACCCGCGAGCTCGACGACGGCTGGACCGTCGCGACCGCCGATGGGTCGTGGGCGGCGCATTGGGAGCACACCGTCGCCATCATGGACGACGGTCCATGGGTCCTCACAGCCGAGGACGGCGGCCGAGCGGCGCTGGCCGAACGAGGGATATCGCTCTCAGCCGTCGCTGCATAAGCGGGGGTCATGCCACAGTTCGTGGACCCGGTGTGCGGCCAGTTCAGGCCACCGACCACAGTTCGCGGACCGAGGCCGAGGCGATGTAGGCGCGCTCGGCACCGCTGAGCAGCGCCAACCGGACCCGCAGGGTTTCAAGGTCGACATCGAGCGCCTGCGCCAACGCCCCGGCATCATCGGTGCCGCCGAGATTCCGGACCGCGCGCGCGAGGCCTTCGGTGCGGATCAGGCGCCGGGCAACCTCAGCGTGCACCTGGCGTTCCTCGCGATCGGCCCACGGCCCGCAATCGCGAAGGCCGCGCTCGAGGTGGACGATCTCGTGCGTGAGCGTGCACCGACGCTGCGCGGCAGTCGTACCGGCCCGCAGAGCTATGACCGGATAGCGCAGCTCTCCGAGAAGCCGTCCGGACATGGCCTCCTCGATCACCTGGATGCCCGGCCAGTTCTCGCAGAGGTCGCGCCACGGGTCGTAGGGCGCCGCGGACCCCCTCGAACCCCGCTGGCGAACCTGGTGCACGGCCATGCCGACATTGTGCAGCCAGGTACCGACGAATCCGGACTCAGTCCGCCGTGTGCTCCGGATCCCCGTGCCGGGCCGCTCGAGGTGCTGGTTGTGCGCGCTCGGTCTCGAGATCTGCGACCGGCGCGGCGCCTGGCGCCAGCATGGCCCGGATGATCTCGTCGACTGCCCGCCGCTGCCGCCGGGTGAGTCGACTCGCCTCCGGCGGGGGTGAATAGGGCGCGGTCTGCTCCGCCGGGAGGTTTGCCGCGGCTCGAAGCCGGGTCAGCGTGACCGGCAGGACATCGGCGAACGCCAGGAGGGTGGTCTCGTCCGGGCGCCCGTGGTCGCCGCGCAGATAGCGCGCTGCGGTGTCGTGATTGAGCGAGTGGCCGCGAGCGCCGGCCTTACGGGCGATGGCGCGGGCGGAGAGGTTGGACTTGTTGGCTGCTTTGAGGACATCGGAGAGTTGGGTCACGTCATCTCCTGGCCGCCTGCGCCCGCAATCGCGGCGTAGCTCGCAGTCGTGGCGTAGCTCGCAGTCGTGGCGTAGCTCGCAGTCATGGCGTAGACAGTATCGGCTGGGCGAACCACGGGTTTGCCGGTCGAAGCGGGCCTTGGAGCGAGGAAAATGCCGGAGCCTTGCAGACACCTGGCAGGCGCACCGCCAGCGGGCTGCGGACGCACTGCGCACTCGCCGGTATCGCACTTGCCGTTTGCGTCCGAAAATTAATCAGACGTCCGACATATCGGATAAGTTCTTCGGATCGTGCCGTTCAATGCCTTTCAGGAGTGGTTCATGCGCAGGGGAATGCAGCTTCGTGATCGTGACACGCTTCGGGCCTACCTCAGACTGCTCAACCTGTCCGAGCGTGGCCTGGCGTCTCGGGCCGGGATTGGCCACGCGACGCTCAATCACATGCTCACGGGGCGCCGGTCAACCTGCTCCCCACTCACCGCGGCAGCCATCGAAGCAGCGCTGGCGTGCCCACCCGGACTGTTCTTCGAAACGTCCTACGGCCGTTATTCGGCTAGGACCAGGCGGTGAGCACCGCGGCCGCATCGGAGGGCCGCTCCCTCGTCGTCCGGCTTTAGCGCAGCGACTTGACGACGGTGGCGGGGGCGCCGGCCGCAATGGAGAAGTCCGGGACGTCCGTCGTGACGACCGAGTTTGCGCCGATTACACAGCGGCAGCCGATCGTTACCCCACTGGTCACCACGACGTTCGCGCCGAGCCACACATTGTCGCCGAGGACGGTGGGGCCCTTGGAGGTGAAGCCCTGCCACGGCACCGGCTTTTCGAAGTCGTCGAAACGATGATCGGCATCGGTTACCAGGCAGCCGTTGGCCAGCATGCAATGATCGCCGATCTCAACCCGGTCCATGGCGGCCACCATCACGTTGAGGTTCAGGAACGTCCCCCCGCCGATCGAAATCCGTCCTGATTGGGAGGTCAGCCAGACGCCGGGCTCGAAGAACGCGTGCGGACCGATCGTCAGCCTGCCCTGCTGCAGCATCTCGAGAACGTTGCCGTGCAACGGTCCGCGGGCGAATGCCTGTCGGCGCGCGAGTTCCGCGTGCAGCCGCAGCCGGTTCCAGGGCAATCGTGAGCGCTGGTACCAGCGCCACTTGGCAGCCCACAGGCGCAGGGCCGCGGCAGCGCTCGGTGCCGCCGGCTCCTTCAGGGCTAACCGCCGAAGTTCTCGGTGAGCCAGAGGGAGCCGGTGCGCTGGTCGATGATCACGCTGAGCCCGACGTAGGCGAAGCTGGGCGAGAGGATGTTGCGCCGGTGCCCAATCTCGTTGTCCCCTGGATGGGGTTCGGTGTACATGAAGGTCTCCAGGTCCACGGCACCCTGCTGGGTGAGGTCAGGAGACATACCGATGTTCTCCGCTGTCGTGCCGCCGTGGAATCCGCATCCGCTGATCCTGCTAGCAAAACTGGGCTCGCCCGGGAAGTCGTGGCTCAGCGAGTTGTTCTTATCCATCCAGGAGGTGTGTTCGGTCGCGGCACACGCCAGCGACGAGGACCACCGCAGCGGCGGGAGGTGATAGTTGGCCCGCTCGCTGTTGAGGAGGTCGAACACGGCAAGCTCGACCCTGCTCGGGGTGTGCCCGCTCGGGGGTCCGGGCAGCGGGTTTGGCCGCGGTGCCGGGTGGGTGGGCAACGAGGCCAACGTCGATCCTGGTGCCGTCGTCGCTCGCGCAACCGGCATTGGCGTCCAGGGCGTCGCGCCGGTGGGGTGGACGCCCCAGGTCACCGGATTCGGCGGCTTGGACACTAGCCGGGACCCGGACGCCGAGACCGGCGTGGACCCAGGCGTGGGCCCTGCCGTGGGCCCAGGCGGTGCCGTCGGCATGGTCCGGATACCGGCGAACGTACCCAGGCCCGGGCTGAGCGCCTCGGGGGCGGGCGCGGGATGGGGCCGGTCCCCGGCCGAGGCCCAGAACGCCCCACCGGCGGAGAGCGCCGCGACGGTCGTGACCGACAGCAGTACGAGCCTGGCCTGCATCAAGCTCCGCGGGGTTTAGGGGGAGCAGCGGGAGGGTGCACGCTGATTGGCGGGACGCGCCGTGCATATCGTTGTGGACTGCTGGCCGAGCGTCAATCCCCGATCGCCACCGGACATCTTCGACGGCCGGACAAAGGGCGGCCGGCGAGGCTCGATGCCAGCGTTTTGGCAACCGTCCACGCGCATGGGTAGACTGGATCGCTGGTGCATTGTCGCGCTTTCTTTGCCGCTGCAATCGATCTGCTTTGGCCGCGGATCGCAGGGGCAGATCCTCACGGCAGCGACGCCCGGAGCACCGTATGTACCAGATTTGATGCCAAGATTTAGCTACGAAATGTGGAGGATATGCCCAAAAAGGACGGGGCGATCGAGGTCGAAGGCCGAGTGGTCGAGCCGCTGCCCAACGCGATGTTCCGGGTGGAACTGAGCAACGGTCACAAGGTGCTCGCACACATCAGCGGGAAGATGAGGCAGCACTACATCCGGATCCTTCCTGAGGATCGGGTTGTGGTCGAACTCTCACCGTACGACCTCACCCGCGGGCGGATCGTCTACCGCTACAAGTGAGCCCGGCGGATAACTGCCGCGGCGACGACTGATATCTCAGAACCTGAACTCTCCAGAACCGATGAATCGCCACCAGCCTGTACTGCATGAAGAAGGGGCACGGCCGTGAAGGTCAAGCCGAGCGTCAAGCCGATCTGCGACAAGTGCAAGGTCATCCGTCGCCACGGTCGGGTCATGGTCATCTGCGAGAACTTGCGTCACAAGCAGCGCCAGGGCTGAGACAGAGCAGCCCAGCGCACCAACAGGCGTACTCCAGCCCGCACACCGAGGTGTTGCGGGTCCACCTCCGGTCGAAGGCCGGAGCCCATCCCACGCGGGATGGGAGCGGATGCGCAGGACACCTTCGACGAACAGACCAGGAGAACCGCCCGCATGGCAAGACTTGCCGGCGTTGACCTCCCCCGCGAGAAGCGGATGGAGATCGCGCTCACGTACATCTACGGCGTAGGCCGTACCCGAGCTAGCCAGGCACTGGCCGCCACCGGGGTCAGCCCCGACTTGCGCGCACGTGACCTCGGCGACGACGACCTCGTCAAGCTGCGCGATTACATCGACGGCAACTTCAAGGTTGAAGGTGACCTGCGCCGCGAGGTAGCCGCCGATATCCGCCGCAAGATCGAGATCGGCTGCTACGAGGGCATTCGCCATCGTCGTGGCCTGCCCGTGCACGGCCAGCGCACGAAGACCAACGCCCGTACCCGCAAGGGCCCCAAGAAGACCATCGCCGGCAAGAAGAAGGCAGGTAAGAAGTAATGCCTGGTCAGGCACGCAAGGCCGGCGCCAAGAAGGTACGGCGCAAAGAAAAGAAGAACGTCGCCCACGGGCACGCTCACATCAAGAGCACCTTCAACAACACGATCGTCTCGATCACCGACCCGCAGGGCAACGTGATCAGCTGGGCCTCCGCGGGCCATGTCGGGTTCAAAGGTTCGCGCAAGTCCACGCCGTTCGCGGCGCAGATGGCCGCCGAAAGCGCTGCCCGCAAGGCTCAGGAGCACGGCCTGAAGAAGGTCGACGTCTTCGTGAAGGGTCCCGGCTCCGGCCGCGAGACCGCGATCCGATCACTGCAGGCCACTGGCCTGGAGGTCGGCACGATCTCTGACGTCACTCCGCAGCCGCACAACGGCTGCCGTCCGCCTAAGCGCCGGAGGGTTTGATCTAGATGGCTCGCTACACAGGACCCGCCACGCGCATCTCGCGCCGGCTCAACGTCGACCTCGTGGGCGGCGACAGCTCTTTCGAGCGCCGGCCCTACCCGCCCGGCCAGCACGGCCGCGCCCGCATCAAGCAGAGCGAGTATCTCCTGCAGATGCAGGAGAAGCAGAAGGCGAAGTACAGCTACGGCGTGCTGGAGAAGCAGTTCCGTCGCTACTACGAGGAAGCAGTCCGTCGCCCGGGCAAGACCGGCGACAACCTCCTGCAGATCCTCGAGTCCCGGCTGGACAACGTGATCTACCGCTCAGGCCTGGCTCGTACCCGGCGCCAGTCGCGTCAGCTGGTCAGCCACGGGCACTTCCTGGTCAACGGCCAGAAGGTCGACGTCCCCAGCTACCGCGTCTCCCGTCACGACATCATCGACGTGCGGCCCAAGTCTCTGGAGACCACACCATTCCTGATTGCTCGGGAAACACTGGGCGATCGCCCGGTGCCGGGATGGTTGCAGATCGTGGCCTCGCGCTTGCGGGTGCTCGTCCATAATCTTCCGGAGCGGGCTCAGATCGAGATCCCGGTCCAGGAGCAGCTGATCGTCGAGCTGTACTCGAAGAACTGAACCACCGCGGTCCGCTGGACCTCCAGCGCCGCACCCAGTCAGCGGGCGTCATATAGCGGGCGTCCCACGACCCAACAAGGAGCACCACTGTGCTGATCTCTCAGCGCCCATCTCTCAGCGAAGAGCCCATTGCCGACAACCGCTCGCGGTTCGTCATCGAGCCCCTCGAGCCCGGCTTCGGTTACACGCTCGGCAACTCACTGCGCCGCACGCTGCTGTCGTCGATCCCGGGGGCGGCAGTTACCAGCATTCGCATCGACGGAGTCCTCCACGAGTTCACGACCGTCGAAGGCGTGAAGGAAGACGTCACTGACATCATCTTGAACCTGAAGGAGCTGGTCGTCAGCTCCGAGAGCGACGAGCCGGTGGTCATGTACTTGCGCAAGCAGGGTCCCGGCGAAGTGATTGCCGCCGACATCGCGCCGCCCGCCGGCGTGACCGTGCACAACCCGGATCTGAAGATCGCTACGATCAACAAGAAGGGCCGCCTGGAGATCGAGCTCGTCGTCGAGCGCGGTCGCGGCTACGTCACGGCGGTTCAGAACAAGCAGCCCGGGCAGGAGATCGGCCGCATCCCCGTCGACTCGATCTACTCGCCCGTTCTCAAGGTGACGTACGCAGTCGAGGCGACCCGCGTCGAGCAGCGCACCGACTTCGACCGGCTCGTCGTCGACGTCGAGACCAAGAACTCGATCACTCCCCGGGACGCCGTTGCCAGCGCGGGACACACCCTGGTCGAGCTGTTCGGCCTGTTCCGTGAGCTCAACGACGAGGCCGAGGGCATCGACGTGGGGCCGTCACCGGCCGAGGTGGCCGACATCGCGGCCTTCTCCATGCCCATCGAGGAGCTCGACCTCACTGTCCGCTCGTACAACTGCCTCAAGCGCGAAGGCATCCACACAGTGGGCGAACTGGTCGGGCGCAGCGAGGCCGACCTGCTCGACATCCGCAACTTCGGCTCGAAGTCGATCGACGAGGTCAAGATCAAGCTTTCTGGCCTCGGACTGGCCCTGAAGGACAGCCCGCCCGGATTCGAGCTGCCATCCACGGTCGAGTCCTACGGTGACGACGAGTTCGTCGACGACACGGACTACGCCGAGACCGAGCAGCTCTAAACAACCGCATCACTGAGGAGCACCACATGCCCACGCCCACCAAGGGCCCACGCCTCGGCGGCGGTCCCGCTCACGAGCGGCTGATGCTCGCGAACCTCGCGTCCGCGTTGTTCGAGCACGATCGCATCACCACCACCGAGGCCAAGGCCAAGCGGCTGCGCCCGCTGGCTGAGCGGTTGATTACCTTCGCCAAGCGTGGGGATCTGCACGCGAGACGCCAGGTGATGACTGTCATCCGGGACAAAGACGTCGTGCACAAGCTCTTCGCCGAGATAGGTCCGCACTTCGCCGAGCGCCCTGGTGGCTACACGCGGATCGTCAAGGTACCGCCGCGGAAGGGCGACAACGCGCCGATGGCCGTCATCGAACTCGTCGAAGCGCTGACGGCAGCTCGGGCGGTCGTGAGGGAGGGCGAAAAGGCCCGGGGCACGAAGGTCGCGGCGTCAAAGGCCCCCACTGGGCGAACCCGCGAGCTCGCCGAGGAGGCGAAGGCCGAGTCGGCAACTGCCGCGTCGGTGGCAGCCATCCCGGCGATCGTCGCCGAGCCCGACGGGTTATCCGAGGAGAACCCAGCGGGCGCCGAGAACGCATCCGAAGCCGAGGGTGAGGCGGGCGAGGGCCTGGCGGAAGAGAGTGGCCTGGCGGCTCTTGGCCTCACCGACGACGCTGACGACGATGTCTCGGACGTGGCTCGCTCGGACGAGGGCGACGACCCCAAGGCCAAGTAGACGAGGCCAAAGCCAGTAAAGGCACCACAGTCATGATCGAGGCGGACCCACACGTGCGGGTCCGCCTCGACATTTCCTACGACGGCACCGATTTCTCCGGGTGGGCTGTCCAACCCGGCCGGCGCACCGTACAGGCCGAGCTGCAGGCCGCGCTGGCGACGGTGCTTCGCGTCCCCCCGCTCGGGTTGACCGTGGCCGGGCGCACCGATGCCGGCGTCCACGCCACCGGCCAGGTGGCGCACTTGGACCTTCCCGGCGCGGTCTGGTCCGCGGCGCAAGCTCGCCTCATCCACAAGCTGGCCGGCCGCCTGGATCCCGACGTTCGCGTGGTTGCCGCGACTGCCATCCCCGCTGACTTCGACGCGAGGTTCAGTGCGCTCTGGCGTCGCTACGAGTACCGCATCTGCGATCGCGAAGCGGGCGTCCAACCGTTGCGGCGGCGTCACGTGCTGGCGTGGCGGCATGAGCTGGATGTTGCTGCGATGGCCGAGGCCGCCGAGCAGCTGCTCGGGCTGCACGACTTTGTCTCGTTCTGCCGGATGCGCGAGGCTGCCACCACGATCCGCACGCTTGCACGGTTCGACATTCGGCGGGAGGCAGACGAAATCGTCTGCACGGTGCAAGCAGACGCGTTCTGCCACTCCATGGTGCGTTCGCTCGTCGGGGCCCTGATTGCCGTGGGCGAGCACCGTCGAAGCATCGGGTGGCCAGTACAGTTGCTCGAACGCGACCGGCGAGCCGATGACGTCGCCGTCGCGGCCGCTCGGGGGCTGACCCTGGTCGCGGTCGGGTACCCGCCGGACGACCAACTGGCCGCGCGAGCAGCGCTCACCCGGGCGCGGCGCGACTAGGCGGCGCGACCAGGCACAGTGCGCGAGGCGCTCAGCCCATCGTGATGGCCGCGAGCAGCCGGTGGCAGCGCTGCACCATGTCCTGGGCCGACTCGTCTGGGTGACCCAGCCACCACAGCACCAAGGAATTCACCAGCCCCATCCACACTGCGGTCAACGCCGAGGCGTCGAGGGCATGGCCGATACCTCGTGAGCGCAGGAACCGCTCCGAGCCGCTGGCGGCCAGGGCGGCCGTCCGAGCCTGGTAGTCCGCGGCAGCGGCCGCGATCGGGCCTGTGGTGGGCTTGGTGGTGTCGTAGAGCAACTGCCAGGCGCTGCGTTGCGGTTCAAGGGCCTCGAAAACGGCCTGCAGCGCGTAGGCCCGTGAGGCGACGGTGTTGTCGACGCTGAGCTCGGCTACCTCTAGGCGCTCAAGCAGGGCCCCGGCAACGTCGTGCAAACAGGTGAGGTACAGGCCGTCCTTTGACCCGAAATACTGGTAGACCAGCGGTTTGGAGATCCCGGCGCGACGAGCGATCACCACCATGGACGCCCCTGCGTAGCCACTTTCGGCGAACTCGTCCACCGCAGCGGCGACGATCTGCTGCTCTCGCTCGGCCCGGGGTACCCCCTTGGTCCCCACGAGAGCACCACTGGACATGGCGGCGAGATTACCCTACGGTAAGTGACTTAAGGGTAACTAACTCACGGGTAAGTTCGAGGTGCGGTTCATGTCCTTCCTGTCCTCGCTACGTGACCCGATCGTGTTTGCCATCCCCGTGTTCGTGCTGTTCATCTCGCTCGAGGCGCTGTCGTTGCGTTTCCTCGAGGGCGACGAGGGCGACAGGGCCGACAAGTACACCGGTTTCGAGGTGCGCGATACCCGCACCAATGTCCTCATGGGCCTGGGGTCGCTGGTCGTGAACGGTTCGGCACGCATCGGCGCCTTGATCGGCTACGCGGCCCTGTACGAGCTGACCCCGCTGCGCCTGAACCCGCACCGCTGGTACACCTGGGTTGTCGTCCTGCTCATCGTTGACCTGATCTGGTACAGCTACCACCGCGCCTCGCACCGGGTTCGGCTGATGTGGGCCGGGCATCAGGCCCATCACAACAGCCTGCGGTTCAACTACTCGACCGCGGTTCGCCAGAAGTGGAACCCGTGGTTCGAGTTGCTGTTCTGGGTGCCGCTGCCGCTGATCGGGATCCCTCCGTGGATGATCTTCACGTCTTTCTCGGTAAACCTGATTTTCCAGTTCTTCGTCCACACTGAACGGGTCGACCGCCTGGCCAAGCCGGTCGAGTTCCTCTTCAACACCCCGTCGCACCACCGCGTGCACCATGCCAGCGACAAGGACTACCTGGACAAGAACTACGCCGGCATCCTGATCATCTGGGACCGGATGTTCGGCACCTACGCCGAGGAGACCCATCGCCCCACGTATGGCCTGACGACGAACATAGACAGCTACAACCCGTTCCGGCTGCAGTACTTCGAATACGGCGCGATCGTGCGGGACCTGCGACGAGCCGGTTCCTGGAGCGAGCGCTTCGGATATCTGTTCGGCCCGCCCGGCTGGCGACCCCACCGCATCCTTGACCCGGTCGAGCCTGCCTCGATCACGGTCGGCTAGAGAAACGGGAGAGACAGGCTAGAGAAAGGCCAGGTTGTCCCGCCCGCACCAGGCGAGCATCGCTGGCCATGGCCCGTACCCGGCCTCCACGTTGATGTGCCCGCCCGCCTTGACGATCGTCGTGGGCATCTTCAGCGGGCGCCCGTAGGCCTCTGCGATCCCTTCTGGCGTGTACGGATCGTCGTCGCTGCCGATGAGCGCAGTTCCATCCGCGGCCCGGCGCACGGTGTCGATGTCGAGGGGGACCGGAAAAAAGTCCTGCAGCTGCGCAATCGCCGTGCGCGGCGAGACCGGCGCGACGAGCGCGACGCGGGCCGGCCGGGGCGACGCATGCGAACGAGCGGCGTGGTGCAGCCAGAGGATCGCGCCGAGTGAGTGTGCGACCACATCGAAGCCGTCGTCGGGCAGGCCGGCGAGGGTCTTCTCCAGTCCCGCCAGCCAATCCGACAGGCGCGGGCTCTCGGCCTCTGGCAACTCAGGAAAACGCACCTCGCGCTCGGCCGAGCGAAGTTGCTCGGCGAGCCACGCCTGCCAGTGTTCGCCGGTCGAACCCTGCCACCCGTGCAGGATGACCGTGGGCGCGGTTCGGCTGGGGCGGCGCGGCATGCCCACAGCCTAAGTGTCAGCGGATCAGGCCGATCACGATGAGTACCTGCGCGACGTGGTAGGTCACGATCACGATGGTCGGCCCTCGCAGCAGCGGTTGGACGAAACGGTCCCACGACAGCGTCGTATCAGAGGCCAGGAACAGTAGTGCGCCGATCGCGGTTGCAACCGCGCCGGTGCCCAAGCCCAGGATCGCCATCGCGCCAAGCGCCACGGCGTATAGCGCGACAGCCCCCGCGAGAACACCCCCGCCGGCCGCCTGCACCGCCCGCAGGACGCGCGGCATCACCAAAGAGGTGGCCCCACCCACCACGAGCACCCCAGCGAGCACCTGCCAGCCGTGCAGCCCGTGGCGCACGAACGCGACGACATACGCCAGGTGACCGAGCCCGAAGCAAGCCAGGCCGCCGAGGAACGCAAGGTCGGTCGCGCCCTGCTGGGCGAACATCAAGGCGATGTCGCCGATCAGCCCGAGCACCAAGGCGGCGAGCACCCATCCCTTGGCACTGCCCAGGTCGGCAAAGCACGCCGCGACGAGGAGCAGCGCGAGTGTCAAAGGCTTCGCGGCGAGCTCGACGCGATGCGCAACGCGGGCCACAGCTACCCAGTCGACGAGAGCCACCAGGCCGGTGAGGGCGAAGAACGTGAGCATCACCATCAGAGGATGGCGCCGGGATTCAGGATGCCCGCCGGGTCCAGCGCGTCCTTGATCCGACGCGTCAGCGCCATGACATCGGCACCCAGGTAAGCGGGCAACCACGCCTTCTTCAGTCGGCCCACCCCGTGTTCGCCGGTGATGGTGCCGCCCAAGTCGAGTGCGAGATCCATGACAGCGGCGAACGCAGCATAGGCACGCGCACTTTCGTTCGGATCGGCAGCGTCGTACACGACCAGCGGATGGGTGTTCCCGTCGCCAGCGTGTGCGACCAGGGCGATAGTGACCCGATTGTCCGCGGCGATCTTCTCGATGCCCCTTACCAGCGAAGCAAGCGCGGGCAGGGAAACACCCACGTCCTCCAACAACAGGTCGCCCAGGCGCTCCAGGGCGGGAAATGCCGCTCGCCGCGCGACCGCGAAGGCCTCGCCTTCGGCGGGGTCGTCGGTGCAGAAGACCTCGGCGCCGCGCGCCAGACATGCCGATTCCATCAGGGAGACCTCTTGCGCGGCCGCGCCCCCCGCCGCGTCCGAGCGGGCCAGCAGCAGGGCGTCGGCCCCGCGGTCCAGCCCCATCGCCGTGTAGTCCTCCACCGCATTGATGGCGGTGCGGTCCATTAGCTCGAGCATCGACGGACGAAGTATTGAAGTGATGGCCAGGACCGCGTCAGTGGCATCGTCGATCGAGGCGAAGGTGGCGACCATCGTCGACGCAGGCGGGGGTTCGGGCAGCAGCCGCAGCGTGAGCTCGGTGATGACACCCAACGTGCCTTCGGATCCGACGAACAGCTTGGTCAACGACAGGCCGGCGACATCCTTCAACCGCGGGCCACCGAGACGAACGGCAGTGCCGTCGGCGAGCACGACCTGCATCCCGAGCACGTAGTCAGTGGTCACGCCGTACTTCACACAGCAAAGTCCGCCCGCGTTGGTTGCGGCATTGCCGCCGATCGAGCAAATCTCGAACGATGAGGGGTCCGGTGGGTACCACAGTCCGTGTGCGGCTGCCGCCTTCTTCACCTCCGCGTTCATCAGGCCGGGCTGGGTGACTGCCACCCGCGATACTGGGTCGACGACGATCTCGCGCATCGCTTCGACCGACAGGACGATTCCGTCCTGGACCGCGCTCGACCCCCCGGACAAGCCGGATCCAGCGCCGCGGGGCACGACCGGCACGCGGTGGGCGCTGGCCCATCGGAGCGTGTTCTGGACGTCCTGCGTGCAGGTCGCGCGCACGACGGCCATCGGCCATCCCGCGGTGGGATCCTTGGCCCAGTCCTGGCGGAAGGAGGCGACGAGATCCCGGTCGGTGATTACGGCGCCATCGGGCAGGCTCGCCGCCAGTGCCGCGAGGTCTGCGCTCATGTGGGATCACCTTTCAACCCGATCACCTTGAAACCAATCACCTTTACCCCCCGCCGCTTCGTCCGGGCTCCGCGCCGCCTGTCCTGGCCGCTAGTGTGCCCGCCAGAAAACTGGGCTGCGCCGCAGACTGCCATGCCGGACACTGTTCGTCCGTGGGCTACATCGATGTCGGAGGGCTCCGTCAACTCCTGCCCGATGGGAAGGTGCTGCTCGAGGATGTGAACTTCCGGGTCGGTGAGGGCGCGAAGGCGGCCCTGGTCGGCGCCAACGGGGCAGGCAAGACGACGCTGCTCCGCCTCATTGCCGGGGATCTCAGCCCGCAGCAGGGTTCCGTCGCGCGCAACGGCGGATTGGGGGTCATGCGGCAGTTCATCGGCTCCGTCCGGGACGCAACCACGGTTGAAGAATTCTTGATCGACCTAGCCCCGGAGCAGTTGCGGGACGCGTGGGGCGCGCTGGAGGCAGCCGAGTTGATGCTGATGGAGCGCGACGACGAGCGGTCTCAACTGGACTACGCGCACGCGTTGGCCGGTTGGGGCGACGTAGGCGGCTACGAGACCGAGGTGTTGTGGGACACCGTCACGGTCGCCGCCATCGGCATCGGCTACGACCGGTGCAAGTATCGCGAGTTGACGACACTGTCCGGCGGTGAACAGAAGCGCCTCGCACTGGAGTTGTTGCTACGCGGCGCGGACGAGGTCCTGCTGCTAGACGAGCCGGACAACTATCTCGACGTTGCCGGCAAGCGATGGCTCGAACAGCGGTTGAACGAGACTTCGAAGACCGTATTGTTCGTCAGCCACGACCGGGAACTGCTCGCCAACGTCGCTGACCGCATCGTCACCGTCGAGGGCAACACCACCTGGGTGCACGGCGGCGGCTTCGCGTCCTACCACGAGGCTCGCACCCACAGGCACGACCGGATGGCCGAGGTCCGCCGTCGCTGGGACGAGGAGCACGCGCGCTTGCGCGAGCTAGTGCGAACCTTGCAACAGCAGGCAAAGATCAGCGAGGCCATGGCGTCGAAGTACCGGGCGATGTGCACGCGTCTGGAGAAGTTTGAGGCAACCGGCCCGCCACCGGACAAGCCGACGCAGCAGAACGTCACCATTCGCCTGCGCGGGGGCCGCACCGGGGTCCGCGCCGTCATCTGCGAGCAGCTGGAACTGACGAGCCTGATGCAGCCGTTCGACGCCGAGATCTACTACGGGGAGCGGGTCGGCGTCCTCGGCGCCAACGGCGCGGGAAAGTCGCATTTTCTTCGCCTTCTCGCTGGCGACGGGATCGCTCATACAGGCGAATGGAGACTGGGCGCGCGGGTAATCCCTGGCCTATTCGCCCAGACCCACGCGCACCCGAACTGGTATGACCGCACGCTCGTAGAGCTGCTGTGGGAAGGCGAGCAGCAGCGCGCGGGGCTCGATCGCGGCCGCGCGATGGGGGCCTTGCGCCGCTACGGTCTGAATCTGCAAGGCGACCAGAACTTCGGCACACTGTCCGGCGGCCAGCAGGCGCGATTTCAGATCCTGCTGCTCGAACTGTCCGGGGCGACGCTGCTGCTGCTGGACGAACCCACCGACAACCTCGACGTGCTCAGCGCGGAGTCTCTCGAAGATGCCCTGGACACCTTCGAGGGAACCGTGTTGGCATCAACTCACGACCGGTGGTTCGCCCGGTCCTTCGACCGCTTCCTGGTATTCGGCGGCGACGGCGTCGTCTATCGCTCGGACCTGCCGGTGTTCGACGAACCCCGCGTCGCACGGCCCCGGTAGGGAGCCCGACCCAGGGCGAAGGCCATCAGGCCGGAACCGCGAAGGCGACGATGTTGTCGCGGTAGTTGCCGGTGCTCGCATCGAACGGGCCGCCGCAGGTCACGATCGCCACGCGGCCGACACTCTTCTGGTCGAAGATCTCCTGGTAGGGCAATGCTTGCTTGCTGTACGTGCGAACTCCGGTGATCTTGAACGGCAGGCGGGTGTTCTTGCCATTGTTGAGACCGTAGATGTAGACGGCGTCGCCGGGATTGAGCGTTGCGATGCGCGAGAGAACTCCGTCGACCCCTGCGTAGTTGATGTGCCCGTCGAGGATGGCCGTACCCTTTGCGGCTCCTGGCTTGGCGCCGTACTTCCACCAGCCGACGACCTGCGGATTGGGCGGTACATCCAATTCGCCGCCGGCCAGCGTGCTGACGTCGACAATAGGCGCGACGGCGCCGAGCCGGGGGATCTCGATGCGGATCGGCGACACGTAAGCAACCGCGACGGCGCCCGGCTTCACGGGGATGACGCCGATGTCGCGGGGAGCGGCGGTGGCGGCGTGCTTGTGCCAGTACGGCGATGTGACCCAGGTGATCCCGGCGCCGGCCAGCACGATGATGGCGGCGAGCATGAGCAGGAACGGCACCCAGCCTGTATGACGGCCAGACGCGGGATGACGGCCAGACGCGGGATGACGGCCAGACGCGGGATGACGGCCAGACGCGGGATGACGGCCAGACGCGGGATGACGGCCAGACGCGGGCCGCCGCCAGCGGTGCATTCGTTCGCAGACCTCCGACCAGCCGAGCCGGAGCGCGCGCGTCACGCCCTGGCCGTTGCTCATTTCTCGCCGTCCCCGCTCCCGTGGATGTCCGCCTTCTACGGTAAACGACCTGCCTGTGCGGGGGATGCTGGCGTTGAGTGGAACACCGCGGGGCGCCTGCCGGGCGCCCCAGGCCCCAGGCTCCAGGCCGCCCGCCTAGGGTGCTGGTGCAGCGATTTGGAGCGCTGCTGGACGGCCCGGTAAGGTAACGCGTTGGTGCGCAGAGCGAGTCGCGGCAATGACCGCCGCGATCCCGCCTCAGCGCGCGCAGGCCATGCCTCGGGGTCTGCCGGATATGCCGGCTGGACCGTGGGGGCGCCACCCGCGTGGCGTGAAGACCGAGAGAGAGTTGAACCGTGGGCACCTACAGTCCTAAGCCCGGCGAGATCGAGCGTAGCTGGCATGTCATCGACGCCAACGACGTCGTTCTGGGCCGGCTTGCCAGCCACGCCGCGACGCTACTGCGGGGCAAGCACAAGCCGCAGTTCGCAAACCACGTCGACACCGGCGATTTCGTGATCATCATTAACGCGTCGAGGGTTGCCGTCTCCGGGGCCAAGCGTGACGAGTTCCGCTACCGGCACTCCGGCTATCCCGGTGGGCTGTCCAAGCGCACAGTAGGGGAGCTCCTCGAGACCAAGCCGGCCCGCGTCGTCGAACTCGCCGTCCGCGGCATGCTCCCAAAGAACACGCTGGGCCGCGCCCAGCTGAAGAAGCTCAAGGTCTACGCAGGCCCGGATCATCCGCACGCCGCTCAGAAGCCCCAGCCTTTCGAGATCAAGCAGGTTGCCCAGTGACAACGCCCACCCCCAAGGCCATCATCGTCGGCCGCCGCAAAGAGGCGATCGTCCGCGTCCGCCTGATTCCCGGCAGCGGCGACTTCAAGTTGAACGGCCGCACTCTCGAGAACTACTTTCCGAACAAGGTCCACCAGCAGCTCATCCGCGAGCCATTCGTCACCCTCGAGAAGGACGGCCAGTACGACGTCATCGCCTCGCTCACCGGCGGTGGGATCACCGGCCAGGCCGGTGCCCTTCGCCTCGCGATCTCCCGGGCGCTGATCGGCATCGAACCTGACGACCGCCCCGCACTGAAGAAGGCTGGGTTCCTCACCCGCGATCCGCGGGTGAAGGAGCGTAAGAAGTACGGCCTGAAGAAGGCCCGCAAGGCTCCTCAGTACTCGAAGCGTTAACCGCGGCGTGGGCTGCACCTTCGGCACCGACGGCATTCGTGGACTGGCGAACGCCGATCTCACCCCGGAGTTGGCGCTCGCCGTAGCCAGCGCGGCTGCCCGCGTGCTGGTCGCCCACGACGCGTCCCATCGACCGGTGGCGGTGGTGGGGCGCGACCCGCGCGCCAGCGGTGAGATGCTCGAGGCCGCAGTCGTTGCCGGCCTCGCTGCGGCGGGTGCGGACGTGCTCCGGGTCGGCGTGCTGCCGACGCCGGGGGTCGCGTTTCTGACAGCCGCGTACGGCGCTGACCTCGGGGTGATGCTCTCGGCCTCGCACAATCCGATGCCTGACAACGGGATCAAACTCTTCGCCCGAGGCGGTCACAAGCTGCCGGACGAGATCGAGGCCGAGATCGAGGCCGACGTCGCCAATCCACCGTCGCTGCGTCCGATCGGGGCCGCCGTCGGGCGGGTACGGAACTCTGACGACGCGGCACGGCTCTACCTCGAGCACTTGATCGGGTCGGTACCGGCGCGCCTGGAGGGCCTGCATGTCGTTGTCGACTGCGCCCACGGTGCGGCATCCGCGCTCGCCCCCGACCTCTACCGCCGCGCCGGAGCCCGCGTCACGGCGATCGCGGCCGAACCCGACGGGCTCAACATCAACGACGGCGTCGGCTCGACACATCTCGAGTTTCTGCGCAAGGCGGTGCTGGCCGAGGGAGCCGACCTCGGCGTCGCTCACGATGGAGACGCCGACCGGTGCCTGGCCGTCGACGCCGCGGGTGAGATCGTCGACGGCGATCAGATCCTGGCGATGTGTGCGATCGACATGCACTCCGCGGGGATGCTGCGTGCTGGCACTGTCGTGGCCACGGTCATGAGCAACCTGGGTTTCCTGCACGCGATGCGGGATGCCGGCATTGCCGTGATAACGACCGCGGTGGGTGATCGCTATGTATTGGAAGCCCTCCGGGACCACGGCCTCAACCTCGGTGGCGAGCAGAGCGGGCACGTCGTCTTCACCGACTTCGCGACCACCGGAGACGGCCTGCTGACGGCACTGAGCATCATGAGCCAGATCGCGCGAACGCGCTGCTCCCTGACCCAGCTCGCCAGCGTCGTACATCGGCTGCCTCAAGCACTCGTCAACGTGACTGTGGCCGACAAGAGGGCCGTGGCGAGTTCGGTGCGAGTCGCCGCGGCGGTGACCGAAGCCGAAATTGAGCTGGGCCCCCACGGGCGTGTGCTGCTTCGGCCCTCGGGGACGGAGGAGCTGGTCCGGGTGATGGTCGAGGCTGGAACTCAGACATCAGCCGATGCCATCGCACATCGACTCGCCGAAATCGTCACGAATCCCTGATCGGTGTCACGAATCCCTGATCGGTGTCACGAACCCCTGATCAGCGTTACGAACCCCTGATCAGCGTTACGAAAGGGCGAACCGGGCGATCCCGTCGTCAAAATGGCGCGTAAGCACGCCGCGTTCGACCAGAACCTCGAGATGCGCCATGGTCTCGCGAATGGCCATGCTCTGGTTGAAGACATCCAGGTCGGCCAGCTGGCGATGATGCCGGGTCCATGGCAGTGCGACCGCGGCGGCATAGCCTGTGTCGGCCCCGCTCGCGACCGCGTCGGCGGTCTGCACCAACCTGTGCTCGTGATGTGCGAGCAGCGCATCGACCCGGGCGTGAGCCGACCCGATCACCGGCCCGTGCGCGGGCAACAGCTTCGCGTCGGGCAGCGCCTTGACGATGCGCAACGAGGCCATGTAATCCCGCAAGGGTGACTGGACCTGCTCCAGTTCGATACCTATCGACGGAGTGATATGCGGTAGGACATGATCGCCCGCAAAAAGGATCTTCGCCTGCGGATCGTGAAAGACCACGTGCCCGCGAGTGTGACCAGGCGTGGCGATCACCCTGAGCGTCCGCGACTTGAGTGGCAGATCGACGCCGTCGGACAGCCAGCGATCCGGATCTTCCCAATCCGTGAGGTCATGCTCACCGGTCCACGCGGCCATCATCTCGGACAACTCGATCGCGCCGGCCGTCCGCAGCGTCGCGACGTCCGGATGCACCTCGACGGTGCGCATTGCCTCCAGGCTCACCCGCTCGCCCTCGCCGAGCGCGACGGTCGAGCCGAACGCGCGGCGCAGCGCGATCGCCTGCGTGAAGTGGTCCCGGTGGATGTGTGTGACGAGGAATTCGCGAATGTCGCCGAGGCCGTAGCCGACGCTGCGCAACGACGCCTCGAGCCGGTCCCGAGAATCGGCCAGGGCCCACCCGCCGTCGATCATCACGACCTGATCGCCATCTGCGATCGCGTACACACTGACCGCCTTCAGGTGATCGCCGGGGAGCGGAAGGGGGATTCGGAAGACGCCTGGAGCTTCTTCGTGCGCGCCGGGCTGTTCCCATGCGTGTCGGTCCACCTATGCACCGTATGCGGGGCAGGGGGTTTCTGCGGCCAGGTGTGACGAATTCCGTCGTGCTCGATACTGACTAGGTGAGCATCCGTAGCAGAACCGTCGGCGCCCATCTCGTCGCCCAGGTCCATCAACCGCTGCGCGTGCTCACCCAGATCGCCGTGTCCGAGATGGGCCCCGCCGACGTCCAGGAATCGCTGGTCCTCTCCTGCGACGGACAGTCCCTCACCCCGCGGGAAGTGGTGCTCTTCGACTCGAGCAGGGTGCACATCACCCAAGCTCCGGTAGGCCGCCTGGTTGTCGAGTACTCGGCGACCATCCGCGGTAGCGCCACTTCGCTGGCGGTGACCGACGCTGACCGGATCACGTACGTGCGCCCGAGCCGCTACGCCGAGTCGGATCGGCTCATACCCATTGCCGAGGCGGAGTTCGCCGGCATCTCCGGCGCGGCAAGCCTGCTCGCCGCGGTGTCATCGTGGGTAGGTGCACATTTGAGCTATGTCAGCGGGAGCAGCGGCCCGACCGATGGTGCTGTCGATACCTTGCTCAAGCGCCAAGGCGTATGCCGGGACTACGCGCACTTGGTCATCGCGTTGCTGCGCGCGCTCGACGTCCCGGCTCGCTTCGCCGCCGTCTACGCGCCCGGGCTGGAACCGATGGACTTTCACGCCGTTGCCGAGGCTGCCGTCGACGGCGAGTGGCGGGCGGTGGATTCGAC
>JALYIL010000015.1 GCA_030775825.1 Actinomycetota bacterium
GGCCTCGGTCGCTGCCGCCGTTCCGCCTATCAGCGCCACGACCGCGGCGGCGGCCAACAGAGCGGTTCGCGCTCGCTGTCGGGTTGCCGCGCGGATCGGCGTCGGCTCCTGCTGCTGCTGCTCGGCCTGCTTGGTCTGCTCGGACAGCTGTCGGAACAGGCCCTCGGTGAACGCGGCGCTCGGCTCGGCCTCACCGGGTCGGGCGGATCGTAGTTCGATGGCGGCCCGCAGAATCTCGACGTCCTCGGGAGCAGTTCGGTACCGCTTTAGGCGCCGACCCGTCGCGATGGCGTCGATGAAGGCGGACAGTTTGCGGCTGGTCATAGTTCCATCTCCACGGCGAGGGTCGCTGCCATCCGCAGCGCGCGGTGCTGGAGGACTTTGGCGTTGCTGACGCTGATGTGCATGGCTTGCGCTGCCTCCTTGATCGAGCAGGCCTCGAGGAGACGCAGTTCGAGGATGCGCCGGTACCGCTCGGGCAGTCCGCCCAGGATCTTGCCCGCTCGGGCTGGCGCGTCGCTGGGCGGTTCGGATCCGAAGGGTTCGCTGAGGTAGCCGATGTCGGTGTCGGGGTCGATCGTCGTCACCGGCTGGCCGAGGCGCCGCCGCCAGTGGGAGGCGAGCACGGTCTTGGCCGTGACCAGTAGGTAGGCCCGCACCTCACCCTTCGACGATGACAACCGCAATGGCGGCAACGCCGTGCTGAAGACCTCCGAGGTGAGGTCCTCGGCGTCCGGGCGATTCCCGACGCGGGCGTACATCAGCCGGTACAGCCGGTCGATGTTGTCGCGGTACACCGACTCCCAGTCGGTGTAGACGTCGTCGTCAACCACGTGCAAATACGCGGCGCCGCCGCTCACCGCGGGCGATGGCGGGGCGGCTCGTCTCGAGGATCGCGATGGATTAATCATGTCACCAAGGAATAGGAGGAGGGTTTACACCACGGCGGCCGGCGCTCAGTTCCAGTTCGCCTGCGGGTACGTGGCGTCGGTCCGGTACACGCCCACGCGTACCAGTTCAGAGGGGTCGGTTCCTGATTTCGCGGCCGAGAGCGCCTGCGCCCGTCGAGCCGAGGACATCCCGACGATCATCGCGACGCTGATCGTGATCAGAGCGGCCCGCCGAAGCACAACTCTGCGCTGAATCCAGCGACAACGTAATGACGGCGGCCATGCCTTGCACACGAAGGCGTTCGTAACCCCTGGCAAGCCGCGGCCACATCATCACACTGTCGCCGGCGTCGTCACCGTGCCGCCCGATTCACCCGACCTTCGTCCTCACGCTGCACGTCGCCGTCGTCCCATCCAGCGTGTCGGTCAACAGTGTGTGAGTAGGCCCGGTACGCCATCCAAGGTCGGTGCTCTCGGGCGGGGTAGTGACGGCGATCAGCGGTGCACGCCACAACGATCGTGGCTGGGGGTTGACGTCCGAGCCGGCGGTCGCCCGCATGGTGGCCCGTAGCAATCTGGTAGAGATTGCCGCCAGGACGGACTGCAATGGGAATCTCGCCGAACAGCGCGGTCGCGGCGCTCACGAGAAGGTCGCCGCCGCGATGGGCGGTCAGCAGGTCGAACCACGCGTCGCAAAATAACGGCACGCTCGTGACCATCGCTGCCGGCAACGCGATTTGGCGCTGCCTCCACAGCGCCCATGCGGTGACCGAGAAGCAGTCGATGAGCACGACATCGAAACCCGGTCCAGGTGAGGGTCCACGTGCCGACTACGTAGCGCTGCGGCAGCGTCGCGGCCAGTCCTGCCGTCCACGAATCATGCTTACGGCACAGGCCAGGAAGAAGAGCACTGTTCGACGGCGAGTAGCAACGCCGGGTTGGGCGGCTGGCTTTGCTCGCGGTACCGGGGTTGTACCGCGACAGGGCCCTGGCGCTTCGCTGCGGTCCTCTCGCAGCATTGTGCTTGTACCGCTCGCAGCCATCACGTCTGCCTCCCAGGTGTCCTGGTCGCGGGGGTCAGTAGCCGAAGCTCGTGCACGACGTGGTGGCCGCGCACGTTGCATGGATAGATAGGGCCTCGCGTTACATCGACGAGTTAGCAGGCAGGAGTTGGCAGGCGGGCAGTTCGTGTATCTCCGTCACGTATCTGTCCATGACGGCTCACCGGAGTCGCCGGCGTCCCGGACTTTGGCGGGACGCGCCGCTCACTCGGCGTCGCCACGCGTCGAAGGAGAACCATCATGACGACTAACACGACCGCTATTCGGGCAGCGAACCCCGACCAGTCCGCTGTGCCGGTCGGCGACTGGCGCGTCGACCCGACGCGATCACATGCATCGTTTACGGCACGTATAGCCGGCAGGTCTGTTCGGGGTCGGTTGCCCCTGAGCGGAACGGCGATCGTCGTCGCGTCGGTCGAGGACTCAGCAGCACAGCTGACTGCCATGACCAGCGAGGTGAACACTGGGAATCGCATGCTTGACCGGCTGCTCGCCGGTCCTGGCTTCCTAGAAACCGAAGACTATCCGGAGATCAACTTCCGGACGCAGATGCTGGTCTGCGTCCCGACCGGATGGAGGGCCATCGGACACCTGCAGGTCAAGGGAACCGACCACCCGATCGTGTGCGAGCTCGACGCCGACCTGCGCCATCCGGAACCAGGAAAGGCCGGGATGACGCTTACTGGTCGGTGGGTACTTGACTCGACCTGGATCACCAGCCACCGGATTCCGGCGATGTCCCGCCGCATCGCCATGAGCTGCTCGGTCGTCCTCGACCGCCCGATCGAAGACGCTGACAGCGAACTCGCACCTGCGCATTGATGGCATGCCGCAGATGCGACTGGGGCATCGCCGTATGCGGGGCGGGCGCCGCTGGCAGTGATCCCCCCGGACAGCGCCCGACGGGCACCGCGACGTCCGATTGTCGAGCTGACCCGGCCGAGCAGTCGGACGGAAGACCTGACGATCCGGTCGTTCGGCGGTCCTGGCAGGCGTTTCACAGTCTGACCCAGCTTGGCTTTCCGCGGCGCTTTCCGATCGTTCAGTTTTCAAACATCCCGCTCCTGACGGCGGGGATCGCTGGCTGGGCCCAGCACTTCGCAGCCGCAGACAGTGGTCGACCACGTCCGCACTGATGCCTTGCTCAGCACGCTGGATTCGCGTCCGCCTCATCGCCGCCCGCTCCTCGACGACAAGCGCTGGCCACAGATGAGGCGAATCAGTCCGCGGCGGTCCCGCGGCTTGGTCTGCTCGAAGGTGGCCTGGTCGGCGCCGGCAGCCCGGGGTGGTTCGGCCATCGGCATGGCAAACGATTGGCAGCGAGGCCTCGGTGCAGATCTTCCAGATCCGCGTCAGGAACGCGATCTGCGAGTCAGCGACGTCAAGCCCGTTGATCACTGTTCGGCCGCCAGGATCTGCACCGGGAGCAGCAGGAGGAGGGCGTCGGTGAACGCGGCTTGGACACGAAAAAGTTACGGCTACGACCGGCCCGAGATGGAATTTGAAGCCGCCCACCAACCCGCAGAACAAACCCGAGCCAGCGGCGCGTGTGGTCAGGCAGCGAGGATCGCGTCCGCGGCAGCGGACCGGGCCGATGTGACGAGCTTGGCGGCCCGCAGGTGGCCGACTTCGACGGAGCCGATGCTCTTGGAGAATTGTCCGGTCGCGCCCTGGGACGGTGAAGGTGCGAAGGCAGCCGTCGAGGCGTCGTCGGCCTGAAGCATGCACTTGACCGGGCCGTTGGCACGCTGACGGGCAACGCCGCGGTTGACCGCGACTTCCTGCACACCGCTCGTTCATCTTGCTCCCGATCGAAGACGGATGAGATCGGCGAGTCATGCGGTGCTGGCGAGCCGTCGGTCAAACCAATGCGACGAGCTACGCCGCGTAACCCGCGGCCGTATTAGTCAGCGAACACCAAGCGAGTTGCCACCTGTCTCCGATCCACGACACAGAAAAGAGGACGCATGCGCACAAGGACAAGAGCCCTCACCGGGCTCGCCGCCGCGGTACTCGTCGGAACCACCGGAACCGCCTACGCAGCCGCTCAGGGCCGCAATCCGGCTCCGGGCAAGGCGATTGGGTCATCGACCCACGGATCCGGGCAATCGATCGTCGACTGGAACCGGGAGCTCATCGCTCTGCTCGGCATGCCGGGCCTGCAACCGGCGACGATCCAACCGACCCGAAGCTTCGCGATCCTACAGGCGGCTGAGTACGACGCTGTGGTCTCCACCACACACATTGGCCAGCCGTACCTGTTCTCGGTGCCGGCGCCGCGCGACGCGCGAGCGGACGTGGCCGCCGACCAGGCGGCGCACGACGTCTTGACGGCGCTCTACCCGGCGGCTACGAGCGGAATCGATCAGCAACTCAGCACCGAACTCGCAGCGATCCCAGACAGCCATGGCAAACGCGACGGGCGCCGTGCCGGCGCGACGGTGGCACAGCTCCTCATCGACGTACGGGCCTTCGACGGGTCCGCGGCGCCGCCGCCGCCGTTCGTCGGCGGCACCCAGCCAGGTGACTACCGGCCGACACCACCGAACTTCCCGACACCGGTCCTCACCGCCTGGGGCTCGATCACACCGTTCCTGCTCACCAGCGGTTCCCAGTTCCGCCCGACCGCACCTGCGCCGGTGAGCAGCCCCACCTACGCCACCGCCCTGAACCAGGTCAAGGCCCTCGGGCAGGACAGCAGCACCGTCCGTACGGCTGATCAGACGACAGAGGCGAAATTCTGGGGCTCGGCACCGATCTGGAACACCTGGAACCAGATCGCGCAATCGTTGCTGACTGACCAACACGCCAACCTGCAGCGCGCCGCCACTGTGTTCGCGAACCTCGACCTCTCCGTCGCAGACGCGACCATCGCGCTGTACGACGCCAAGTACGCCTACCACGTGTGGCGACCAGTCACGGCAATCCGGGCCGGAAACAGCGGCTACAACCCGGACATCACCTTCGACCCCAACGCACCCACCTGGAACCCGTTGGCAGTCACCGCCGCCGATCCTTCCTACCCCGGCGCACACAGCACCATCAGTGAAGCGGCCGCCACCGTGCTCACCACGTTCTTCGGCAAGCACCAGGCGATCACCGTGACGTCGGACAAGATGCCCGGAGTCGTCCGCACCTTCACCAACGTGCAAGCAGCGGCGGTCGAGGCAGGATTTAGCCGCATCCTCGCCGGCCAGCACACCGCCCTCGACGACCAAGCCGGCCAGCAGCTCGGCCACCAGGTCGCCACGTTCGCACTGCATGAACTAAACGCGGGTTAGGTCGACGTCGGCTGAGCCACTTCCTGAAGGGGTGGGTGGGCACCGGACCTGACAGACCCGTGCCCACCCCAGGGCGGACAAGACTGTGCCGTCACCCAAGTCCTGTCATCGTGCTCGCGGACATTCATCGTCCACCCGCACCCCGCAGTCACGAGTCGGTCATTGGTCGGAGCGGGCCATCTTGGCTTCGTCGTGACGTTCGCCGGCCGCCGCGGGGAAGGTTGTTTCAGCCGCCACAAGGGGGATTCGGTGCTGTCTCGTGTCGCCTGACGTCACCACATCCCCGTAGTCATTGGTTTGGTGCCTTCCCGTGTCGCCACGTGACCGGCCATGCCAGCACGGACTAAGTGACAAATCTGTTGCGGCGTTCGCAGGCTTGCGGCAGGACGATCAACGTTTCCTCCCCATTCCGGCGCTTCGGTAGGTCCTCGTCGCCGCCGAGGCCGCTACAAGCCTGCGGAGATCCGGCAGGGTTCCGGTGACGACCCCGTTGGCGCGCGCCTGCACGAGGATGTTGCCGAACGCCGCGGCCTCGACCGGTCCCGCCACTACCGGCACCTGGCAGGCATCGGCGGTCAACTGGCAGAGCAGCTCGTTCCGTGAGCCGCCTCCGACAAGGTGGACGACGCGCACTTCGACACCGCTGAGTTCGGCGGCCTGGCTGACCACCTGCTGGTAGGTGACGGCGAGACTGTCGAGGATGCAGCGGGTCAGTTGGGCAGGCGTCTCGGGGACGGGGTGGCCGACTCGGGCACACTCCCGACGGATGCGGTCCGGCATGTCGCTGCTGGTCACGTCGTTGGGAGCAAGGAACTCGGGGCGATCGGGATCGATGACGCTTCGACCCCCAGGAAGCGCACCGGCCTCCTTCAGCAACTGCACCAGGTCAACCGACGAGCCCGTCGCCTCCCACGCACGCACGCTCTCCTGCAAGAGCCACAGGCCCATGACGTTGCGCAGGAAGCGGACCGTGCCATCCACTCCCAGCTCATTGCTGAAGTTCGCTGCACGCGCGGCCTCGCTGGTGATCGGCGAGGTGACCTCGACACCTACCAGCGACCAGGTGCCGCACGAGATGAAAACGAAGTGCTCGTCGGCGGCAGGTACCCCAGCCACTGCAGAGGCGGTGTCGTGGGAGCCGACCGCGGTGACCTGCGCAGAAGCAACGCCCAACTCGGCGGCCAGTCCGGGCTGCACCGGACCGAGCCTCGAGCCCGGCCCGCAGATCGGCGGGAAGAGATCGCCGCGAAGGCCGAGTGCTGCGAACACGTATGAAGACCAATCCCGCTCGCGTACATCGAGCAGCCCAGTGGTCGACGCATTGGTCAGCTCGGTGGCGAGTGTGCCGGTGAGCCAGTAGGTGATCAGATCGGGGATGAGCAGGGCGTGCTTGGCGAGTGCCATATGTTCGGTCTCACGGGCGGAGACGAACTGGTAGACGGTGTTGATGGACATGCGCTGCACGCCGGTGCGCTGGTACAGCGCGGCCGGGCTGAGCACGGCATCGACCTGCTCGGGCACACCGTCGGTGCGGGCATCGCGATAGTGCCGCGGGTTGTCGAGCAGCTCACCATCGGCGGAGAGCAGCGCGTAGTCCACCGCCCACGCATCCACCCCGATGCCGATGATCTGGCCGCCGTCGGTCCGGGCGAGATCGGCCGCGGCGCGCAGGCCCTCCTGCACGCCGGCCCAAATCGCCGCGATGTCCCAGCGCAGGGTCGAGCCCTGCCGGATCAGTGGGTTGACGAAGCGGTGCACCTCCTCGAGCCGCACCCGATCGGGGGAAACGTCGGCCAGCATTACCCGGCCCGAGGAAGCACCGAGATCGACCGCTGCGAACCACGTCATCAGCGTCAGCGCAGGAACGCTGCGGCCACGCCGGCGTCGACCGGGATGTGCAGGCCGGTGGTCTGCGACAGATTTCCTCCGGTGAGGGCGAAGACGGCATCGGCGACGTGCTCGGGCAACACTTCGCGCTTAAGCAGGGTGCGTTGGGCGTAGAAGGCACCCAGGTCGTCCTCGGCCACACCGTAGACCGCGGCGCGTTGGGCTCCCCAGCCGCCGGCGAAGATGCCGGAGCCACGGACCACACCATCCGGGTTGACGCCATTGACGCGGATGCCATCACCGCCGAGCTCGGCTGCGAGCAGCCGAACCTGATGCGCCTGGTCGGCCTTCGCTGCGCCGTAGGCGACGTTGTTGGGCCCGGCGAACACACTGTTCTTCGAGGCGATGTAGACGATGTCGCCGCCCATGCCCTGGGCCTTCATGACCCGCGCCGCTTCCCGGGCGACCAGGAAGGAGCCGCGCGCCATCACGTCGTGCTGCACGTCCCAGTCGGCCACCGATGTCTCCAGCAGTGGCTTGGAGATCGACAGCCCGGCGTTGTTGACCACCAGGTCCACTCCCCCGAAGGCGAGCGCCGCCTCGCGTAACGCCGCGGCGATCTGGCCCTCGTCGGTGACGTCGACCGTCACCGCTACGGAGACATCGGTGTTGCCGAGTTCGGCAGCAACCGTGGCCGCGTTCGTGGCATCGCGATCGGCCACGACGACGCAGGCACCCCCGGCCGCGAGCCGGTGGGCAATCGCGCGCCCGATCCCCGAACCGCCGCCGGTCACCAGAGCCACGCGGGTCGCCAGCGCCTTCGGCTCCGGCATCCGCGCGAGCTTGGCCTCCTCCAGCGCCCAGTACTCGATGCGGAACTTCTCCGACTCGGCTATGGGGGAATAGGTGGAGACCGCCTCGGCGCCGCGCATGACGTTGATGGCGTTGATGTAGAACTCGCCGGCCACGCGTGCGGTCTGCTTGTTTGCACCGAAGCTGAACATCCCGATCCCGGGGACGAGCACGATTGCGGGGTCAGCGCCGCGCATCGCCGGAGTCTCGGCCGTCGCGTAGGTCGAGTAGTACGCGGCGTAGGCCTCTCGGTACTCGACATGCAGCTCGCCGAGGCGGGCGATGATGTCCTCGAGCGGCGCGGACGGCGGCAGGTCGAGCACCATCGGCCGGACCTTTGTGCGCAGGAAGTGGTCCGGGCAGGAGGTGCCCAGCGCAGCTAGTCGCGGGTGCTCGGCGCGCGAGACGAAGTCCAGGACGACGTCGGAGTCGGTGAAATGCCCGACCTGTGGCTTGTCCGTCGAGGCGAGTCCGCGGATCACCGGCGCAAGAGCCGCCGCCCGTGCGCGCCGCGCATCCGACGCCAGCGGCGAGTAGCCGGGCAGCACAGCGCCGAACGGCTCGGCGTTGCCCTGCCCGGCGAGGTACGTCTCGGCAGCACGAATGATCTCCAGCGAGTTCTGCTCGCACTGCTCGCTCGTCGCGCCCCACGCGGTAATGCCGTGCCCACCGAGGACGCAGCCGATCGCCTGCGGATTGGCCGCGGCGATGGCAGCGATATCGATGCCCAACTGGAAGCCGGGGCGACGCCAGGGCACCCACACGACGCGATCGCCGAAGCAGTCGGCCGTTAGCTTCTCGCCGTCGGCAGCGGTGGCCAACGCGATGCCGGAGTCAGGATGCAGATGGTCGACATGCGGCTGCGTCACGAGCGCGTGCATCGCGGTGTCGATCGACGGCGCCGCACCGCCCTTGCCGTGCAGGCAGTAGTCGAAGGCGGCGACCATCTCGTCCTCGCGATCGACGCCCGGGTAGACATCGACCAGCGCGCGCAGGCGATCCAGGCGCAGAACCGTCAGACCCTGCGGCGTCAGGGTGCCGAGGTCGCCACCGGAGCCCTTCACCCAGACGAGTTCGACCTGCTCGCCCGTGACGGGGTCGACGTCGGTGCCCTTGGCGGAGGTGTTTCCGCCGGCGTAGTTGGTGTTGCGCGCATCCGCCCCCAGCCGATTGGAGCGTGCGATCAGGTCAGCAACGGTGTTGCTTGAGGAGCTCATGTCTTCCTTCAGTTGGGTAGAAAGGGTTTACGCTCCCCAGCCGGCTTGGACGCCACCAACGCGGTCGGCGACGATCGCCTCGGGGTAGCCCGAGCGCAGGTACGCGGCCATCGGGTCTGGGTCCAGGCCCTGCTCAGCACGCATTTGGGCCAGCAGCGGACGCACATCGGTGTTGTAGGCGTCCATCAGGACGGCGTTCGCGGCAAGGACGTCGCCGCTGGCCTGGGCCACCGCGAGTGCGTCGAGGTCAACGAGCTGCACCTTCGCGATGGCCTCCTGCACGTTCATCACCGAACGGATCTGGGCGGGTATCTTCGGCTCGATGTTGTGGCACTGGTCGAGCATTAACGTGATGTCGGTGTCGACGTCGAAGCCGCCTGCCGTCGACACCTCGAATAGGATTCGGAACAGCTGGAACGGATCGGCAGCTCCGACGATGAGGTCGTCGTCGGCGTAGAAGCGCGAATTGAAGTCGAATGCCCCGAGCTTCTCGGCACGCAACAGGAACGCGACGATGAACTCGATGTTGGTGCCCGGGGCGTGGTGGCCGGTGTCGACGCAGACCTTGGCGCGCTCGCCCAGGTGCAGGCAGTGGGCGTACGAGGTGCCCCAGTCCGGCACGTCCATCGTGTAGAACGCCGGCTCGAACAACTTGTACTCGAGGATGAGCCGCTGGTGTTCACCGAGCCGTTCGTACACCGCAGCGAGCGCGTCGGCGAGACGATCCTGGCGAGCCCGGATGTTGTCCTGGCCGGGGTAGTTCGTGCCGTCGGAGAACCAGAGCTTGAGGTCGCGCGAGCCGGTCGCGTCCATCACGTCGATGCAGTCGAGCAGATGATCGAGTGCCTTGCGGCGAATCGCAGCGTCGGGGTTCGTGACGCTGCCGAGGCGGTAGTCGTCGTCCTGGAACACGTTGGCGTTGATCGTGCCGAGTTCGATGCCGAGATCCTTCGCGTGTGCCGACAGCGCGCCGAAGTCCGCAACTCGGTCCCACGGAATGTGCAGCGCGACGCTCGGCGCAACGCCGGTGTACCTGTGCACCTGTGCCGCGTCGGCCAGCTTCTCGAACGGATCGCGCGGCACGCCCCGCTGCGCGAAGACCTTGAACCGCGTGCCGGAGTTGCCGAACGCCCACGACGGCAGCTCGATGCGTTGCCGCCGCAGAACGGTCTTGACGGCCTCGCTGTCCACCATGTTGCGACCTACTTTCATCATATGTAACAAGGAAACTCGTGGCAGAGCTAGGGAGCTACCTCGACGAGGTCGACGCCCAGCAGGTCTGCGGTGGCACGTAATTCGGGACGCAGATCGCCGACGCCGAGCGCCCAGTGGTGCGAGATGCCGGTGGCACTCCACTGGTCGACCCACTCCCCCGGGTCGCAGCGGAAGTCGACGAGCGATGTCGTGTTGCCGATCTGCAGTCGCGGTCCGGGAACGACCGTGCCCGTTGACGCGACGAAGCGGAACGAGCCGTCGCGTTGCTGCGCGATGCCGAAAGCCGTGACCGGTCCGTGCTTCACGTCGAACTCGACGGACACTCCCCAGCCGCGTTTGCCGTGGAAGACGCCGAGGCCCCGCAGTAAAGGGCTGTGCTCACTGACCGCAAGATGCGCCGGGCCGTCGTGACCCATCTCGACGACGTTGGTGTCGAAATTCAGTGCCTGCAATTCTGTGAACGAACCACCGCCGCCGAGGCGATCGAGGATGAGCATCGCGAGCGACGTCCGCAGCTCGTACTCACCGGCTGCTGGAATGCCACGCGCCGTCAGCAGCGAGGCCCCCAGGATCATGCCCGCTCCGAGGCGTTCGTGCTGCTCGCCGTCGAGGCCGCGGTGGTAGTACGCGAGGCTGTCAAGGCTGAAGTCGGCGGCGAGCTGATCGAGGCCCACCGACACCTGCGCGGCCCAGCGGAGGTCCTCCTCCCGCACAGTGTCGTCGAGCGAGAACACCTCACGTGCAAAGGCCATTCGCTCGTCGATCTGGGCGTCGGTGACCTCGGCGACGCGCACCCGAAGGTCGTCGAACTCGAGCACCTCCATGTGCCCACCGAAGTTGGCCGTCACGAGCGTCAGGTCTGTCGAGACGTCGAGCATCCCCGGGTACAGGTGGCCCATCAGGCCATGACGCCCGGTGCGCAGCGCACCGCGCACTCCCGCTGCCGCGATCCAGCGCGCGATCTTCGCCCACGCACGCTCGTCGTCCAGGTAGCCCGACACCGAACGGAAGTCGATGCCCAGGCGCAGCAACGTGTTGGCCATCTCCGGCAGCGGGCACGCGCCGCAGTACGCCAGCCACTGACCAGTGTCGAACGTCGCGTGGTTCATCGACTCGGTCGGCTGCAGGTTGATCAGCAGGACGGGCGAGCCGCTGCGCTGCGCGATGGGCGCGAGCATCGACGCTGTCATGTAGGTGGTGAGGAACCCGACGATCAGGTCGCATCCGGCTACCCGCAGCTTCTCGGCCGCACGCGCACCGTCGGCGGCGTCGGAGATGAAGCCGACGTCGACGACGTCGCAGTCCATCGACTTCATGCGTTCGGAGACCCGCCGGGCGGACGTCTGCAACGTCGGCAGCAGGTCCGGGAACTGCGGCCAGTAGGCGCCGAGCCCTCCCGCGACGAGGCCGATCTTCGTGCGGCGCGGGGTGATGCGCGCGATGCCGGACGGCGAGACGGGCGGGTCAGCGAGGGTGGTCATGATCATCACGCCCTTCCGTTGTCCAGGTCGTTTCCACTTGGTCCTCGAGGTGGAAGATCTCCTCGAGCAGTTCGAAGGACTCGTCCGGCCCACGGCCGTCGAGCCCGATGAAATACTTGCTCATCTCGCCCTGCCAGCGGCCGTTTACGTCTGTCGCAGCCATCGCGGCCTGCGCCTCGTCGAGCGAGTCCGCCTCGACGTAGCCGACGAGCATTCCGTCCGGACGGGCGAAGATCGAGTAGTTCCTCCAGCCGGTGGTGTTCAGCGCCCGCACCATCTCCGGCCACACCGCTGCGTGTCGTTCGGTGTACTCCGCCAGCAGCTCGCGACGAACTTGGAGCAGGAAGCAGTAGCGGGCCATGCGCCGATCCTTCAGTAGCGAGGCGGGACGCCCTGCCGGGCTGGGTCACAGCCCGGCAGGGGACCGCATCCTTCTGACCAGTTGGTCAGAAGTTGAAATTGTTGACGTTCGACTTGTCAAAGACCGTCGGCGGTCCGAGGATCACCGAAAGCACGCCGTCGCCGGTTGCCATCGTGTACGTGGTGTTGAGCGAGCCTGACGTGAACGTCGAACCGGCCTGCAGTGCCGTACCCGAGGCGAGGCTGGCGGCGGCGTAGCCGGCCAGGTAGCCCAGGTTGGACGGGTTCCACAGCTCGAAGGACGCCACGGTTCCGTCGTTGACGTACTTCTTCATCTGCGACGGCAGACCCAGTCCGGTCAGTACGACCTTCACGTTCTTGTGGGTGTCGAGGTATTGCGCTGCTGTCGAGATGCCGACCGTGGTCGGGGAGATGATGCCCTTTAGGTTCGGGTACGCCGACAGCAGACCCTGCAGCACCGTCAGCGACGTCGCGGGGTCGTCGTTGCCGTAGACCGTCGAGACGAGCTTCATGTTCGGGTACTTCGCGAGCTGCTGCTTCATGAAGCCGATCCACGCGTTCTGGTTCGTGGCGCTTGCGGCGGCGGACAGGATCGCGATCTGACCGGTTGAGTTGATCTGCTTGGCGAGCAGGTCGACCTCGGACGTGCCGATCTGCTCGGTGTTGGCCTGGTTGATGAACAGGTGGTTCGGCGCCGAGCCACAGGCGATGTCGGAGTCGAAGGACACGATGGCGATGCCGGCCTGCGCCGCCGTGTTCAGCGTCGGGCACAGCGCGGACGGGTCGTTGGCGGCGATGACGATCGCGTCGGCGTGGGCCTGGATCGCGCCCTGGATCGACGGGATCTGTGCGGCCGCGGTGTCCTGCGTGCCACTGCTGACGACGACGGAACCACCGAGCTCGGCGAGCGCCTTCTGACCACCCTTGTCGGCCAGCACCTCGTACGGGTTCTGCGTGTCCTTCGGAATGAAGTACACCTTCAAGCCGGACTTGATCTTGCCGCCGCCAGTCGCGGCGCCGGTACCGGTACCGGTACCGGTACCGGTCGAGGTGTTGTTCGCCGTGTTACTCGACGTTTTGGTGTTCGTCGAGCTACAGCCGGCGAGGATGCCGGCCGTGAGCAGGGCGGTAACGGCGATGGCGCCGAGGCGCCCCCCCGTCGTGAATCCGGTCATCGGATTGCCTTCCTTGTTGATGGTGAGCGGTGGACGGAAGAGGACTACGAACTCCGGGCGCGTCCGGCCTTGAAGCGGGCGCGGACCCGGCGGTAAGCATCGCGGCCGTTGGGGACGACCACGCTGATGAGCAGCAGGACGCCGGTGACGACGTTCTGCTTGTCCGCGGACACGTTGATCTGGGTCAGCGCCATCTGCAGGCTGCCGACGATGGCAACCGACAGGACGACGCCGGGGATGGTGCCGCGTCCCCCGAAGATCGAGACGCCGCCGAACAGCACGATGGCGACGACGTTGAGCTCGAGACCGGTGCCGGCTCCGTAGCTGACGGATGCGTTCTGCATCGTCAGCAGGATCCCGGCGAACGCGCTCATGACGCCGCTGGTCACGTAGAGCCAGAACTTGATGCGGTTGACACGGATGCCGGCGAACTGCGCCGCCTCGGGCTGGAGCCCGATGGCGACCATCGACCGGCCGAGCGGCGTGACGTGCAGGATCACGCCGAAGATCACGGCCAGGACGAGGAAGATCAGCATCGAGTAGGACAGCTGCGTCCCCGGGATCGACTGCGCGCCGATCTTCGTCAGAGACGTCGGGAACTGCTTGTCGCCGATGGTGGGGATGGTGAGTGAGCCGAGCAGCACTTCGGCGAGGCCGCGGAACAACGTCAGTGTGCCGATGGTGACGGCGATGGACGGCAGGCCGAACTTCGCCACCAGGATGCCGTTCATCGCGCCGCCGATGATGCCGACGACGACTGCTGCGAGGAACGCCGGCCAGATGCCCCAGCCGTGATGCCAGAGATAGCCGACGGTGGCGCCGGACAGGCCGAGCATCGAGGCGACGGACAGGTCGATCTCGCCGGTCATGACGACGAACGTCATCGGCAGCGCCATGATCGCGATGAAGCCGGTGTTGATGCCGAGGTAGAAGATCGTGCTCGGGTCCGTGAATGTCGACGATTTCGACGAGCCGAAGATGAAAACGCCGATCAGGACCAGGACGAGGCCGGACTCCCACCGGGCGGCGCTGCGCCACAGCGGCGTCTTGCTGTCGACGGAGGCGTTCTGCCGCGAAGACGGAACCTGGGTCACGACGTCAGAGCTCACGATGCGCTCCTTCGGCGGACTTGAGCTTCTTGGTGTTGCGCAGTGTCAGCCAGCGGTCGAAGCCGATGGCGGCGAGCAGCAGCGCACCGGCGACGGCCTGGTTCCAGAACGCCGAGATGCGCGAGGCAACGAGCGCCTGGTTGATCGTGTTGAGCAGCAGCGCCCCGAGCGCGGCACCGACGACCGTGCCGCTGCCGCCGAAGATCGCGACGCCACCGACGACGACGGCGGCGACGACGGTGAGCTCGTAGCCCTGGCCGCCGCTGTTGTCGATCTGCGTGTGCAGTGCGAGGAACAGTGCGCCGGCGAGTCCGGCCAAAGCGCCGCTGACGAAGAACGCGGTGAAGACGCGTCGCCCGATCGGGGTGCCGGCAAGCGCGGCCGCGTCGGGGTTGGAACCGATGGCGTACAGATCGCGGCTCGGGCGGTAGGACCGCATGCCGTACCCGACTGCGGCGACGACGACCGCGACGATGATCGCCAGCCACGGGATGCCGAAGAAGTTGCGGTAGCCGACGGCGGTGAAGCCGGTGGGAATGAAGTTGGGGTCGATGCGATCGCCGTTCACGATCACTCCGTCGACACCGCGGATGATATAGAGCATGCCGAGCGTGACGACGAGGCTGGGCACTCGCATCACGGTGACGATGAAGCCGTTGATGGCCCCGCACACCGCTCCAACCAGGATGCCGATGGCGAAACCGGACCACACCGGGATGTGGTGGAACTTGAACAGGTCGCCGACGATGTAAGCCGACAAGCCGAGCACCGAGCCGACCGATAGGTCGACGTTGCGGGTGACGATGACGAGCGTCTCGCCGACACCGAGCAGCGCGATCAGGGCGGCGCCACTCAGCAGTTGCTGCAGGCTGGCCTTGTCGGCGAAATGGTGGTTGTTGATCGACGTGGCAATGACGACGATGACGATCAGGAACGCGATGCCGATCTCGCGCGCACGGAGCAGGGCGAACAGGCGCGAGGCGGCGGACTCGGTGGGGCGCTCGACGGTAGCGGTGCTCATTGGTGCACCATCACGTCCTGGCCCGTGGCCGCGCGCATGATCGCGTTCTCGTCGGCGTCGACGCGGGCGAACTCGGCAGTGAGCCGACCTTCGCGCAGGACGAGGACGCGGTCGGCCATGCCGAGCACCTCAGGCAGTTCGGAGGAGATCATCAGCACCGCCATGCCGTTGGCGACGAGGCCGTCGAGGATGCGGTGCACCTCCGCCTTGGTACCGACGTCGATGCCGCGTGTCGGTTCGTCGATGATCAGCAGCTTCGGTTCGCGCGCCAGCCACTTGCCCAGCACGACCTTCTGCTGGTTGCCGCCGGACAGCGTCGAGGCAGGGTTGCGCAGCCGGCCGAACTTCAGCTGCAGCTTCTCGGCCCAGATGCTGGCAAGCTTGCGTTCGCTGGAGCGGGCGATGAGTCCGAGGTGGCTCAGCAGCGACAGCGATGCGAGCGCGACGTTCTGGTCGATGCCGATGTCCATGACGAGGCCCTGTTGGCGGCGGTCCTCGGGCACGAGCGCCATCCCCGCGGCCATCGCCGAGCGCGCGTTGCCGTTGGGCAGGGCCTGACCGTTGAGGCGGACCGTCCCATGCGTGCGGCGGTCGATCCCGAAGATCGCGCGAGCGACCTCCGAGCGGCCGGCGCCCACGAGGCCGGCCAGCGCGACGATCTCACCGCTACGGACGGTGAAGGACACGTCGTGGAAGACGCCGGTGCTCGTCAGGTCCTCGACCTCAAGCACGACGTTGCCCGGATGCGTCTCGGTCTTGGGGAAGAGAGTGTCGAGGTCGCGGCCGACCATCGAACGGATGATGTCGTCGATCGTCAGTTCCGCGATCGTGGCGGTGCGAACGAAGCGGCCGTCACGCATGATCGTGACGCGCTGGCAGCAGGCGAACACCTCTTCGAGCCGGTGCGATATGAACAGCACCGCCGCACCTTGGACGCGTAACGTCTTGATGACCTCGAACAGCCGCAGCGTCTCGACGCTGGTGAGCGCGGCCGTCGGCTCATCCATGACGAGCACCTGCGCGTTGAACGACAGCGCCTTGGCGATCTCGACGATCTGCTGGTCGGCGACAGACAGGCCGCGTGCGACGCGAGTGGGGTCGAGCGCCACACCGAGGCGGATGAAGATCTCCTTCGACGCGCGCTCCATGGCGTGGCGGTCGATGCGACGTCCTGCGCCGACGGGCTGGCGACCCATGAAGATGTTCTCGGCGACGGTGAGGTCGGGGAACAGCGACGGCTCTTGGTAAATGATCGAGACGCCGGCCGCCTGTGCATCGGCCGGGCCGCTGAACTGCACCGGCTCGCCTTCGATGAACATCTCGCCGCTGTCGGCGTGGTGGACGCCGCCGAGGATTTTGACCAACGTCGACTTGCCGGCGCCGTTCTCGCCGAGCAGCGCGTGCGCCTCACCGGAGAAGAGCGTGATCGAGCCGTCCCCGAGGGCGATGACCGCCCCGAAGCTCTTCGTTGCCTTGTCGAGGACGAGGCGCGGTGTCGAGCTGATGACGTTTTCCCCTCGGTCGGCAAGCCAGAAATGAAACCTTTCATTTCCAATGCTCGAAAGGTAACGTGGGTCACTACCGACGTCAACAGTTAGTTTCGCTTTCGTTACCTACTGATGGCGTCGATCCGATCTTTCCGGCGCGTGCAAAGCAATTGCAGGGGCAGGCGTTCCGGGCATCACCGGCTATCTTCAGTCGAAACGATTCAACGAGTTTCCGAGCGAGAGGCGGTGACGCACCGTGACCGGATCGGTCAGCGTCATCGACGTCGCTGCCCGCGCAGGCGTCTCGCTCGGGACCGTCTCCAACGTCCTTAACAAGCCCGACCGCGTCTCCCCCCGCACCCGCGACAAGGTGATGAGGGCGATCGAGGAGCTCGGCTTCGTCCGCAACGAGGCCGCCCGCCAACTGCGCGCCGGCCGCAGCCGCACCGTCGGCCTCGTGGTCCTCGACGTAGGCAACCCGTTCTTCACCGACCTCGCCAGTGGTGTCGAGGCCACTGCCGCGAAGGCGGGGCTGTCGGTCATTCTCTGCAACAGCGGCGACGACCCCGATCGCGAGCGGCACTATCTGAGCCTGATGCAGGAGCAGCGCGCGTTCGGGGTGCTGATCACGCCCGTCGGCACGCAGAAGACCGAAATCGACGCGCTGCGCAAGCAGGGCATCCCCGTCGTCCTCGTCGACCGCGGCTCGAACCGGCAGCAGTGCTCGGTGTCGGTGAACGACCGCGTGGGTGGCGAGGCCGCCGTCGGGCATCTGATCGCGCAAGGGCACACCCGCATCGGCTTCGTCGGCGGCACGACGGCCATCAAGCAGGTGCGCGAACGACTCACCGGCGCGCGCCAGGCGATCAAGGCCGCGGGGCTACCGGCCAAGAACCTCACCGTCATCGACACCGCGCGCCTCGATGTGGCGTGCGGCCGCGAGACGGGGTCGACGCTGACCAAGATGGGCAAGCGCGTGCGGCCGACTGCGGTGTTCTGCGCCAACGATCTGCTGGCGCTCGGGCTGTTGCAGGACTCCACACAGCGCCGCCTTGCGGTGCCGAACGATCTCGCGATTGTCGGCTACGACGACATCGAGTTCGCCGGAGCGGCAGCGGTGCCGCTGACGTCGGTGCGTCAGCCCCGTGCGCAACTCGGCGGGGCGGCGATGGAGCTGCTGCTCGACGAGGTCGCCGACCCCGAGAACCACACCCACCGCCAGGTCGTCTTCGAGCCGGAGCTGATCGTGCGCGAATCCACCGGTGGCCCACTCGTCGAAGCGACGGCGGTCTAGATGCGCGTCGCACTGTTCGCCACCTGCCTGGTTGATGGCCTGTTCCCCGACGTCGGCAAGGCGACGATCTCGTTGCTGCGTCGGCTCGGGCATGATGTCGAGTTCCCGTCGCAGCAGAGCTGTTGCGGTCAGATGCACGTCAACACCGGCTATCCGCGCCAGGCACTCCCCCTCGTGCGCAATCACGTCGACACGTTCGCCGGTTATGACGCGATCGTCTCGCCGAGCGGGTCTTGTGTCGGCGCCATCCGCCACCAGCATGCGGACCTTGCCGAGCAGGCGGGCGACGCGGCGTTGGCCGACGCCGCGCGTGGCGTGGCTGCGCACACCTACGAGCTGTCGGAATTTCTCGTCGACGTCCTCGGGATCACCGACGTCGGCGCGTACTACCCGCATCGGGTGACGTACCACCCGACGTGTCATTCCTTGCGACTACTGCGGGTGAGTGATCGGCCGCTTCAGCTGTTGCGCGCGGTGCGCGGGCTGGATCTGGTCGACCTGCCCGATGCGGAGTCGTGCTGCGGCTTCGGCGGCACGTTCGCGTTGAAGAACGGGGACGTCTCCACGGCGATGCTCAGCGACAAGATGGGGCACATCCTCGAGACGGACGCCGAGGTGTGTTCAGCCGGTGACTCGTCGTGCTTGATGCATATCGGCGGCGGACTTTCGCGGCTCAAGGCGGGCACGCGCACGGCGCATCTGGCCGAGATCCTGGCCTCGACCGAGGCGGTGTCGTGACGTTCCTCGGCATGCCGGGCGCCTCTGTGCATGGCAACCTGCGCGGCGATGAGTCGTTCCCTGACGCGGCTCGCAGGGCGCTGGCCGACACCCAACTGCGCGGCAACCTCGCGCGCGCCACGGCCACGATCCGCGCCAAGCGCAGTGCTGTGGTCAGTGAACTGCCGGACTGGGAGGAACTGCGGGCGGCGGGTGCGGCGATCAAGGACACCGTCCTCGCCTCGCTCGACACGTATCTGATCCAGCTGGAGGAGCAGGTCACCGTGCGCGGCGGCACGGTGCACTGGGCGCGCGACGCCGACGAGGCCAACCGCATCGTCCTCGAACTCGTGCAGGCCGCCGGCGCTCGCGAGGTCGTCAAGGTGAAGTCGATGGCCACCCAGGAGATCGGCCTCAACGAGGCGCTCGAGGCCGCGGGCATCGTCGCGACCGAGACCGACCTCGCCGAGTTGATCGTGCAGCTGGGCCACGACAAACCCAGTCACATCCTGGTACCCGCCATCCACCGCAACCGCAGCGAAATCCGCGAAATCTTCTTGCGCGAGATGGCCGGCGTTGACCCCTCGATCACTGATGAGCCCGCCGTGCTGGCCGAGGCCGCGCGCCGGTACCTGCGCCGCAAGTTCCTCAGCGCCGAGGTCGCGATCAGCGGCGCGAACTTCGCCGTCGCCGCCACCGGCACGCTCGCTGTCGTCGAGTCCGAAGGCAACGGACGGATGTGCCTGACCCTCCCCCGGACCCTGATCACAGTGATGGGCATCGAGAAGCTCGTCCCCACCTGGCGCGACCTTGAGGTATTCCTGCAGCTGCTGCCCCGCTCCTCCACCGGCGAGCGGATGAACCCCTACACCTCGATGTGGACCGGAGCTACCGAAGGACAGACGTTCCACTTGGTGCTGCTGGACAACGGCCGCACGGCGACGCTCGCCGATCCGCGTGGACGCAGCGCGCTGCGGTGCATCCGCTGCTCGGCCTGCCTCAACGTCTGCCCGGTGTATGAGCGCACCGGCGGGCACGCCTACGGATCGGTCTACCCGGGGCCGATCGGCGCCGTGCTCTCCCCACAACTGACCGGCGTGCAGGACAACGTGTCGCTGCCATTCGCTTCATCGCTGTGCGGGGCCTGCTTCGACGCCTGCCCGGTGGCGATCGACATCCCCACGATGCTCGTTCACTTGCGCTCCAGGGTCGCCGATGAGAAGGGTCGGAGTCCCGAACGCGCCGCGATGGCCGGCCTGGCCTGGACGATGAGGAAGACCTCCCGATGGACCTGGGCGGTGCGGGCCGCCCGGTGGAGCCGGCTGCTGCGCGGCCGACGAGCCCTCCCCGCGCCGCTGTCGGCCTGGACCGCCTCCCGCGATCTGCCCTCGCCTCCGCCGGAGTCGTTCCGGGACTGGTGGTCACGTGAACGCCCGTGAGGAGATCCTGGAGCGGATCCGCGCCGGGCTGACCGATCGGCCGGCCTCCCCCCCTGTGCTGCGCACGTACCGGGCACCGCAAGGCGTCGGCGATCTTGAACTGTTCGTGGAACGACTGCGCGACTACCGGGCAACGGTGCACCGCACATCGGATTCTGTAAGCGCTGACCTCACGTCCATCCTGCTCGGGCGCCGCATCGGACGGGTCGCCGTACCCGCCGATTTCCCTGCCACCTGGCTGCCGGACGTCGAACTGGTGCAGGAACCGGTGAGCGTGACCGAACTGGACGAGGTGGGCGCGGCGCTCACGACGTGCGCAGTCGCGGTGGCCGAGACCGGCACCATCGTGCTCGACGCCGGGCCAGGAATGGGCTCGCGGGCGCTGACCCTTGTGCCCGACTACCACCTTGTGGTGGTGCGGGCGGCGCAAGTCCTGGCGATTGTGCCGGATGCCGTGGCGGTCCTAAGTCCGACGCGGCCGCTCACCTGGATCAGTGGCCCCAGCGCCACCAGCGACATCGAGTTGAAGCGGGTCGAAGGAGTCCACGGCCCCCGCACCCTCGACGTCCTCATCTGTGACGCATGAGACCTACACGAGGGCCTAGAGCCTGCCGGTCTCCACAACGTCGGCCTGCCGCGCTAAGACGCAGCTCAGGCGGCGCGACACCATTCGTTGATCAGTCCACGAGGATCTCGGTCCGTCGGACAGCGCTGTTGCCGCTGGCAGGATCGCTGCCGAGGTCACAACGCAGTTCGCCGAATTGTCTGGCGCAGACTGTTCGGCATCTTGGCGCCGATTCCGCCGCCACCGTCGGCATCCAGCCACCCTTCCGGAACGGCGGTTGTGCCAACGGATCGCGTACGCGTCGGTGCGTGCAGCGAACAACGCCGTGTAGAACGCGACCTTCGCCGCCGGCGAACATGCCCTCGGTGCACACCAGCAGCTGCCCGTTGAGGTCGCTGTGCCAGTTGGTGCGCGCGCCGGGCGTGAAGCGCACCAGCCCGCAAGTGAGCGGGCGTAGAGGTCCCGTCACCGCCGAAGACCGGATTCGTCCAGCCACTCCGCCGCCAGCACCGCTGTGCTCGCCGGCTTCGACGAAGATCACGTCCCGTCGGGGGCGTCTGGCTCGGAGTTCGCCCTCGTGGCGGGTCTGGACTTCACCTTGTACCGGCCCAAGTCCGAGCACGTCGCTCGTTGCCGGGCGATGGTCGAGCTCTGGTTCTGCTACTGCCGCAGCACCTCGTGCTGACGGAGTTCGCCCCCTCCGGGCCTAGGCTTTGGGCCATGGGCGGTGCTCCACATCTATCCCGACGCCTCACACGGCTCAATTTTCCAGTACGCCGCGGACGCCGCTTCCCGTACCGTTGCCTTCCTCGCCGACGAGAACCCTCCACGACTCAGCGGCTGAACTGCAACCGCGATGACCGGTCGGCCTCTCGAACATGATTGCCGGACAATGGGCCCAGGGCGATCGCCGGAGAAGTGGCCTCAGTGACGTCACGCGCGTACACGATTCACGTTCTCGATCTCCTGACTCCACGACGCTTACCTGACGAACGATCGCTAGACCTAGAAACCGAACCGCTCCGTAGGCCGGCATCGGTGGCTTGCCTCGTATCCGGCGGGGAAGTGCATCGGGTACTCGATGTCCTTGTTCAGCAGTCGCAGCGAGATGAACCACCAACTGAGAGGTGCCGTTAACGAGACAATCCCTGCCGCCCGGATGCTCGTGGATCGTCTGGAGGATTACGGCGGATCAGCGTGGCCGCGGCGCGGGACTGTGGATCTAACCGCATTTCTCTGTGTCATTCCTGAAGGAGCGGGGCCGGTCAAGGTTGCTGGGTCGGCTTTGTTGTCGTTTCGGTTTTCTCCGACGGTGTATGGGTCAACGCCAGCGAGGCGTGGGGGTCCAGGATCGGCCGTAG
>JALYIL010000016.1 GCA_030775825.1 Actinomycetota bacterium
TCCCAGCGCGGCCGCTCGTCCCAGCGCAACAGCCCGGCGCAGCGCAGCGCGGGGCAGAACGCGTCGAGGGCTCAAGCTCGGGGCGCTGCATCCCCGGTTGCGCTACGGCTTCGCGGCGGTGTGCACACTGCTACTGATCATCAGCGGCCGATTGGTCCAGCTGCAAGGTCTGAACCACGGCAGCTATGCCAACGCCGCGAATGCCCAACGCGTGGACACGATCGCACTGCACGCGCTCCGAGGAACGATCACCGACCGAAACGGAATCGTCCTTGCCTATACCTCCGACGCCCAGGACATCACCGTCGATCCGCGGCAGATCCCCGCTGGCCAGCGCGACGCGTACGCCGCAAAGCTCAGCCCGTTGCTAGCGATGACCCCAGACGCGATCACCGCCGTGCTGGCCAAGGCGGGGGAGTACGCGGTCCTGGCCAGCGGGGTGTCTCCGGTCATCGCGCAGACGATTCAGGCGATGCAGCTCGAAGGTGTGTACACCCAGGCGACGACATTGCGCCAGTACCCGGGCCACACCACGGCCGCGAACCTGATCGGCACGGTCCATTCTGACGGGACGGGCGCGGCTGGTATCGAGTACCTCTACAACAACCAACTCGCAGGCAAGGACGGCAGCCTTACCTACGCCGTGGACAACCTCGGAAATGTGAACCCAAGCAGCCGGACGGTACGCGATGCTCCGAAGAACGGCGCGACGATCGCCCTGACCATCGACCAGAATTTGCAGTACATCGTCCAGCAGTATCTCGACACCGCGGTTCGCGCGTCCGGTGCCCGGGGAGCCGAGGCGGCAATCCTGGACTCGCGAACCGGTCAGGTGCTCACGCTTGCCTCTTCGGGGACCTTCGACGCGGCTGACCCGAACACCATTAACCCGAATGTCCCGGTCGATCCACCGGTGATGTCGGCGTTCGAGCCTGGCTCCGTGCAGAAGGCGATCACATTTTCCGCCGCCGTGCAGGAGGGCTTGATCAAACCGAGCACCGTGATATCGGTCCCGGACAGCATCAACATGGGCGGGGTCAACATCAGCGACGCCTGGTGGCATCCGACCGAGCAGTTCACCGCAACGGGTGTGTTGGCCGAATCCTCCAATGTGGGAACCCTGGAGATTGCCCAGAAGATCGGTCCCCAGGTATGGAATAGCTACGAGCAGAAGTTCGGTGTCGGGCAGAGCACCGGTATCGAACTTCCGGGAGAGAGCAGCGGGTACCTGCCACCGATCGCAACCTGGTCTGATTCGACCTTCGCGAACCTGCCATTCGGCCAGGGAGAGAGCATGACGGTCCTGCAACTGGCTTCGATCTACCAGACCATCGCCAACAACGGCGTCCGCATCCCGCCTCGCATCGTGAAGTCGGTGACCGCCTCGGACGGCACGACGAGCATCACCCCGACCCCCGCCGGTATCACCGTTATCAGCCCGAGCACGGCGCAGACCGTGCGCACTATGCTTGAGTCGGTCGCGATGCCCGGGGGCACGGGCGTCAAGGCATCGATCCCCGGCTACCGGATTGCCGGAAAGACTGGGACTGCGCAGCAGCCCGACCCCGCACACGGAGGTAGGTACTCGACCTGGATGAACTGGGACACGTTCGCCGGGATCGCACCCGCCGACAACCCGCAGTTCGTGGTCGCAATCATGGTTGACAACCCGGCTCACGGAGTCGAAGGCGGCGATGTAGCTGCCCCCCTGTTCAAGAAGATCGCCGCCTATGAACTCCAGCACGCTCACATCCCGCCGACCGGCTCGCTGTCCACCCACGTGCCGCTGCAAGTGTGTGACGCGGTCACTCGGATCGACTCACCAAGTACCGTCTGCTGACGTGCCCTTCGCGCAGCAATCGACCGGTGGGTTGCCCCGCCCAACCCGTGTCGTACCTGTCGCGTTGTCCCAGTTGGCCGGGATGTTCGAAGCATCGGTCATCGGCGCCGACACAACCCTCACGGGAGTCAGTGCTTCGAGTGACCAGGCGCGGCCGGGGGACCTCTTCGCCGGCGTGCCGGGTCACCATGCCCACGGCGCACGCTTCGCCGGACAGGCGGTTGCCGCCGGTGCGGTCGCTGTACTCACTGACCCAGCGGGTCGCGAGCTCGTGCCGCCGGATGTGTCCACCATGACCGTCGCGGACGTGCGTGGCTCTCTGGCGGCAGTGGCGGCCGAGATCTACGGGCGTCCGAGTTCTGCAATGAACGTCGTCGGGATAACGGGCACGAGCGGGAAGACCACGACAACGTTCCTGGTTCGAGCGGGGCTCGAGGCGGCCGGCCGCGCGTCGGGGCTCATCGGCACCGTAGCGACGTTCATCGGTCACGAGCAGGTCAAGACGCGCTTCACGACGCCGGAGGCGCCTGAGCTTCAGGCCATGCTTGCCGTCATGCTCGAGCGCGGTGTCCGCGACGTCGCCATGGAGGTGTCCAGTCACGCGCTGACCATGCGCCGGGTCGACAACATCGACTTCTCGGTAGCGGCGTTCACCAATCTCTCGCAGGATCATCTGGACTTTCACCACGACATGCTCGAGTACTTCCAGGCCAAGGCCCGGTTGTTCGATGGCGACGCGTGGCCCGTCATCGTCATTGACGACGAGTGGGGGCTTCGGCTGGTGGATCTGGTCGGAGAGTGCACCACGGTGAGCGCCACCAGCGGCCGGGGCGCTACCTGGACAGCGCGTGAGGTGGAGCAACTGCCCGACGGCAGTACGCGTTTTCGAGCCGTTGGTCCTGGCGTCGAGGTCGTCACCGGATCTGCCATGCCTGGTCGTTTCAACGTCGCGAACGCGTTGCTCGCCTTGGCGATTCTCGCTCAGCTCGGCGTCACCCCCCTCAACGATGCGGGTGCCGCAGTCGCCGCCGCCTGCGTCCCCGGGCGGATGGAACGCCTCGACTTGGGCCAGCAGTTCCTGGCGATCGTGGACTACAGCCACAAGCCGGCAGCAGTTGAAAGTGTGCTGCAAGCACTGCGACCATTGACCGCGAAACGGTTGATCGTGGTGCTCGGATGTGGGGGCGACCGTGATCGGGCGAAGCGGCCGCTCATGGGTGAGATTGCCGCCCGCGGCTCGGACCTGCTGATCGTGACGGATGACAATCCACGCTCGGAGGCGCCTGCCGCGATTCGCCGCGCGATGCTCGAGGGCGCGGGAGCTGTTCCCGTCGCCTCGCGTGGCGAGGTCCGTGAGATCGGCGATCGCGGAGATGCGATCCGGGCTGCGGTTGCGGCCGCAGCTCCAGGCGACACGGTGCTGGTGGCGGGCAAGGGCCACGAGATGGGCCAGGAGATCGAGGGCGTGGTCTACCCGTTCGATGACCGCGAGGTTCTTCGCGAAGCCGTGCGCGGGGTTCTCCAGTGATCAGCATGACGGTGGCCGAGATTGCCGAGATCGTCGGAGGTCGGCTCGCCAATGTCGACCCTGCGATTCGGACGTACGGCGCGGTCGAGTTCGATTCGCGACTCGTGTCCGAAGGCGGGATCTTTATCGCGCTGCCAGGCGAACGTGTCGACGGCCACGACTTCGTGGGAAACGCCATGTCCCGAGGAGCCGTCGCGGCGATCGTGACCCGCCCCGTCGACGCGGCCAGTATTGAGGTCGATGACGGGTTCGCGGCGATCGCGGCACTGGCTGCCGCCGTGGTTCGTCGGCTGCGTGGACTCACGGTCATCGGCATTACGGGCTCATCGGGAAAGACATCGACGAAGGACATGCTGGCGCACACCCTGGCGGGCATCGGGCCCACCGTCGCCTCACCGGGATCGTTCAACAATGAACTCGGCTACCCCTACACCGTGCTTCGCGCGGACGAGACGACGCGATTCCTGGTTCTCGAAGCGAGCGCACGGGGCGTCGGGCACATTCGATACTTGACCGAGATCGCTCCTCCCCGCATCGGGGTCGAACTCAACGTCGGCACGGCCCACCTCGGCGAATTTGGGTCGCGAACCGCGATCGCCCAGGCCAAGGGCGAGCTCGTCGAAGCGCTGCCACCCGCCGACGCCGGAGGGGTCGCGGTGCTCAACGCCGACGATCCGCTTGTCCTAGCCATGGCTGCGCGCACCCGCGCGCGAACGGTGACGGTGGGGCAGGCAAGTGCTGCTGACGTGCGGGCAGAGGACGTGGACTCCGATGAGCTCGGCCGCGCGCGCTTCACACTTCGGACGGCCGGCGAAGCAGTGGGAGTGCGGCTCGGCTTCGTCGGCAGGCATCACCTGAGCAACGCGCTCGCGGTCGCCGCCGTCGCCCTCGAATGTGGCATGGCGCCGGAGGAAATCGCCGCCGCGCTCGGCAGCGCGCGTCCCGCGTCGCGGTGGCGCATGGAGCTCACCGTGCGGCCGGACGGGGTGGTGGTCCTCAATGACGCGTACAACGCGAACCCGGAATCGATGCGAGCGGGCTTGGAGGCCTTGGCGTCGATCGCCCGAGCGCGACGCGAGCGGGGTGGTCGGTCGTTCGCCGTGCTCGGTCCGATGGCTGAGCTGGGGCAGGCCGGGGGCGCCGAACATGAAGAAGTCGGGCGCGCGGCGGTACGACTGGACATCTGTCGAGTCATCGCGGTGGGCGAGGACGCTCGGCCGATCCACCATGGGAGCGTGCTCGAGGCAGCTGCCTCGGGGGATGGGCCATGGACCGGTGAATCATCCTGGGTGCCGGACGCGGCGGCCGCGATAGCAGACCTGCGCGCGGAGTTGCGACCTGGCGACGTAGTTTTGGTGAAGGCCTCACGCGCGGCGAGCCTCGAACGCGTCGCGCTCGCCATCACGGACGATTCTGCGGAGATCGGCGGCTCGCCGCAGGTGGGCGAATCCCCGGCGACATCACAGGGAGACGGGACCGGAGGCAGCGCGGCGTGAAGACGATTCTGATCGCCGCCGTCGTCGCGCTGCTCACGTCAATCTTGTGCACGCCGCTGGTCGTGGCCTTTTTCCGGCGGCGCGGGTTCGGCCAGGAGATCCGCACCGACGGCCCACAGTCTCATCTGGTCAAGCGGGGGACGCCCACGATGGGCGGGGTGGCGATTGTCGGTTCGACGGTGGTTGGTTACCTCGTGGCCCATCTCATCATTCTGGCTCGCGGCGGTGGGGGGCCGGATGCGTCCGGTCTGCTGGCCCTGTTCCTGATGGTCGGCTTGGGCGGCGTTGGATTCGTCGATGACTTCATCAAGATCCGCCGGCAGCGCAGCCTGGGATTACGTGCGCGGGCGAAGTTCGGCGGTCAACTTGTTGTCGGGATGACGTTCGCCTTGCTGAGCCTGCAGTTTCGAAACCAGGCGGGCGTGACTCCGGCATCGACGCACCTGTCGTACGTGCGCGACATCGCGCAGATCGGGCTGGGTTCGATCGGGTTCATGGTGCTCGCCTACGTGATCGTCGCCGCGACCTCAAATGCCGTTAACTTGACCGACGGGCTTGACGGGCTGGCCGCCGGCGCCTCCGCGATGGTTTTCGGGGCGTTCACGCTCATTGAGTTCCTCCAGTTCCGTAACCCTTGCGCTCCGGCCTTTCACCCGGGTTGCTACGTCGTACGTGACCCGCTGGATCTCGCAATCGTGGCCGCGTCAGCGATGAGTGCGTGTTTCGGCTTTCTCTGGTGGAACGCCTCGCCCGCACAGATATTCATGGGCGACACCGGGTCGATGGCACTCGGTGGGTTGATGGCGGGCCTGGCCATACTTTCGCGAACCGAACTCCTGCTGGTCGTACTCGGCGGGCTGTTCGCGACTATTACCCTGTCGGGCATCATCCAGACCGGCTGGTTCAAGATCACTCGAATCCATACCGGAACGGGCAGACGCGTGTTTCGCATGGCCCCGTTGCATCATCACTTCGAACTCGGCGGATGGGAGGAAGTGACCATCATCGTCCGCTTCTGGATCGTGGCCGGAATTGCGGTTGCCTTCGGAATGGGCTTGTTCTACGCAGATTTCACCGGCAGTGGTTGAGTCAGGCGAGCCGCTCGAGGGCGCAACTGTCCTGGTCTGTGGCGCGGGACTGGCAGGCGCATCCGCGGTCCGAGCGCTGCTGCACCGCGGAGCGAAAGTACTGCTGGCCGACCAGGTTGAGTCGGCTGCAGTCACCTCCCTGCAAGCGGCGGGCGCGCGGTTCCTCGGCTCCCCGGGCACAGTGCCCGTCGGTGTCGGGCTGGTCGTCACGTCGCCGGGGTGGCGCCCGGATCATCCGTTGCTGCGCGAGGCCAGCGAAGGGAGCGTTGAGGTGATTGGCGAGGTGGAGCTCGCCTGGCGCCTGCGCGGACCGGATGCCGCACCCTGGCTCGCGATCACCGGAACGAACGGAAAGACGACGACCGCCCGAATGCTCGAATCAATCCTGCTCGCATCCGGTGCCCGAGCGCTGGCCGTCGGAAACGTCGGTGTCTCGATCATCGATGCCGTGGTGTGCGAAGAGCCTTACGACGTGCTCTCGGTGGAGCTGTCGAGCTTTCAGCTTCATTGGTCCTCGACCATCGCACCGGCAGCCGGTGCGCTCCTCAACCTCGCCCCCGATCACCTGGACTGGCACGGATCGATGGATGCTTACACCGCGGCGAAGGCGCGGGTGTGGGGTGGCTGGTTGGCGATCGGCAATGTGGACGACCCGAAGGTGCTGGCGCTGCTGAATGCGGCACAGACCCCGACGCGAATAGGATTCACCCTGCGCGAGCCGGTCCGTGGTCAGCTCGGAGTGCGCAACGGCATCCTGGTCGACTCCGCGTTCGACGATTCACTGGAGTTGGTTCCAGCGATCGATATCCGACCCGCCGGGGCGCACAACGTCTCCAACGCCCTTGCCGCGGCAGCTCTTGCCCGGGCCCACGGTGTTACGGCTGAAGGCGTGGCTGCGGGCCTGCGGAACTTCGTCCCCGATCCGCATCGCAACCAGCTCGTTGGTAGCTGGGGCGGCGTGAGATTCGTCGATGACAGCAAGGCTACGAACCCGCACGCCGCGTTCGCCTCACTCAGCGCGTATGACCGGGTTGTGTGGATCGCGGGCGGGCAGCTGAAGGACGCGCCGGTCGACGAGCTCGTCGCGTCGGTCGCCGATCGCCTGCGGGCAGTCGTGCTTGTGGGTGCCGATCGCGGTGACATCGCCGATGCAATGCGGCGACACGCCCCGGATGTGCGTGTCATCGAGGTGTCAAGCACGGACGATGGTGCGATGACCGAGGTGGTGCACACCGCGGCCGGACTTGCGCGGCCGGGCGACACTGTGTTGCTCGCACCCGCCGCGGCTTCCTACGACATGTTCTCCGGCTACGCGGCGCGCGGTGAGGCGTTCGCTGCGGCCGTGCGCAGTCTCGATACCCCGTGACGACGGCCGAAACCGGGGGCGCGTTCCTCGGCAAGCTGCGGGCGACGGTCCGGCAGCGGGTGTTAGCGGAGCAGACCGGCACGCGCTTACTCGATCGGCCGTACGCATCGGCCCAGCTGCTGCTAATCGCGGCTGCGGGACTGCTCGGATTCGGGATATTGATGGCAGTGTCGACGACCATCGCGGCGTCCCACAACGCAAATGGTGGCTCCTCCATATGGTCGCAGGTGATCAAGGAGGCCGAGTTCGTCGCCATCGGCCTGCCACTGTTCTGGTTTGCGATGCGATTGCCGCCGCGCGCGTACCGCATGCTCGCCTACCCGATGCTCGCGCTCGCATTCGTCGCCCTCGTCGCGGTGTTGGTGCCAGGAATCGGAGTGGGCGTGTATGGCGCGCGACGCTGGATCGACATCGGACCGTTTCAGTTGCAACCCTCGGAGTTCGCGAAGGTCGCGATCCTCTTGTGGGGCGGCGACCTGCTCGCCCGCAAGCAGCAACTGGGCACGCTGCGACGTGCTCGACACCTGTTCGTTCCGCTGTTGCCAGGCTTCGCGCTCGTGGCGGGTCTGGTCATGCTCGAACCCGATCTCGGTACGACCTGCTGCCTCATGCTGATCCTGCTCGGCCTGCTGTGGATGGTGGGCATGCCGATCCGCTACTTCACCCTGGTGGTCGGCATGCTGGCAGCGGCGGTCACGGCACTGGCGTTTGCCGCTCCGTACCGGTGGGAACGGCTGATCACGTTCCTGCACCCGTTCAAGGATGCGAAGAACACCGGCTTCCACACGGTGGAAGGGCTGTACGCGCTGGCCTCCGGCGGCGTGTTCGGTGTCGGGCTCGGCCAAGGCACCTCGAAGTACGGCTGGGTGCCGAATGCGAACTCCGACTATGTCTTCGCGATCATCGGGGAGGAGCTCGGGCTCATCGGGTGCCTTGCCGTGTTGTTGCTGTTCGGCCTGCTCGCATACACCGGAATGCGCATCGCACGGCGCAACGCCGATCCGTTCGTCCGAATCGTCGCCGGTGCCGCGACGGTCTGGCTATGCGGACAGGCCGTGATCAACGTCGGATACGTCACCGGCCTGCTCCCGGTAACGGGCATACCGCTGCCGTTCATCTCGGCCGGCGGGACCTCGCTGCTCGCCTCGTTCTTCGTTTTCGGGATGCTCATGTCCTTCGCGCGGCACGAGACGCCAGCTGTCGCGGCAGCCCGCAAGGCCGAGCGTCGCGGGCTGCGAACCCGGCAGGAGAAGGTGTTGCGCATACCGGTCCCGCGCCAGTATGTGGCGCCCAAGCGGCGTGCGCCGGTCCGCGCCGCCCCCATCACCGAGCGCGGCCAGTCGCCACACCAGTCGCCACGGGGGCACGC
>JALYIL010000017.1 GCA_030775825.1 Actinomycetota bacterium
GAGGCGGCTGCCTCGGCGTGGTTCGGGCTGCCGTCGGCGTGAGTGAACCGCCGGACGTTGGTGAGGGTCGCAGCACCGTGTTGGCGCTGGATGTCGCGCAAGAGGCCGCCGGCGCCGATCGCGGCCAGCTGTTGGTTGTCGCCGACCAGGCGGACGGATCCACCACGGCTGACCACGTGATCGACAGCAGTCGCGAGGTCGAGGGTGCCGGCCATGCCGGCCTCATCGACGATGAGGAGCGTGTTCTGATCGATCCCGTCGAACCACGCGGGAACGGCAGTGCCGGTCGTGACGGCATGGACGAGCTTGGCGAGTGTGTCTGCCGCGACGGCCTGATCGCCGAGCTCCTCGCCGAGGACCCGTGCCGCTGCGGCCGACGGCGCAAGGCCGATGACGTTGCCGCCGCTCGCGGTCCATGCGTGGGCCAGTGCCCGTATGGTGACGGTCTTGCCCGTCCCGGCGGGAGCGAGCGCGAGCTGAACCCGGGCGCCTGAGCCGACGAGTTCGCGAAGCATTGCCGCCTGGTCGTGACCGAGTTGCACGCCGTTCGCCGCGTCTTCGAGCAAGGTCAGCGCGATGGTCGAAGAGTCAACAACGCGGCCGTCGAAGTGGCTGGCGAGGGCGAGTACGCGCTGCTCGGCGGTGAGTATCGCGGTCGAGGTGTACCGCCGCGACCCAGCGATCTCGTACACGGATGAGCCGTCCGAACGACGCAGTTCGACTGGTTCGACGACCTCTCGGCGTGGGGTGAGGGCGACGGACAGCTCGGGGGAGAGGACCCGTGCCACGACGTCGTCGACGAACTCGTCCACGAGAAAGTGCGGCACGGCGGCATGGCTACGCACCTGGCGTTCGGCCTCGGCTCGGACGTGATTGCACTGCCACGTGGCGCGTTCGGCTTGAATCGTCGCGAGGACGTCGGTGGCGATCGCGGCCGCGTCCGGCAGCGGCGAGGTAGGACGTCGCTGCCGGGTGAGGACGCGACGCAGGGTCAGGTCCAGGTTCTCCGCGCCGAGAAGGTCGGTCGCCTCGGCCCGCCAGCTCGCGCGTTGTTCAACGAGGGAACGCGGCGCGTGCTTGCCCTCGCGAGTGTCGAGTGTCGCCTGCTGCGCGAGCTTCTGCGCTTCAACCGACGTCGGTGGTCGCCCTTGGTCAGCCTGGAACTGCAGCCGAAGCGTCGCCAGAGCGGGCTCGATAGCGGCTCGCCGCGAGGACCAGACGCGCAGAAGCTCGTTGTCGAGGCCGTCGATCTCGCGCACGGCCCTCTTATCGGCGCTGCCGCCTTCGCGGTCGGCAAATCTGACGCCAAGTCGGTCGGTCAGCAGCGCCTCGAGGCGGGTGTTGTACCGCTCGGATGCAGCGACCTTGTTCTTGAACAACGCCCGCCCGTCCAGCGACAACCAGCTGTCGTCACGCGTGCAGGCCTTGTTCGACACCGCGACATGGGTGTGCAGATCGGGATCTCCGGCGCGCGAATCGCGGTGCGTGAATGCCGCCGCGATGAACCCGGTGCTGTCGACCTGGGCGATGCCCTGAGCGCCGCGGCGGGTGTAGGCGGCGTGCTTCTCGAGCCAGCCGATCGTGTCGGTAACGGCGTCCTCGTGGGCCTGCGCGATGAGTTCCGAAACCTCCGGTGGCGCGATCGCCCAGAGCGCTGACACGCTCTTCACCGGGCTGAAAGTGAGGTCGTAGCCAGCCACTGCGACGGGCGCGGGCCGGGATGCCCGCGCCAGGAACCCCGAGAGCTCGCGCCCCTCCGAAGGCTGGCGGCCGTGCAGTTCCGTGAACATCGCCCGCGCCAACTCGGTACGGATCCGTGCCCGAACGTCGGCCCCGATCGGAGCGCCAGACCGGCGGTCGAGGCTCTTGTTGTGTTCCCGGTAGCGGGCTGCGAGCCGCTCGCGGAACGGGTTCGTGTCGTACGTGCGGTACTCCTGACCGAGCCTTGTCGCCCGGTCGAGCGCACGGCCACGGACTCCCTCGCGTTGTAATCGGCGTTCGATCACGTCGGCGTTCGGGTGACGTCCCTCGCCGAACAGGGCGGTCATCTGTGCCTCGGTAACCACGCCGGAGACGCGAAATTCCGGCACGCTGCCGCCCAATGAGTCCAACCCGCAGCCGAGCCAAACGCCGGGTGACTCGCCCTTCTGCTCGTAGTAGGCGCCGAGGCTGCCGTAGCCGCGGTTGGTGTCGTCCGCGGCGGCAACCTGCCGCGTCAGGTACGTGTACCCGTCCCCGGCCGAGAGCTTGTGCAGACTCATCACGCGCTGACCGTGACACGACCCTCTGCCACTTGATCTTGGACGTGCCGAAGTGCACCAGGTGTGTCGAGATTCGAGACCTGAATCCGCGCTATCGCGTGTCGCCGACTTTGTCGCGTCCCGGAGAAGGCTGCGAAGTCCGGACTAGGTCGCGAGCGAGTTTGCGACGTCCAGACTTAAATTGCGAGTCGTTGCCGGTGGAGCGGGTTGTCCCGAGGTGTCCCGAAGAATCGTGCGCGTGACGGCGTTGCTGATGATCGCGGCTCGACCGGCTTGGGAAAGGTCCGCCCACGCTGACGTGGTGACCCATGACGGTGGCGAGGGCTGCCTCGCCCTGACCGAGGCGTGGGACGTGCCGTTCGAGACCGCGCTACCGGTGCGCCGCTTCGCGGCCGCAAGGGACAGCGACATCTGTGCGGTCTCTGGTGTCGGCCACGACGGGTGGCCATGTCGGCTTCGAGTCGTGGCTCGAGCGTGATCATGTGATTGCTCGACTTCGATCCCGCCGTGGTCGGGATCGCTTCGCAACCGTTGTGGCTTTCTTGGCGTGACGAGGCGGGGGCGACGATCGGGTGCGGCAGCAACCAAACGTCGGCTTTCAACCCGACGGAGCGATCCGCTCGACTGACGAGGCATCCATGCCGAGCCGATCGCGCGGGCCGCTCTGCCAGCCTCCAACCGCGTCAACGCACGCATCGTTATCGAGGAACAGGACGGTGGACGTCTCGTCAGCATTCTTGGTCGATCGCCACCGCAGTCCCCTAACCCGCGCGTCCGGGTAGTAGTGACGCAGATACTCGCTGGCTATCTGCGTCGGTACGTAGTCCAGATGCTCTCTGTCGTCAGGGTTGCTGATCTGCGCAACGTCCACTGCGAAGTCTCGGAGGAACTGGACTGCCGCGCGACGATGCCGGTTCGTAGCGTCAAACAGAGACGGCACCGACGGAAGGGCAACGAGGTCGATGACGGTCATCGCGTGGGAGGTCTGGAATCGCGCAACCGTGAGGACCGAATCCGGGTCTGAGTAGCCGCGAACTTCGTCGATGGCGACCTTTCGGGTGGAAGCACCGTAGAAGGCCGAGATCCCGGCCGGGGTCATTCGATTGGTTCGAGCCGCGGCCGGCGGAGGCGAGCCGAGATCCTTGGCCGTGGTGAAGAACACCGCCTCAGCGTGCGGGCGCGCGCGCCAATATTGGGTGCCTGCGGGGATTGTCGTCGCGAGGTTGGCGTTCACGATCGCGTCCGCTAGTGCGCCCAGCATGTCCTCGGGCGGGATCTCACCGTGCCCCCTGCTGCGCTCACCATCCTCGCTAGGTAGCAGGAACGTGAAGCGGCGTGTGTGCATGACGTGGGAACGGAACTCGTCCCACCCCCAGGTAAGCGCTTGGTGAGGGTTTGGGGCGTAGGGGTCGCGCTGGACCCACTCGTGGTCGATCGAGAACGCGATGGCGTCGAGCACCTTTTCGTTTTCCGAAACCTCGTGCTCCATCGCTAGGTCGAACGTGCTCGACAGAGCCATCTGGTAGCCGCCCTCGGCGGAATCGTAGGCGACCTGATTTACCGGGTCTTCGTACTCGAAGTACAGGCCATCGGCGACCGCCTCCAAGACGACATCGATCTCAGCGGCGATCGGCGCTACCCCCGTGGCCCCGCAGAAGTCACAGCTCGTCTCGACGACATTGGCTTCGATCAGTGCGACGAGGGCTGGGTCGTAGACACACTGTTGGCATACAAAGCCGTTGCGGGAGTACCAGCCGCGCTCCTGCTGTTCAAGTTGCCACTGCTTCGCGAATCCCATCGAGATCAATGCTACGGACACCCATCAGCCCACGCCCTTCCATTCGTCGACGTTCGAGACCGATGCATGAGGTTCGCCGCCCCGAGCCTCACTCTGTCGATGCGACATACGCAGATACGGACGATTCCGCTCCACGTTTGTTGATCAACGGCAGACAGGCTCGGGCTGCGATGACGGACTCTGGCGGAACCCGGATTTCCAGCAAGGTGTCGTGCCAGACGAGCGTTGGCTCGACGCGTGCGTCGGCACGGATCGTCAGCTCTACATAGTCGGCGAAGACGGACTTCGCTGGGTCTGACTGCAATGACATCTGCACTCCCTTAGGCGTCGAACGATTGACATCCCACGATGGCACCGCTGCCTATCTGTTGTACGGACTGCGGCCGCCGCCGCGAGCAATTCGTTCTCACAGTGTCGGCGGTGTCGCTGATACTGAGCCGATGACACGGGCTGATCGGTGGGACGAGCCCCAGAGGAACCTGATCGAGCGGGTCCTCTGGGCGCACACCCACACCGGCGAGTGGCCGGTCTACCAGTGGATCGAGGCTGAACTTTGGAAGCGTGGCGAGCGGGCGCTGGACGTGATCGAGTCGTTGCCGAAGCTCGGCGGGCCGTGGGCCCGCGGTCGGACCTACGGCGATCTTCGGGTCCAGTACGGCGGTGTTCCTCGGCCTGAGGATCGGGTGTCCCTGACCGTCCGTGCGTTGATTGCGTTTCCAACTGGTCGCGAGCTCGCCGACATCTTTGTCCGTGCCCTCGACCTCGCCGCCGAAATCAGGAACATCGCGGTTTACGACCCGGTCAACGTTGTGTCGGTGCGGATGACCAACGCGGACGTCGACACACGACTTCAAGGGCTCGGCCACCCTGCCTTCCTCAAGGAGCTGTACGAGCTATTTCGACTTGAACCCGTGGACGGCTTCCACTCAAGCGGATCGGGTCAGGATGGCTCGTGGTGGTACGACCTGGGCCCGGAAGTTGTCCGATACGCCGGGCTAACTCCTGACAGCTACGTCGAGATGGTCGAAGCCGACCTCACCGGGCCAGCCGAGTTGCCAAGGCCTCGCGTACTTGCGAACCCGCTCGACATTTCCACCGCGCTGACCTACCTGGATACGACCTGGAGACTTCATTGCGAGCGTTCACTGCTCAAGGTGGAGGATCTCGCAGCAGTCACGTCACTGGCCTACCCGGTTGGGAGCGGCGATGAGTTCACAGCCCGCTGCAGCGCTCTCGGCGACCAACTGAAGTCGCTGCAAGCCCCAAGCGCACCCGGCGTCGCGGGTCACGCCCTTCAACGGCTCAAGGCCTATCTCGAGACCAATCTGGCTGAGGATGACCGGCAGGAGCTCGACGAGGCGATGGATACGCTCGACCTCGTCCGACGTGCGCGCAACGCCCGCTCGCATGCGGCAGCGGCAGCAGACGGGTTCAACGCGATGGAGGCTTTGGGTGTTCCCGGGCCTCCCTTCGATTGGGCCGCGGTCTGGGAACGAATTCAATCCGCGACCGCCAACGCGCTCATGGACCTGCGGATGGTCGTCGCGCGACTCCCAGCTCGCTAGGGTGCGGCGTTGATGGCCGACCGTCGACTTCGCGGCATCTGCATCTACGGCGGCGGTGGCGGTGGCGGCACGATTTGCATCAACGCCAGCAGTCGCGCCGGCTTTGGCTGTCGCAGCTGGTCACTATCGTCAGCGTGTGACTTCTGACCCTGCCCCACGGGCCGTTTTCGACGCCCGAATTAGCTTGGCCACGGCGATGCATTCACAGCCCGGCGTGTACGCCCTGCTGCTTGGCTCCGGCACGTCGACAGCCGCGGGGGTTCCTACGGGGTGGGGTGTGGTGCAGGATCTCGTCGCTCGAGCCGCGGCTGCCTCGGGTCGCGACGTCCCGGACGGCCTCGACCTAGAACTCTGGTGGCACGATCACGGCGACGGTGCGCCGCTGGGCTACTCAAGCGTCCTGGCCGCTCTGGCGACCACACCCGCCGCCAGGCGGGCATTGCTGGCCGCTTACTTTGAACCGTCCGACGAAGATCGCGAACAGGGCATCAAAGTGCCTGGTGCAGCCCATCGAGCGATCGCCGCGCTCGTTCGCCGTGGCGCGGTGCGGGTCATCGTCACCACCAACTTCGACCGTCTCATCGAGCAGGCTCTCGAGGCCGAAGGCATCTTTCCGCAGGTCATCGCCACACCAAGCGCGATTGAAGGTATGGAGCCGCTGACACACGCCCGTTGCACAGTTATCAAACTGCACGGCGACTACGCCCGCATCGACCAACTGAACACCGTCGAGGAACTCAGCCAGTACCCCGAGGATCTCCGCGCCCTTCTGGACCGGGTCCTCGACGAGTACGGGTTGGTGATCAACGGCTGGTCGGCGGACTGGGATCACGCTCTCGTCTCCGCCATTGAAGGCACTCGATCGCGGCGCTATCCGCTGTACTGGGGGAGGCTAGGACTGCTGGGTGCGGTTGCAGAGCGCCTGGTCGCTCAGCATCGGGCGCTGGTCATCGAGCACGCCGCTGCCGATGAATTCTTCCCCGACTTGGTGAGTCGGTTGGAAGCTCTCGACACATTGGTCGATCCGCCGCTCACCCAGGCGATGGCGGTCGCCCGTCTCAAGCGGCTGCTGCCCGACCCGTCGAAGCACATCGAACTGCGCGACTTGTTCGAACTCGAGATCGCTCGCATACGAACCTACTTGCCAGCCCGAGGCCAGATGGCGCCAGGTATGGACGGCAAGACGCTGCAGGACGCGCACGAGGAGATTCGGGCGCGCTGCGACACGTTGCTTCACTTGCTTGCGCATGGCGTCTACCTGGACCGCGACCGGCAGCACACCGATCTCTGGGTCTGGGTCGTGGAGCAGCTGATGCGTGCCCGGCCGAGCGTCGACGGCTCGTTCACCGAGTTCTGGGTGACCCTGAATCTGTACCCGGCGGCCTTGGCGCTCAAGACCGGCAGTCTCGCTGCCGTCGCGGCGAAGCATGACGACGTACTGCTGCGACTGCACCGCGGGCCGACGTGGAGGCCGCAGTTCGGCAATCGGCAGGATGTTGCGGCCCTTGATGCGCTGCACGACTACCGCGTTCTTCAACACGACGTCATCAACACTTTTCCGTGTTGGAACGGAACGAAGTGGCTGTACCCCAGGAGCCGGCTGATGAAGGACACGTTGCGGCCCGTCCTGTTACCCCTGGTCGGCGACGAAGAGTCCTACGTCCAGCTCTACAACCGCACCGAGTATCGGATCGCCCTCGCTCAGGCGTTGAGTTCCGAGCCGGGCGGCTTCCGTTCCGCCCCGGGCGAGTTCATCGGTGAGTGGCAATGGGGTCAGGACGACACATTGATCTGGGAGACGGACTTCCGGGAGAACGCGGATCGGGCCGCGTGGGATTGGTTCCCGTCCGGCGACGACGAGGCCGATCCCTTTGACACGATCTTGAGTGACTTGTCCACCGAACTGAAGAAGAGCCGCAGATGGGGGTAACGCCGACGACCGCTCGACCCGGAAATCCGTCAGCCAAATGCGGCGCACCGTCGTACCGCCGAGCTAGCGTCTGCTTCAAGGTCACGTGGATCGGAGGGTGGCTTGACTAGCAGCGACAAGAGTCGAGTCTCGGTGTCTAGTGCGCCGCTGCCGTCGGACATCCTGGCGAGGGCCAAGGCGCTCGGATCTGACGTCGTCGTAATGCCGCGACGCTGGGCCGACGACGGACGTGCGGTTTACGGCGAGTCGACACTGTTCCTCGTAAAGGAGCTGCGGGCGGAGGGACTCTCCGCGGCGTTCCTCGACTCCGGCGAGGATCGTGTCTTCGAGGTCAAGAAGAGCGCCCTTCTCACCGGACTCGCTGCAATCGGTATCGGCATCGGCAGCGGAGTGGGGACGAACGTGACGTGGGCGGCCCTAAAGCGGCTGTTGCAAAGTCATGCGGCTGATGGGGACGAAAGTCGCGAGGTCGAAGTGACATTCGTGGATCTGTCCGACGACGGTGACGGAACGCAGTACACCGTTCGCGGACCGGTCCGCGACGTAGTCGACACAGTCGAGCGGCTCAGCGGTACCTCGGCGCCCGACGAACTCGACCGTTCCGACGTTGGGTCCGTCGCCCCGGCGGCTGATCCAACTGACGAGGACGCCATCGACGAACCCCCTGCAACGACCTAGTCATGACGTTGGACGACGCCGGCTCCGACGAAGATCTTCGAGCCGACTACCTGGCTGGGCATACTGCGGCCGCGTGGGAGTCGGCTGAAGCCCTAATGGCCGCGGCGCGCGCGCCGCTTACCGCGAACCCTCGAAACACGGTCCTGAGGCGGGCCGAGCGTCGTGCGCGCGACGCACTCGGGCGGTTCGCCTCAGCCTTGAACTGGGCCGAGGACGGACCCCTTGAAGCATAAGCGCACGAGCGGATGGATGCGGCCGGTCGATGGGTCAGGGAGACATTTGGCTGCACTCTGCATCAGGAAGGCGCGTCATATTCGCAGACCTGCCCTATCGCGCTCGGTCACAACCGCATAGGGATGAGCGTCGGTGGTTACGCGAAACGGATCTGTTCGCTCTGTGGACTGGACCTATCTGAGTGCGAGCACCTCCGCGGCCGCGCATACGTCGTCCCAGGTGGCGCCGACGAACTCGGCTGGTGCCGGGTGTGTACCGCACGCGAGGGATGCGACCACAGCGAGAACGAGACGTACCGCGCCGGAGTCGTGGCGATCATCACCGAGATGCGGCTAGATGAGGTGAGTGTGGTCGGCAAGCCCGCTCACCCGGATGCCCGGTTCGCGAGTGTTCCGATGGATACCTCAGAGCTTCAAGACCACCTCGGACCCGAGTGGTCACCCGGGATGCCGGTCAACTGCGACCGGTGCCTGAGTCCTTGCGGTGGACTGACCCGCCACGCATCCCTGCACGTGTAGTCACCGGTGCGCCAGGGCGCAAAAGATGATCTTCGTTAGTCCGCAGCTAGTCCGCAAAATATCCGAGACAGGCTGGTGGCAACCATCGCCACCAAACGCTCCTAGCCCAGCAAACACGGGGATTTTGGCACCTAGCCTCCGCGGCAAAAGGGGCCGTCTAAGTTCCGCTTCAACGTCTGAGTGACCTCAGGAACCGTGGGCTGACCGTCGTCATCGTCACCCGGAAGCCCGCGACTTCGAACGCGCGGGCGTCGAGTACCTCGACCCCGGGTCAGACACCTGACTCGCGGAAGCTGCGGTGCCGTCGCAGCCGTGGCCTCCCTTTCGACCATTCGATCGAGGCCGACCGCATTCACGAGGCCCGCACAATGGCCCCAGAACGGACTATTGCCATCTTCGGGAACTGGCGACATGATCAAGGCAGGGGCGTTGGTTTGCGCATGATCGAGGGGGGCTGCCGCGATGGCTGCTGCGTTGCGAGGCGCGTTGAAGCCGCTGAGAACTGGATTCGGCGCGTTCCTGCTGGCGAGCGGGCTCACCGCTTCCGGACTGGTGATCGCAGGCAATGCCAGTGCGGCGCCGGTCCCGATGTGTAGCGCCGGAACCTGCACGATCACCTATGGGCGACCGGGTCCAACCAGGCGTTCACCGTGCCCGCGGGCATCACCACGCTGACCGCCACGGTTGATGGCGCGTCAGGAGGCGATCTCAAGCCCAACGACAGCTGCAAGGTAGGCGGCGAGACGCTGGCGAGCCTGCACGTGTCGGCTGGAGACGTGCTCACGATCGCGGTCGGGCGGAAGGGCGCCAACGAGGGGTCCGCCGATGGCGTGCACGCCTACGGTGGCGGCGGCGCCGGCTCAGGCGCCTTAGGGGCCGGCGGCGGGGGTGGATCGTTCGTCAGTAACAGCACGGCGTTGTTGCTCGCCGCGGGCGGCGGCGGGGGTTGGGGCGGTAGGTTCGGCGGCGGCTCCGGAGCAGGCGAGGGGCAGAATGCCCAAGGCGGCGGCCCGTACGATCTATCCGGAAACGGGGGCGCCGGGGCGACCCCGACGGGCCCCGGCGCCGGGGCGAGCTCGGGTGGACAGACCGGCGGCGGCCCAGCGACCAGCACCACGTTCGGCGCGGGTGGCGACGGAGTCAACGGCGGTGGTGGCGGTGGCGGCGGCTATTACGGCGGCGGAAGCGGCTACTCCTCCGAGGGCGCCGGCGGCGGCGGAAGCGGCTACGCATCCGCTGACACCAGCCTGGTCACCGGTGCCTCTGCCGGTGAGGCACCGTGTGGCGACGGAAAGGTCATCATCGGCTACCAGCAGCTCGCCACGTCGCTCACAACGGCGGTCACGTCCCCGGCCGTCCACACCGGAAGCCCGATGACGGACACAGCCACAATTCACGGGGGGGCCTGGCTCACCGGCACGGTCACGTTCGCACTCTTCGGCCCCAACGATCCCACCTGCGCGGGAATGCCACTGCAAACGGTGATCGTGCCCGCTGGCAGCGCAACGGTAAGTTCCGGGCCGGTGACGGTCTCGCCAATGCCTGCCGGGGTCTACCGCTGGACGGCGAGCTATAGCGGTGACGCGGTCAACCTGCCCTCGAGCGATGGTTGCGGCGCCGCCGGAGAGTCGGTTCTCGGCGGATGTGACACGGTCGTGACGGGTACCCACGCCGGATTGGCTGTCGGAGCGGGTACGACGTGTGTGGCGAACGCGCAGATCAACGGTGGAATCAGTGCCGGCAGATCCGCGTCGCTGTACATCCAGAACAGCATCGTCAATGGGTCTGTGTCTGCGGCCAGCCCGGCGACGGTTCAGATCTGTGGCAGCAGCACCGGCTCCGTCGCGGTCAGTGGCGCGAGCGGACCAGTGCTGATCGGTAACCCCGCGAACAACTGCACCGCGAACACCATCAACGGCAGCCTCGTCGCGGGCCGGCAACCATGGCGGTGGCACCATCTCCGGCAACACGATCACCGGCGCTTGGACGACCACGAACAACACGCCGCCGTTCACCGTGAGCGGGAACCACCACTAGGTCGGGATCGGCAACCGGACCCAGGGGTCAGGACGCGACCCAGGTGGTCAGGACGCCTTGTGCGACTTCTTGCCAAGACTTGGGAAGCGCTTCTTCACGGCTGCCTTGACCTTCTTCTGTTCGGCCGCGGTGCCATGCTGCGCCACCCGCGCCAGAGCGTTTCGGGCATGGCTCTTGTCCGGGATCGGATACTTCCGCTTTCCGGGCAGAGCGAACGACTTCTTGCTCAGCTTCTTGCGTTCCTTGGTGCTGGTCAGCTCCTTTGCCATGTAGACGGTGATTCCCGGATCGACGTCCCCGATCACACCACCCAGAGGTTTCGATCAGGCGTGCGAGGTCCCGGCGGAGTCGTCGTAGAAGCCGACGGCACGCACGCCATAGCTGTCAGGCAGGAGATGGAGCCCAGATGCCGCGTTCGGCTGCGAGGCTGAATCGGCGGGCAACGGGGCGATGTCGCCCCCCATTGGCTAGCGCTGGACGCGGTGGTGGCGCTCCAGATTCCAAAGGACCTATCGCGCCGGGCGCGAGGGAACTGCCGTCAAGCCATCCCGGCCAAGCCGATCACCGTTGACCCGTGGCGATCTGAGCTCGTACCTCGATTGTTCGTACCTGATTCACCGCTGGGTCTCCCGTGGGCAGCGGGTGCTGCACATGCAGACCGCAGACCCGCCGCGCACCCCGACGTACACGTTGTTCCCGAAACCCGACTACTACTTCGCCACCTCGGGCCCGAACGTGAGCATCAATTCCGGGTTCGCGTACAACCACGGCTACTACAGCCCGAACATCAACGTCACCTGGGCGGCGATGGCAGGTCCGGGTCTTGCCGTGCGCGGTGTCGACGGTCCCCAGCCGGCCGGCGGCAACCAACCGAACGACCCCAACCCCAGGAACACGGTTCCGCAGGCAAGCACGGTCGGAACATGGGTTGAGGAGACCGATCTACGTCCAACGCTGCTGCATCTGCTCGGGCTGAGGGACGACTACCAGACTGACGGCCGGGTCATCACGCAAGCGCTGGCATCGCCGTCGGCTGCGTTGACCGGCGTGCAGGAGCTTGCGGCCGGATACCAGCAGATCAATTCGCGCGTGGGCCAGTTCGCGACGGACACGTTGATCGCGGAGTGCAACGCCTTGGCATCCGGATCACGCAACGGCGACGATCACGGCTACCTTGCCGAGCAGGCGATCCTTACCGGCCTTGCCAACGATCGCGACGCTGCCGCCGCGAAGATCAAGAAGCTGCTGTCAGATGCCGCAGCGGGCGTCGTGGCCGGTCCTGGTTCGGTCCTGACCGGCCTGGCCCTGGTGAGGGAGCTGCTCATCCGTGCCCATGTTCTCGCCGGCCTGACCTGGCGCTGACATCGGCGAACGCTCGTTAGGGCACCCGGGCATCAGCCCGACGCGTCCTTCACGCGGCGGGCGAGCTTGGCCGCGGTACGGCTGCGTCCCGGGGCAACGTAGGGCGCGCCGTCGCGTATCTGGACGAGCAGCCGCGCCATCAGCTCGCCAGCGCTTTCGCCCGGCCGCGCGGTGCCGTCGGTGGGCCGGAAGAAATGAACGTGGATCCTCGGCCGCTTCGGCACGCGCACCACGTCGGTCGTGCCAATGACCCGAGCACAGACGATGGTCGCTGCCGGTACCGCGATCGCCAGGCGTCCTGCTCCACTGCGTGCGCGCAGCGGACCCCCGAGCGAGCGGGTGCCTTCGGGGAAGACTCCGATGCAGGCTCCGGCTGCCAGGGCCTGGGTGGCCGCGGCGATTGCGGCGTCGTTGGCACTGCCCCGATCGATCGGGATCTGGCCCATGCTGTCCATCAACCAGCCGATCGGACGGAACTTCCAGATCGTTGACTTGGCCAGCGCCTGGATCTGGCGCCGCGACCGGGCCGCAACCGCGATGGCGATCGGATCCCAGTAGCTGTCGTGATTGGCCAGCAGGATGGTCGGCCCCGAGGTGGGCAAGCTGTCCAGGCCCGTCACAGCTAGCCGGGACCACTTCATGATCGGCGCCGAGACGGCCAGCACACCGAGGTACGCCGGCGCCATCTGCACGGCATGCACAGGGCTCATCCCGCGATGATGGCCCATTTGCGCGCGGAACGCGCGCCGGTCGAGTGGTAAGGCGAACCCGAGCAAGCGGCTAGACTGGGAACAGCTGGCGGGCACCGATTGCCCGCACCACAGCTTCATCGGACGCGGTTGCCGCGTCGGGCTCGTGCCAGAACCGCCTTTCGCCAGCGGCTTGCCGGGACGTGCCACTGTCCCGAAGGATTGCCTTGTCCCGCTCCTCTGCGCGCGGATCTGCCGCGCCGCGCCGTTCTGTCCCCGCTGGTACGCCCAACCGCTCGCGCTGGGACGACCTGCCGGTGCAAATCGTCCCTACCGAAAACCTGCTCACGTTCGCCGAGCTCGGCCTTCCGCGCAACCTCGCTGAGGCGCTGAGCCGCGCGGGCATCAGCTCGCCGTTCCCGATTCAGGCCGCCACGATCCCCGATATCCTCGCCGGCCGTGATCTGCTCGGCCGCGCCGCGACCGGCTCGGGCAAGACGCTCGCTTTCGGCCTGCCGCTGATCACTCGCCTTGCGGGTACGCACGCCGCTCCGCGCCGTCCCCGCGGCTTGGTGCTGGTCCCCACCCGTGAGCTTGCGATGCAGGTGACCGACGCACTCGCTCCACTTGCCCGACCCGCCGGCGTCAGCGTGCGCCTCGTCGCCGGCGGCTTGCCGATCCAGAAGCAGATCCAGGCGCTCGAGTCCGGCGTAGACATCCTCGTCGCCACGCCCGGACGCCTGGTGGACCTCATCGAGCGGCGGTCGTGCAACTTGCGCGATGTCGAGGTGACGGTGCTGGACGAGGCAGACCACATGGCCGACCTCGGCTTCCTGCCGGTCGTTCGCCAACTGCTCGACCAGACTCCCCAGTCGGGTCAGCGCCTGCTGTTCTCCGCGACGCTGGACGGCGACGTGGCAACGCTCGTCGACAACTACCTCAGCGAACCCGCGGTGCATGCGCTGTCCAGCGCTGAAGCTTCGATCGACACGATGACTCACCACGTGTTTCGGGTGCCGTTCGAGGCCAAGTTCGACCTCGTCGCATCGATCGCGGCGCGCGAAGGGCGCACAATTTGTTTCGTGCGCACAAAGCACGGCGCCGACCGGATCGCTCGAAACCTGGGTCGGGCCGGCGTGGGTGCCGGGGCGCTGCACGGCGGGCGCACGCAGGCGCAGCGCAACAAGGCCCTCGCCGCCTTCCGGGACGGCTCGGTGCCCGTGCTGGTCGCGACCGATGTGGCGGCACGCGGGATCCACGTCGATGATGTCTCCCTCGTCCTACACGTCGACCCGCCCCAGGACGGCAAGGACTACCTGCACCGGTCCGGGCGCACTGCACGCGCCGGTGAGAGTGGTGTCGTCGTTCTGCTCACCACCCCGGCTGAAGAACGGGCGGTTCGCAAGATGCTTGCCGAGGCCGGGGTGCGCCCCGAGCAGCGCGACGCCGTCGCAGGAGATCCGAAGGTTGCCGCTGTGACTGGTGCCCGGCAGCCGAGCGGGGTTCCCGTCGCCGAGCCGCGCCCGGCGCGGAACACGTCCGCGCGCGCTCGACATGGCACGGCCAGGACCGAGCACGGTGCCCCACGTGAGCACAGTGAGCGCGGTGAGCGCACTCGCCACGGC
>JALYIL010000018.1 GCA_030775825.1 Actinomycetota bacterium
GTGCTGGGTGGGCTGTTGATGCTGCCCGGCGTCCGGGGTCGTGGGCCCGGCCCGGTCGCGGCCGCAGCTGCTGCGGCACTCGTCGAAGGTCGCGCCGCCGCGTCGAGCGTCCTTCGCCGGGTGGCTCCTGCGCCGAGTCCTGCGGTGAGCTGGCACGCCCTGTCTGTGCAGCAGGCCTTGGCCGCCGCCCCACAGGTCGTTGAGGACACGTCCAGGGCCGGGCGCGAATTTTCCCGCACGGGCGTAGCGGGAGTGAGTCTGCGGGTCAGTCAACAATCGGTACGCCGCGCGGCGAGTGTCGCCGCGGCAATCCGAACTGAACTCAGCGATCCGCTCACGCCGGTACTCGCCGTAGGCGCTGCCGCCAGTGCCGTGCTGGGGTCCCCGGTCGACGCCGTACTGGTCACCTCCGTCGTCGCGGCCAACGCCGCGCTGTCCACGTTTCAGCGTCTGCGCGCCGAGCAGCAGATAAGGCGGTTGCTGCTCGCCGATGCCGTCCCTGCTCGGCGACTGACGGCAAGCGCACTCAACGGCCATGCCGTCCCGAGCTCGGCTGCCGTTACGGAACCGGCGACCACGCTGCGCGTAGGCGAGTTCGTGGAAGTCAGAGCCGGGGATGTGGTGCCAGCTGATGCCCGGATCGTGAACACCGACGGGCTTGAGGTCGACGAGTCTTCCCTTACCGGAGAATCGCTTCCGGTGGCCAAGAGCACCGAGGCAACTCCGGGCGCCCCGCTCGCGGAGCGAACCTGCATGGTCTATGAAGGCACGACAGTCCTTACCGGGTCCGGGATTGGGTTGGTCACCGCGACGGGAGCGACCTCAGCCGCCGGGCGTGCGGCGGCGCTGGCGCCCGACACCGCGGTCGGCCGCGGCTTGCAGGCACAATTGGGCACTCTGACTGCGAAAGTCCTTCCGCTGACACTCGCTGCCGGAGGGGCCGTCACCCTGACGAGCGTCTTGCGAGGGGCTGGACTGCGCCAGGCGGTGTCGAGCGGCGTGTCGATCGCCGTGGCGGCAGTGCCTGAGGGGTTGCCGCTGGTCGCGACACTGGCCCAGCAGGCGGCCGCCAGGCGGCTGTCCGATCGCGACATTCTGGTCCGCACACCGAGCGCGGTCGAAGGCCTGGGAAGGGTCAGCGTGGTGTGCTTCGACAAGACGGGCACCCTGAGTCAAAACCGCCTCCGGGTCAGCGCCCTTCACGCCGCAGACCGAGCCACGTCGGATGAAGACCTGCTACAGGCGGCGGGGTTGGCGACTCAGCGCCCCGACCCCGGTCACGCGCTGAACCATGCCACCGACGCCGCGGTCCTCGATGCTCTCGAGGGGACTCTGCTTGCCCGAGACCACGAGCTGCCGTTTCGTCCGGGGCGGCCGTTCGCAGCCGGGATCAGCGCTGATCGGCTCGCGGTCAAGGGTGCACCGGAAACAATCCTGGCAGCGTGCGAGCTCACCGAGGCTCAGCGCACCGCTGTCACGGCGGAACTAGCGCGGCTGGCCGGCGCTGGTCTGCGGATCCTCGCCGTTGCCGAGCGCCCTGTCACGCCCGAGGAACACGACATGGCTGTCGCTGACAATCAGGCCTTCGAAACGCTCGCTACCGCCAATCTGCGGCTTCTCGGACTTCTGGGCCTGGCCGATACCTCGCGCCCGGATGCTAAGGCGCTGCTTGCGGGCTTGCAGTCACGCGGGCTGGGCGTCCGCTTGATCACCGGTGACCATCCTGTGACGGCCGCCGCGATCGCCACCGAACTCGGTCTACCCGTGGGGTTAGGGCAGGTGTTGACGGGCGCGGATTGGGAAAACCTCTCGCACCGTGACCGCGCAGAGGCGGTGGGAGGGGTCCTCGTCTTCGCGAGGATGAGTCCCGAACACAAGGTCCAGATCGTGCAAGAACTGCAACGCGCGGGTCAGGTGTGCGCAATGGTGGGTGACGGCGCGAACGACGCCGCGGCCATCCGTACTGCAGCCGTGGGTATCGGGGTCTCCACCCACGGCAGCGATCCCGCGCGGGGAGCGGCGGACATAGTCCTCACCAACGGCAAGATCCTTCCGCTGCTCAGCGCGCTGGACGAAGGCCAGCAGATGTGGCATCGCGTCCAGGCAGCTCTGGCCGTGCTCCTGGGCGGCAATGCCGGGGAAGTGGCCTTCACCCTCTACGGGACCGCGCTGACCGGTACCGCACCTTTGAGCGCCCGGCAGCTGTTGTTGGTCAACATGCTGACCGATGCGCTTCCCGCTGCCGCGGTTGCGGTTTCACCGCCGGGCCGCGGTGCCAAATCGCTTGCGCGTGGCCTGGACACAGACGCACTGATCGCCAGCGTGCTGATCCGTGGAGCGACGACCACCGCGGGTGCGAGCGCTGGGTGGACGATGGCCCGTTTCTCCGGTCGCCGCCGGCGCGCCTCTACCGTCGGGCTCGTTGCTCTGGTCAGCACCCAGCTCGGTCAGACCTTGTTGGACTCACACAGCCCGCTCGTTATCGTTACCGCCGCCGGTTCGCTGGCAGCGCTCGCGGTCGCGGTCTCAACGCCAGGAGTAAGTCACGTACTGGGATGCACGCCACTTGGGCCGCTCGGCTGGACCCAGGCGCTCGGCTCCGCCACCGCCGCCACAGCGCTCGCGGCCATTGCTCCCCAGGTGATCGAGCGCGTGGCCTCGGTCGGTCAACGGCTCGGTGGTGAAAGGCCAGGCGGTCAACCGCGGCCCGATCAACGGTTAGGAGACGACGTGAGCAAGGCCAACTCGAACAAGCAAGGCATAAAGACCACGAACGGTCGGCAGGAAGACCACAGCCAATACACCGGCCAGATCTTGCGCGGGTAACCCGTCGGTAACAGATGCCATGCTTACACGATCGCGTTCCCATCCACGTGAATCGCCGAATGTACGACGACAACGAGGACAACTCATGGTTAACAGTCGAAACCACGCCTCACAGCGCGGTGCTTCCTCGCGCCCAACCCGCCAACGCAAATCCCCCGACGGGCAGGCCGCCGCACGGGTGGCCACGGCCGCCACGGCGGCCACGGCGGCCACGGATAACGCCGAACACATCGCGCTCAACCTGCCGCTGGTCGGATCCGTGCAGCTCCCGCGACCCGAGCAACTGGCCTACTACGCCGGGATCGGAGCCCTCGTGGCGCTGGAAATCCTGGATTGGCCAGCCGCGCTGGTCCTGGGCGTCGGGCATGCGCTGCTGACCCAGCAACACAACCGAACCATCCACGAATTCGGGGAAGTTCTCGAAGAGGCACTTCTCTAAGCAAACGCACCCACGACTTAACCAGCGGAGCGACCATGCCTGATAAACCCCGTGACCCTAACCGCGGCCTACTCATCCAGCTCGGTCCTCTCACCGTGGACGTGCCACGATCTCTGGGCTATTACGGCGGTATCGGAGCCGCCGTTGCCTTCGGCGTGATCGACCCTCCGCTGGCGCTGTTCATCGCGGCGGTGCCCGCGATGAAGATGCTCATGAATACCCAAGCGCCACAAGCTGTCCGCTTCATCGGGCAAGTATTTGACGGGGCGTCCCAGCCCGTCGGCGGCGACGCTGAAGGAACAATCCGACTCGAAGATCCCGCGGCTAGCCAGAGGTCCCGCAAGCCATGAGGCGCGCAGCCTGCTGTACGAGGTAGTCGCGCTCACGTCCGTTGGCCGTGCGTGCCGCCGCCCGGGCGTAGCACTCGGCCGCTGCGGCGAGGTCACCCGCGCCCTCGAGCAGGTGTGCCCGCACGGCGTATAGCCGGTGGGAGTCGCGCACGTCTAGCCCGTCCAGAAGCGTGAGACCACGGGCAGGCCCCTCCACCATCGCGACCGCGACCGCGCGGTTGAGCCGCACCATCGGGTTGCGCGTGAAGGACTCCAGATTCAGGTATACCTTCGCGATTTCTCCCCAACGGGTCGAGGCGTGCGACGCGGCCTCGTCATGTAGCGCAGAGACCGAGGCGAGGAGCTGGTACTCGCCGATGCGGCCCGCGGCGAGGGTTGCGGTGAGCAGTTGCATACCCTCGCTGATGAGCGCCCGGTCCCACAGCGAGCGGTCCTGCTGTGCCAGCGGAACGAGGGCGCCGTCCGCGGATGTGCGGGCCCGCCGCCGGGCCTCGGGGAGAAGCATCAGGGAAAGCAGACCAGCGACCTCGCAATCCTGGGGGCCTGCAGGCGAAGGCATGCGGGTCAGCCGGATCGCCTCGCCGGACAGGTCGGCGCGCGACAGGTCCGGACCGCTCGAGGCGGTGTAGCCCTCGTTGAAGAGTAGATACAGGACCTCGCACAACGGAGCGAGCGAGTTCGCGCTGCCAGGTCAACCGGCAGCTCGAAGCTGCGACCGCAGGCCCTCGACATCGCGAGCGCTCACACCTCCGGGTCAGGCGCGCCCAGAACCTGGCGCACCTCGATCTGCTGCTGGATCGGCACTCCGCCCGGTCCTGGCGCGGCCGAGGAGCGCGCGGCGATATCGAGTGCGCGGTCCAGGGATTCGACATCGATGAGGCGGTAGCCCGCGAGCAGCTCCTTCGACTCCGGGTAGGGCTAGGGCCCATCGATGATCTTCGGTGGTTTGACGCCGTCGGACACGACGAACTTCGCGACGTCGGGACCGGCAAGGCCCTGGGCGTCGACCAGCTCGCCACTGTCCAGCAGTTCGGTGTTGAGGGCGTGCTGGAAGTCGATGTGCGCCCGCACATCCGTGGGCGACCATTCGGTCATAGGCGCGCAGCCTTCCAGTTCGACGCCTCCGTAGGCCTGCATGAGCATGTATCGCATAGCTCCATCCTCTCTCTCGGAACGGGCAGTGTGGCTGCCCTACACCCGAATGTCGAAGCAGAGGCACCGTTCTCGACACGGAGCTCCATCGCCGGCGCGCATAATTTCCTTGCTCGGGGTGATCGAATACCGCTGTGACAGCCACTGAACCGAAGCACATCGGGATTCTGGTCTTCAACGACGTCGAGGAGCTCGACGCGGTTGGTCCCTGGGAGGTATTGGCCCATTGGACCCAGAACTTCCCTGAAGATGGCTATGACGTTCTCTGCGTGGCCAAGGACGGTGGCCTCGTGCAATGCGCCAAAGGTCTGGTTGTCCAAGCCCACTTCTCCTACGCCACGGTGCCACCGCTCGAGGTTCTGATCTACCCGGGTGGCCAGGGCACCCGGGCGCACTTGAAGGATCCCGAGCAGCTTGATTGGGTGCGCAGACAGCGCGTCCTCACACCACTGATGACCAGCGTCTGCACCGGTGCGCTCGTCTTCGCTGCCGCGGGCCTGCTCGAGCACCGTCCCGCCACCACCTACTGGGCCTCACTGGAGCATCTGGCACAGCTCGATCGCACCATCGAGGTCCGCACCAGTGAGCGGTTCGTCGACGACGGGGATCTCATCACCTCAGCAGGGGTCTCGGCGGGGATCGATATGGCATTGCACCTGGTGGCGCGACTGGCTGGGCTCGACCGCGCCCGTGAGGTGCGGCGTGGCATCCAGTACGACCCGTCGCCGCCGGTCTGAGTAGCGGCCTTGGGCTGTCCTGGGACTTGCTAGACGTCGAGTCCGAGGGTGAACGTGGGCTTGGGGGCAGAGTCGGGCATGTGGTGGGAGGGATCCAGCTGGCGGATCGCAGTGCCGGTTGCGAAGAATTCCGTGGCGTGTTCGCCCCACACATGGTTGTGAACCGCCACGCTCACCCCGACGATGCCGCTGCCGCCGGCCTGGGTCGCTTCGGCCTGCATGCGGGCCAGGGAGAGCTCCCGGGCTTGGTAGATGCCTTGGGTGAAGACGACCATCTCCTGGTTCGTGCCTGCTTGGCGCAGTGACTGCATCGCGCTCTGGTGGGCGATGTGATAGACGCAGGTGCCGAGCACGAATGCCACAGGTACCGACCCCGCTGCGAGCAGGCGGTAGAAATCTTGTGCGGACAGGTCCGAGGAGAACGCTCGTCCTCCCGGTGCGCGGTGGGCACCCTGGCCGCTAAGCGCCCGCACCGCTGTGCCCGTCGCGATGAACTCCAGGACGCCTTGACCCCAGACGTAACTCTGTGCGCGGAGATTGACACCGACGACGCCGTCGGCACCGAGCCGGTCGGCTTCGGCCTGCATCCGGCCCATTGCCAGTTCTCGAGCGGAATACATGGCTTGGGTCAGGACCGTCAGTTCCTGGTTCTGTCCCCACCGGGCGATCTGCACACCAATGTGATAGATCGAGGAGCCGACGACGAAACCCAGCGGCTCGAAGCCCGCTTCGTTGAGCAGCACGTATTCGGATACCGACAGATCGGAGGTGAAGATCGCCCCCGGCGCTGCTCCTGCTGTGGAGGCCAGTCGGGCGGTCGCTGCGTCCGGCTCCCATCCCTCGCCAGCTTCCGGGGCCCCACCGCTCCTGCCGAAAATCGCCATGCCGGTTCCCTTCAGCCGTGTGCGTGCTACCCCGCACCCCGGACACTACGGGACCCCTCGGGCGTGCGAATTGCACGCCCGAGCTCTCTGCCTGCGACGCTGCGCACCGAATGTCGTGACCGACACCACCCCGGGAGCATTAGACTCCCGGGGTGGTGT
>JALYIL010000019.1 GCA_030775825.1 Actinomycetota bacterium
CCAGGCGCCAGCGCACCCGCCGCGAGCGCGAGATCTGCGCTCGGCGCCGCCAGCCGGATAGCGCGCACCGAGTCCTTGGCGCGCTCGGCCACGGCGACCCCTCCGCCGGCGAGTTCCGCAATTCGCCACGCACCCGAGCGTTGCTCTGAACGCACTCGCAGGAATGCCTCGGCCAGGGCGAGCATCGTCGCCACCGCATCCTGCAGCGCGACCACGAACGGCCCGACGGTGGCGTCGCTGCCGTGTCCGACGAGCAGCACGTCGGCTCCGAGCGCGGCGACGTCGCCCCGTCCGTCGTCCAGGCCGAACAGGAAGCGGCCGGGCAGTCCGGCCAGCTCCGGCCGGGCGCAGAGCTCGCGATCGAGCTCCGCGGCCACCCCGGAGACGTCAGCACCAAGCCCATCGATCCCAGACAGCGGCGAGGCGATGATGTTGCGTACCCGCTCATGGGTTGTCGACCGAAGCAATCCACCAGCCGTCAACCGGCTACCCAACTCGATCGCGGCTCCGTCGGCGAGCCCACGCACCTGCAGATTGGCTCTCGACGTGAGCTCGAGACGTCCATCCCCCAGTTCGGCCGAGATATCGGCAAGGATGCTGAGCTGCTGCGAGGAGATCACACCCCCAGGCAGTCGCACCCGCGCCAGCCCGCCATCCGCCGCGGCGTGCAGGGTCAGCACCCCAGGACAGGCGTCTGCTCGTTCGCGAACGTTGCGAACGATTGAGGTCACCGCCGGATCGTACGTGCCGTACTCAGACCAGGCTCTGCACGACCGCCGTCATGGATCCGCCCGCATCCCCGGTATTCACCACACCGCGGGGTTCGATAAGCATCGCCGAGACCTCCTCGTCGGCTTTGGGACAATGGGGCACGCCCTTTGGCACGACGAACAGCTCGCCCGAGCTGAGGACGACGTCGCGGTCCTCGAGCTGGATTGTCAGCGTGCCCCGCAGGACGAGGAACAGTTCGTCGGTGTCAGGATGCTCGTGCCACACGAACTCGCCCCGGATTTTCACCAGCTTGATCTCGTAGTCGTTCAGCTCCGCGATCTTCTTCGGCGACCATTGCTCGCTGAAGCGACCGAGCAGTTCGTCGAGGTTCCGAACATCCATGGCCCCAATCCTGCCTCGCGATCACGCTCGGGCCGAGCCCGGACTCACGCCTCGCGGCGCAGGACACCCGTCCGCCACGCGGTCGGGGCCATCCGGCCGCACGCGGCCAACGCCAACCGGCCGCACGCGGCGGAGAGGAGGTGTGCGAGGCTGAATGGCGATGATCCTTCTGCTGTCCACCTCAGACACCGATCTCCTCTCCGCCCGCGCGAGTGGCCGCGATTACCGCCTCGCGAACCCGGCCCGCACCAACCTCGACGACCTGCCAGTGCTGATGAGCGGAGCCGACCTCGCCGTCGTGCGCATCCTCGGGGGACGCCGCGCCTGGGAGGACGGCCTGGATGCAGTGCTCGCCAGCGGCGTACCCACCGTCGTGCTCGGTGGCGAGCAGGCCCCGGATGCCGAACTCATGGAGCTGTCCACCGTGCCCGGTGGCGTCGTTGCCGAGGCCCACGCCTACTTGGCGCATGGGGGGCCGGGAAACCTCCACCACCTGCACAACTTTCTCTGCGACGCGATCTTGCTCACCGGGTCCGGTTTCGAACCGCCGGCACCGACACCCAGCTGGGGACTGCTCGATCGCTTGCCCGCGGCTACCTCGGCCTCGAGCACCCCAATCGTCAGCGCGGGCTCCAGCGCCCCAATCGTCGCCATCCTCTACTACCGCGCGCACGAGGTCTCTGGCAACACCGCCTTCGTCCACACCCTCGCCGACGCCGTAGAGGCCGTAGGCGGCCGGGCGTTGCCGATCTTCTGCACATCGCTGAGAACGGCCGAACCAGAACTGCTGAACACGCTGCGGCGGGCTGACGCGCTGGTCGTCACCGTCCTGGCCGCCGGCGGCTCGCTACCCGCGACCGCCGGGGCCGGGGGCAGCGACGAGGACTGGGATGTGGGCGCGCTGGCCGACCTCGACGTGCCGATCCTGCAGGGACTGTGCCTTACGTCCTCGCGCGCGCTGTGGGCCGGCAGCGATGAGGGCCTGAGTCCCCTGGACGCCGCCACGCAGGTCGCCATCCCTGAATTCGACGGCCGGCTGATCACCGTCCCGTTCTCGTTCAAGGAGATCGGGACCGACGGCCTCACCTCCTACGTCGCGGACACCGAGCGCGCCGCTCGGGTGGCGTCGATCGCGGTCAACCACGCTCGCCTGCGCCACATCCCTCGGGCCCGGCGACGGGTCGTCGTCATGCTCTCGGCGTATCCGACCAAGCACTCGCGCATCGGCAATGCGGTCGGCCTCGACACCCCCGCCTCAACCGTTCGCCTCCTCGCCGCGATGGGAAAGGCCGGCTACGACATCGGCACGCTGCCGGGCGTCGACGCCCAGGACGGCGACGCGTTGATCCATGCGTTGATCGCCGCCGGCGGCCAGGACGAGAACTGGTTGACCGAGGAGCAGCTCAGCGGCAATCCGGTGCGTATCACGGCCTCGCACTACCACGAGTGGTTCACCTCTTTACCGCAGGATCTGCAGGCCGGCGTCCAACGGCACTGGGGTCCGCCGCCCGGTGGGCTGTTCGTCGACTACTCCCATGACCCGGGCGGCGAGATCGTGCTCGCCGCACTGCGCTCCGGCAATGTCGTCGTGATGGTGCAGCCGCCGCGCGGATTCGGCCAGAACCCCATCGCGATCTACCACGACCCCGATCTCCCCCCCAGCCACCACTACCTCGCTGCCTACTACTGGCTGCGCGATAACCAGCATGGCTTCGGCGCGCATGCGATGGTCCACGTCGGCAAACACGGCAATCTCGAATGGCTGCCGGGAAAGACAGCCGCACTGTCGGCCTCCTGTGCCGCGGACGCCGCGATCGGGGATCTGCCGCTGGTCTACCCCTTCCTGGTCAACGATCCCGGCGAGGGAACCCAGGCCAAGCGACGGGTGCACGCAACGCTCGTCGATCACCTGGTGCCTCCGATGGCGCGAGCCGAGAGCTACGGCGACATCGCCCGCTTGGAGCAGTTGCTGGACGAGCACGCCCAAGTCGCCTCAATGGATCCGGCGAAACTGCCAGCCGTCCGCGCCCAGATCTGGACGCTCATCCAGGCAGCCAAACTCGACCATGACCTCGGGTTGGACGACCGCCCGCACGACGCCGAGTTCGACGAGTTCATCCTGCACGTCGACGGCTGGCTCTGCGAGATCAAGGACGCGCAGATCCGCGACGGCCTCCACGTGCTCGGACAGGCGCCACTCGGGCAGGCGCGGGTCAACCTCGTCCTGGCCATCCTGCGCGCCCGGCAGATGTGGGCAGGTGAATCGCAGGCGCTGCCCGGACTGCGCGAGGCGTTGGGACTCGACGAGGCCGGTGGTGTCCGCGCCGATGCCGACGCGGTAGAGGCGCTGGCGCGCTCGCTCATCGCCGGGATGGAGGACGCCGGCTGGGACGTCCGCGCAGTGCCGGTGATCACCCGCAGCGTGCTGCCCTCGGCGCCGGCGCGGCGGCTCGACGAGGTGGCGCGGGTGCTCGCCTTCGCAGCGACTGAGGTTGTGCCGAGACTGGCCGCGACGACCGACGAGATCACCCACACGCTGCACGCTCTCGACGGCGGCTACGTGCCGGCCGGACCGAGCGGATCCCCGTTGCGTGGCCTGGTGAATGTTCTTCCGACCGGCCGCAACTTCTACTCCGTCGACCCCCGCGCGGTACCGTCGCGGCTGGCTTGGGAAACCGGCCAGGCGATGGCCGACTCGCTGATCGATCGCTACCGCGCCGATACCGGCGACTACCCGCGCTCGGTCGGGTTGTCGGTGTGGGGAACCTCGGCGATGCGAACCTCAGGTGACGACATCGCCGAGGTGCTGGCGTTGCTGGGTGTCCGCCCCGTCTGGGACGAAGCCTCGCGCCGGGTCTGTGACCTCGAGGCGATGAACGTCGCCGAACTCGGACGACCGCGTATCGACGTCACGGTCCGCATCAGCGGGTTCTTCCGAGACGCCTTCCCCCACGTCGTCGCGATGCTCGACGACGCGGTGCGGCTGGTGGCAGGGCTGGAGGAACCCCCTGAGGACAACTACATTCGCGCTCACGCGCAGGCCGACCTCGACTCGCACGGGGACGAACGCAGGGCGACCACCCGGATCTTCGGATCGAAGCCTGGCGCCTACGGCGCGGGGCTGCTCCCTTTGATCGACGCGCGCAGCTGGCGTAACGACGCCGACCTGGCCGAGGTTTACGCCGCCTGGGGCGGCTACGCCTACGGACGCGGACTGAATGGGCGCCCGGCTCGGCCGGACATGGAGATCGCCTACCGTCGCATCGCGGTCGCTGCGAAGAACACCGACACCCTCGAGCACGACATCGCCGATTCCGACGACTACTTCCAGTATCACGGCGGCATGATCGCGACGGTCCGTGCGCTCACCGGCAAGGCCCCGCGCGCCTACATCGGTGACTCGACCCGCCCAGATACGGTGCGTACGCGGTCGCTGTCTGAGGAGACCGCACGAGTCTTCCGAGCCCGGGTCGTGAATCCGCGCTGGATCGAGGCTATGAAGCGCCACGGCTACAAGGGCGCGTTCGAGTTGGCCGCCACCGTCGACTACCTGTTCGGCTACGACGCGACCGCTGGTGTTGTCGAGGACTGGATGTATGAGAAGCTCGCCGAGACCTACGTCCTCGACCCGGACACCCGTAAGTTCCTGCAGCAGTCGAACCCGTGGGCACTGCACGGGATCGCCGAGCGGCTGCTGGAGGCGGCCGAGCGATCGATGTGGGCCGAGCCGGACCCCGGCACGTTGGCCGCCCTTCGGCAGGCCTACCTGGAGACCGAAGGTGATCTCGAGGGCAGCTGAACTGCGAGCATCGCGGTGCGAGCGGCCTGATCAGGCCTATCGGCTCTCCGCCTGTCGGGCGCGCACGGCCGCCCGGATCTGGGTGATGTTGTCGCGCAGCATGTCGGACACGAGCTCGTCGGTTCTCGGGTCAGCCAGGACCTCGAGCAGCACCCGCAGGGTCGTCTCGCTTGCCTCGTCGATGATGCGATCATGAAAAGGCAGTAGTCCGATGCGCCGCGCGGTCGGATCTTGTTTGATCTTCTCGGCGAACATCTGCTTGAGCTCGACCTGATTCTCCTGCAGCGCCGAGGCGATATTGCGCGTGTAGTGCCCGGCCTGCAGGACCTCGGCCACCTCGTCGAGTACCGCGATCGTGATCGGACGCTTGATCACGACGATGATGCCCTCAGAGGCCTTGTTGATGAGCCGGACCACGAACGGTTCGCGCAGCCCGCGCTGGACGAGGAACTTGCCGACGAGGCCGGCGATCACCGCCAGGACCACCAGGCCGCCGAGGATGCTCAACACGAGGCTCGACGTGCTCAGTCGGTCGGAGGCAACGCTCGCGGCAACGTTCATGGCGACGATCCTGCCGCACGCAACCGTCCAAGCCTCGCTGGGTAACGCCTAACCAAGCGTGGCACGCACCGTGCGCAGGTCGCGGGGCGGCCCCGTCTCGATCAGCCGGCGCAGCGCCCCGGTGTCGACGTGGTTGGCGACCAGATCGCCCAGCGCGTCAAGCCGGGCCTCCCGCAGCGCCGCGAACGAGGTGTCGGCGGCCACGACGAACTCGCGCTGCGCGTGTGCGGCGACCTCGCGGAGGAAGGCACGCCGGAACCCGTCGTTCTCGAAGATGCCGTGCCACGTCGTGCCCCAGACCGCGCCGTCGCGGCAACCGTCGAGGAAGGCGTCGCCGGAGTCCACGCAAACCTGACCTTGGTGGATTTCATACCCAATCACCTGTTCACCGAAGGCGCTGCCCTTCGGCCGGCCCAACGTCTTCTCGGCCGCAAAACTGACGTCGCTGGGCAACAGGCCAAGTCCATCGACCCGGCCCGCTCGACTCTCGATGTGATCGGTGATCGACCGCGCGAGCATCTGGTATCCACCGCAAATGCCGATCGTCGCGCCGCCGCGGCGGGCCCGCTGCACGATCGCCTCGGCCAGTCCGTTCGCACGCAGCCACGCGAGGTCAGCGACCGTCGCGCGGGTGCCCGGCAGAACGACGAGGTCGGCGTCAACGAGCTCGCGCGGGCTGCTCACCAGACGAACGTCGACGCCCGGCTCGGCAGCAAGCGCGTCGATGTCGGTGACGTTGGACAGGCGGGGCAACCGGATCACGGCGATCCGCAGGGTCTGCTCACCCAGGCAGGCCGACGTGACGCGCGGGCGTGAGTCAAGGTCCAGCGAGTCCTCGACATCGAGCCATAGCCCCGGTTGCCACGGCAGCACGCCCAGCATCGGCCGCCCGGTCATCGATGTCAGCATGTCGCTTCCCGGCGCGAGCAGACGTTGATCACCGCGGAACTTGTTGACGACGAACCCGCAGATGAGTGCTTGATCCTGCGGCGACAGGACCGCGAGCGTCCCGAACATCGAGGCGAACACCCCGCCGCGGTCGATGTCACCGACGACGATCGTCGGCAGGCCGAGCGCCCGCGCGAGCCCCATGTTCGCGACATCGCTATCGCGCAGGTTGATCTCGGCCGGGCTCCCGGCGCCTTCGCAGATAACCACGTCAAAACGGGCTCGCAGGTCGGCGTAGGAATCGAGGATGACCCGCAGCAATTGCGGCTTCAGCTCGCGATAGCTGATGGCGTCAACCTCGGCGACGGGTTTGCCGAGCACGACGACCTGGGAATGCCGGTCATCACCGGGCTTGAGCAGGACCGGGTTCATCGCCGCCTCGGGCTCGACGCGGGCCGCTGCGGCCTGCATGACCTGAGCCCGGCCGATCTCCGCGCCGTCGGCGGTGACCATCGAATTGAGTGACATGTTCTGGGCCTTGAAGGGCGCGACCTTGATCCCTTCTCGCGCGAGCCAGCGGCAGATCCCAGCGGTCACGACGCTCTTGCCCGCGTCCGACGCCGTGCCCACGACGAGCAATGCCCCGCTCACGTTCGGCCCGATCACGTTCGGCCCGCTCACGTTCGCCCGCGCACGCGCGGCCCGTTCACGCGCGCCCCGCGGCGAGCAGGATCGCGA
>JALYIL010000020.1 GCA_030775825.1 Actinomycetota bacterium
CTGGCTCATCACCGCGAAATCGGAGATGTCAGTCAAGTACACGCCGACGCGTACCACGTCCTCCAGAGACTTGCCGACCGTGTCCAGGGCCGTCGCGATGTTGCGCAGGATCTGGTGGGTCTGGCGGGCAACGTCGCCGTCGATCAGCCGGCCGTTGGCCGGGTCCTGGGCCACATGCCCGCTGAGGAACAGCAGCCCCGCACCTCGCACACCGAGCGAGAACGGGCCGACCGGTGCCACAAGCTGCTTGTCCGTGCCAATCGCGTCGCGTGTCATGTCAATGAGCCCTTTCACCTATAACGTGCCCGCATCGAGCGCAACCCCGGTGATGTGAGGCACTTTCGAGTTGGTCCGTACGGCTCGTAGACCTGCCGACCCGCCGACCGGCGGATCGTCCGGGCGGTCGGTAGGGCATACACCGCGCGGAGGGGAAACTGGGCGCCGGTAGCCGCCCAGTTCGCGCCGCGGCCGGGGTACATACCGCGTGTTCACTTCCCCCGCGATCGTCGGCGAAGTCGCCCGTGAGCGGCACCGAGACCTCGTCGCCCGCGCCGACAGCTACCGGCTGAGCCGCAGTGTCAATCGCCCGTCGATTCCTTCGTGGCGGTCCCATCTTCGAGCGTCGCTGCGGCGGTTCCTTCACCGCTCGCACGCGCGGGCGACTGCACAGTGATGCGGCAATCTTTCGCCAGGGCCTGGCGGACCGATTTGCCTCGCGTGGTCCTGATCTTGCAGGCCGGAAACGCGTTCAGCTGGTTCGGCTACGGGCTGATCCTCCCGTTCGAGATCATCTACCTGCACCAGTTCCGCGGCTTCTCGACGGCAACCGCCGGCTTGGTACTCGGCGCGACCCTGGGCGCGGGCACCGTCGTGACGCTCCCCTCAGGAGCTGTGCTCGATCGCTGCCGCGCGAAGCCGATCCTCATCGCCGCCGTCCTAGCGAGCGCGCTCGGCTATGCGGGCCTGGCGTTCGTCGAACGTCCGTGGGAGGCGTTCGCCTGGGCAGTGATCGGCGGAGCCGGGGTCGGTGTGACCCGCACTGCGAACCAGACGCTGCTCATCACCCTGATCACGCCCGAGCAACGCGTCGCCTCGTTCGCGCTCGGGCGCGCGGCGCAGAATCTCGGTCTCGGCCTCGGCGCCGCGGTCGCCGGCCTCGTGCTGTCCTCGGCGCAGGACCTGCGGTCGTTCCAGGCGCTCTACCTGTTCGACGCAGTCACTTACGTCGCGCTAGCGCTGGTCGTATTCGCGGCGGTACCGAATCCGCGTGCTGCCGCGGGGAATCCGCACGCCGGGAGAGAAGGGTTCCTCGCCGTCGCCCGGGACCGGCGGTTCGTCGTTCTCGCCACCGTGAACCTCATCCTCATCATCATCGGCTACGCGCTGTTCGCGAACATCCTGGCCCCGTTCGTGACAGCGCACGCCCACGTCGGCCCTGGCGCGATCGGGATACTCTTCGTCGTCAACACCTTCTTCGTGGCGGTAGCACAGGTCCCGATATCGCGTCTGTTCGAGCGCGTCCGGCCAGCGAGGACGTTCGCGGCGGCCAGCGGGTTGTTCGCTGTCGCATTACTGGGAGTCTTGCCCGTGACGCTGATCCACTCCGAGCTTGGTGCGACCGCGCTGCTGAGCGGCATCGCGATGGTGTTCGCGATCGGCGAGTGTGTCCACTCCGTCGTCCACGGCCCCGTCATCGTCGACCTCGCTCCTCCGCATCTGCTCGGCCGCTATATCTCGATCCTCGCCCTGACCGTGACCGGAGGCTTCGCGATCGGACCGGCCATCGGCGGCGCCGTGCTCGCCTACTCGCCGGACGCCGTCTGGTGGGGCGGCGCCATCGTCGCGGGCGCGATCGGTGCGGGCTTTCTCCTCGTCGGCGACCGCATCCCGGACAAGCCGCCCGTCGCGAATGCGCCAACGGCCTCGCCGGGCGACGCTGTGCCTGAGGCCACATGACCGTCGCCGTCGCCGGGACGCGCTGATATGCCGCGTCGGCACGTGGCCCTCGCGCTCGTCGTCGCGGTCTGCTGGGCGGTGAACTTCGTCGTCATCGACATCGGCCTCGAGTCGTTCCCGCCGCTTCTATTCGTGGCGCTGCGCTTCGGGCTGACCGCCTTCCCTGCGATCTTGTTGGTGCCCAGGCCCGATGTGCGCTGGCCGGCAGTGATCGCCGTCGGCCTGTTCATCTGCGTCGGACAGTTCGGGCTGCTCTTCGTGGCGATGAACACGGGGCTACCCGCCGGGCTCGCGTCGGTGATCGCACCGCTGCAGCCGGTGTTCACGATCCCGCTCGCCGCCGTCGCGCTCCGCGAGCGCCCAAGTCCTCGCCAGGTCGCTGGTGTGTCACTCGCTGTCGCCGGCATCGGAGCGATCGCCGCCGGCCGCGCCCACGGCGTCCCTCTCGGGGCCGTCGCACTCGGGATCACGTCCGCGGCATCGTGGGGTTGCGGAAATGTCGTGACTCGAGCGGCCAGGACCAAGCGACCCTTCTCGCTCCTCGTCTGGTCAAGCGTCGTCGCACCAGTACCGCTACTCGGGCTGTCGCTGATCTTCGAGGGCACCGCGCGTTGGCACGGCGCGGTCTCTTCGCTCGACGCTTCCGGGATTGCTGCCCTCGGCTACGTCGTGGTCATCTCGACGTTCTTCGGCTACGGCGCCTGGTACCGGCTGTTGTCCCGCCATCCCGCCTCGACAGTTGCACCCTTCACCCTGCTCGTCCCGGTCGTCGGGATCTTCACTGCGTGGCTCGTGCGGGGCGAACACCCGACCTGGGGTGAACTGATCGGGTCTCTCATCGTATTGGTCGGCCTCACCCTCGCACTCGGACTCGTCGACACATGCGCGCAGAGGCAGGCCGCCGCCCGTGCAGTTCCATCCATCTCGCAATAGAGTCGCGCCCGATTCCTTCTCAGCTGCGACTGCTGACGCATTGCCTTGATCTTGTCCCGGCTGGGCAACAGATCGGTGTGTCAACTCTGGGATGTCACTCAGCGGCATGACCGTGAACTCGTGGGCTGCGGATCATGCAGTTGTGCGTCCTTCAGCGCCGAGTCCGTGACCAGAAGTGCAATGTTCGGGGCCGTCCCGGGGTTGCCCCGGACCTCTTCGTGATCAGCTGATTACTCTGCGTGCCCCCGGAGGGATACGAACCTGCGCGATCAGCGGCGTCCTGTTCTCGTTCAGCGCCGCGCCACTCACGCCGGATTGGGGTTGCTCGTCCGTCTCGACCTGAGGTTCATCCCTATGTGGGTTCAAGTCGGGTTGGGCTGTGGAAACCTTGCAAAAGCGCAGGTCAGAGCCATGGTCGGGTGTCCGAGGGGGGACTCGCACCATATGCACATGGACCGTGAGCGTGGATCTCACCCTCCCTTGAGGTACTCAACACCTCAGGCCTCGTGGCGCAGGTTCGTGCCCTCGGGGGGTAGCAACCAGAAGGGAGCAGCATCAGGTCCGCGTGGATCTCGCGGGTGAGCTCATCCTGCCTCCCGTTGTCGTGGCTGGTGCCGCCCGGCGGAGCCCTTGAGCCAGTCAAGTTGAGTCCGGTCTGCTGGTTGTCGCTGGAGCCCGCGCGGCGAAGCGTTGCCGCGCCCCATGCCGGTCGCAGTTGAGCTGTCGGTAGTCGGGCGCGACACTCACTGTGGATCCGGGACGTCCCGGATCCTGTCCCGGATGACCCCGGCGGACTCCAGTGATCGTCGCAACACCTCGGGTGGGTTCGGGAGGTTGCGGTGGACAGGGATCGTGGTGGTGCTGGGCCGTTGACGGCCAAGCGGCAGGAGTTCGTGCGGCTACTCAATGCCGGGATGACGATCACGGCGGCGGCGCGTCAGCTGGGCGTCGCGCGCAAGACGGGGACGCGGTGGTTGAACGGCTGGTCTCAGACCACGCTGAGCGGCGAGGTGGTCCGCTACCCGAGCGTGGTCCTGACCACGGCCGCCACTGCTGAGGAGCCCGCGGGCCTGGATGTGGGGGCTGTGTGGCAGCTTGCGGCGGGTGGTCGCGGTCGGGGCCGTGCGCCCATGGTGGAGCAGCGCGCGCGGTTCGCGGAGCTGATCGAGGCGGGAGTGACGATCACCGAGGCGGCCCGCCAGCTCGGGATCGCCCGCAAGACCGGGACACGGTGGCGACACGGCTGGACGTCGACCTCGACCAGCGGGGTGACGCGGCAGCATGCCAGCGTGTGCCAATCCCCGAAGACCGAGGTCTCCGCGCGGTACTTGTCCGAAGCTGAGCGGCTACGGATCGGCGACCTGCGTCAGCAGGGCCTGTCGGTGCGGGCGATCGCCGGCGAGCTGGGTCGGGACCCGGCCACGATCAGCCGGGAGATGCGCCGCAACGCCTCCGGTGAGGTTGGTGCGTACTTCCCGTTCGCGGCGCAGCAGCAGGCCGTCGCTCGCCGGGCTCGGCCCGGTCGTGGCAAGTTCGGTGCCGATCCCGAGCTGCGGTCCTTCGTGGCGGAGCGGCTGGGCACGAAGTGGAGTCCGGAGCAGATCGCGCACGCGCTGCGGGAGGCGTTCCCCGAGGAGCCGGCGCGTCACCTGTCACCGGAGACGATTTACCAGGCGATCTACCGCGGCGGTCCTGACGGGCTGCCCGCTGTGCTGCGCACCGGGC
>JALYIL010000021.1 GCA_030775825.1 Actinomycetota bacterium
CGCTAGCATCGGACACGACGAAGGCGCGTCTAGCTTTTTGGGTCACACCTCAAGCCTGAAGCGCCTTCGTCCCTCACCCACGAACGACTCGCGGACGGCACGCACCCCGCTGAAATCCGAAGAGCCCTGAATCCTTTATATAGTTGGGTTTTCTGGTGGAGCTGAGGAGATTTGAACTCCTGACCCCCTCGATGCGAACGAGGTGCGCTACCAGACTGCGCCACAGCCCCTGAACGGGAAACAAGCCCTCGCGGGCCGACGATCAGGTTAGCAGGGAGCGCGAGCTCAGCTTGCGCGGCGCTGGGCGCTCGCCGGGGCGCTGGCTTGGGCCGCAAGTTCCTCGTTGTACAGCCCGGTGAGGTCGATCGTGTCGAGGTTGTGCAGCTCGATGTCGTCGTCGTCGATGCGCACGACGGACTCGGGCATCTCCTCGAAGTGCGCGATATCCGTGGTCACGTCGTGGCCGGCGACCCGGCGGGTGCTCGCACGCTGCTGGCGGGTGGCGCGGCGCTCGCGGTCTCGGACCGCCTGGGTCCGCAGGAAGTAGACGTAGCCGGCGAAGCCGATCAAGAACGGGGCGTCGAGCAGCCAGGTCACACCGCCCAGGTAGAACGCGATCGCCGTGAACAGCACCGTTCCCGCGATCAGGATGCTCAACGAGCGCCGGCGCCTGGCCATCATGTGGGCACGGGCGGCGGACATCTCCGAGCGGTCGACGGGGTACATGAGCGCCTCCTGGGCTGCGGGCACGGGACGGCGGTCGGCAACCGCCACGTTTGCGGGCCGCCGCTCGCGGGGCACGAATACTTCATGAGTGGAGTCCGTGGCCGGGGCGCGCCTGCCCAGCGCGCGCATCGCGCGACCGAACCCTTCGACGGAGCGCTCGCGACGGCGCTCGTCCCGGCGGCGCACGACCATCGGCACCACGACGATCAGCCAGAGGACTGCGAGGACGAAGACAGTCGTCATGGGGGACAACACTTCGCACCTCCAGTCACACCTGTAACAAGTCTGGGTTCAAATTAGCCAGCCTGGGCGCGTTGCCCGGGTACATCGCCCGGCGTGTCGGCGCGTCACGTCACCTCGCCTCAGGCGCGCGCGAGCGCCCTAGGACGGTGGTACAGGCAGCTTCGGCAGGCGCGCGAGCATGGGCCGCCCGTGCAACTCCTCGATGGTGACCGCGAACGCGACGTGATCACGCCAAGCGCCGTCGATGTCCAGGAACCGCTCGTAATAGCCTTCGCGCCGCAGGCCGAGCTTCTCGACCACTCGTAGGCTTGCCGCGTTCTCCGGGCGGATATCCACCTCGACCCGGTGCAGGCCCACTGCCTCGAAGCAGTGATCTATCACCAATGCCAAGGCGGTGGGGACAACACCGCGGCCCGCGACACCTTTGTCGACCCAGTAGCCGACAGTGCACGAGCGCAGGGCACCGTGCACCACGTTGGACACATTGACCTGGCCGACCAGCTTGCCGCCGTAGGTGATGACGAATGGAAGCATGGTCCCCGACCGTCCTGCCCTGCGCAGCGCCGAGAGCAGCGGCGGCCACGAGGCCAGCGAGTTTCGTTCGTGCCAGCTGTGCGGCGATGTCGGCTCCCACTTGAGCAGCCACATCTCGTTACGCAAGCGGATCTCGCTCCAGACCCGGCCGTCGCGAAGCCGCGGTGCCCGCAACAGGACCGGACCGGCCGATATCTGTGCCGGCCAGCCGGGATGGTTACTCACCCCAACTCATCGAGTGGCGAGTAGCAGCGGCATGACGGTGACCCGCGAGCCGGCGACCACCTCGGTGACCTCCTCGTCGATGACGACGAGACAGTTCGCCGCGGCCATCGCGGCGATCAGATGCGATCCCGCGCCGCCGACGAAGGAGACGCTGTAGCCGCCGGTGGCCTCCCGGTGCAACACACCGCGGCGGTATTGCCGAATCCCTGGGGCGCTGTCGGCCCGTTCCAGCGCGACTGCCTGGACCGTCGCGCGTTGCAGGTTGCGCTTGCCCAGCAGCTTGCGGATCGCCGGCCGCACGAACGCCTCGAACGAGACGAGGGCGCTGACGGGGTTGCCGGGCAGGCAGAAGATGGGAATCCGGTCGCCGAGGTGTCCGAAGCCTTGCGGCTTGCCCGGCTGCATGGCCACTCGGGTGAACTCGACGGTGCCGAGCTGGGTCAAGGCCTGTTTGACAATGTCGAAGGCCCCCATGCTGACGCCCCCGGTCGTCACCAGAATGTCGGCGCGCAGCAATTGAGTCTCGAGGGTGTCCAGGAGTTTGGAGTGGTCGTCGGGAACGATGCCGAAGCGCCGGGCGTCAGCGCCGGCGTCGCGCGCGGCAGCGGCGATGAGGTAGGAATTCGCGTCGACGACCTCGCCGAAGGACGGCCGATGGCCGACCTCGATGAGTTCGCTGCCCGTCGAGATCACCAGGACTCGGGGACGGGGCCGGACAACGACGCGGTCGCGGCCGATCGCCGCGAGCAGCGCGATCTGCTGCGGCCCGAGAGCAGCACCGGCGCCCAACGCAGGTGCGCCAGCCGGGAGGTCCTCCCCGGCCCGCCGCACGCACTCACCGGTGTACACCGGCCGGCCGAGCGCCACCCGCGCTACCCCACGGTCCGTCTCCTCGAGCGGGATGACCGCGTCCGCCCCGGCCGGGAGGGGCGCTCCAGTCATGATCCGCATCGCCAGGCCCGGGCCCATTCCCGATCTCGATTTGGCGCCAGCCACGACGTCGCCGACGACCGGCAGGACCGTTGGCTTCTCGGCACTGGCATCGCGGGTGTCGATGGCGCGCACCGCGTAGCCGTCCATCGCGGAGTTGTCGAAGCCGGGCAGCGGCACATCGCTGACCACGTTCTCGGCCAGCAGGAGCCCCTGGGCATCGAGCAGGGTCAGCTCGATCGGCTCGATCGAACCGATGCCGTCGAGCACCAATGACAGGTGCTCGTCGACCGTCCGCAGCCGGTTGTCGTCAACCACTGGGCGTTCCCCTCGCTGTCGGTCGGTCTTCGGCTGGCCGTCTGTTCAGCCGAGCTCGGACACATACTCCCTCAGCCATGCGGTGAAGTCGCTTCCGATGACCGGATGTCGCCCGGCGAGCTGCACGACGGCCTTGACGTAATGCAGTCGATCGCCTGTGTCGTAGCGGCGCCCGCGGAACACGACGCCGTGCACCGCGACGCCCGCGCGAGCCAACCTGCGCATCGCGTCGGTCAGCTGGATCTCGCCGCCGGCCCCGGGCTCTATCTCGCGCAGCGCGCCGAAGATCTCGGGCGGGACAATGTACCTGCCGATGATGGCCAGCGTGCTGGGCGCCTCGTCCGGCGACGGCTTCTCCACAAGGTCGGCCACCGCGACGACATCAGCGTGGAGATCAGCTCCCTCGGCCAGGGCGACGCAGCCATACTTGTCGATCTCGTCCCGGGGGACGTCGATGAGACCCAGGACGATCCCGCCGTGTTCGGTGTGGACGTCCAGCATGAGACCCAGCAGCTCGTCGCGGTCGTCGATCAGGTCGTCGGGCAACAGCACGACCAGGGCTTCGCCGCCGGCGAACTGCTCACCCTGGGCGACCGCGTCACCCAGACCACGGGGCTCGCGTTGCTCGACCTGATGAATCGTGGCCAGCGCAGCGGCATGCCTGACGCTGGCCAGCGCTTCGAGGTTGCCCTTCGCCTCCAACGCGGCCTCGAGCTCAGGGCTCGGCGAGAAGTAGTCGGCGATCGCGCCTTTGCCCTCGCTCAAGACAAGCAGGACATCGGCGAGTCCGTGCTGGCTCGCCTCCGCTACGACGAACTCCAAGGCCGGGGTGCTGACGATTGGGGCCAACTCCTTCGGCACCGCCTTGGTCAGCGGGAGGAACCGAGTCCCCCGTCCGGCGGCGGGGATGAGCGCCTTGCGGGCTCGCGCGATGGGCATCGAACGAGCTTATCCAGCCACAATGGGCTCATGCATGGCGAGCAGAAGGCCCTCCTGCGCACCGATCTCACGGCCGCGCGGCGGGCGCGGGCGCCTGGTGAGCTCGACGCGGCTCGGCGGGCGATCCAGTCCGCGGTCCTGGCCCGGTGCGCCCAGGCGTGCTGGCGCTGCGTGGCCGCCTACGAACCACTGCCGACCGAGCCGGGCTCCCGGCAGCTACTGGCAGGCCTGCACGGCGAGGGGGTGAGCGTCATAGTGCCCACCCTGCTTGCGGATAACGATCTTGACTGGAGGCACTGGCACCCCGACCCGGCGTGGCCGTGTCCCGCCCTCGGCGTGGAGGCGATCGCCCTCGCCGACGCCGTGCTCGTGCCGGCCCTGGCGGTCGCAGCGGACGGCACCCGCCTCGGGCGCGGCGGGGGTTCGTACGACCGGGCATTGGCCCGAGCCGCGAAAGTAGACGTCGCGGCGCTGGTGTTCGAGGAGGAGTTCGTCGGCGCACTGCCCACCGACGTCTGGGATCGACAGGTGACGGCCGTGGTCACCCCATCCGGATGGCGGGACCTGCCCGGCTAGCGGCCGTACCCGGCTGGACGGGGAATGCTCGATCGGTCACGATGGTTAGCAGTCGTAAGCTTAGAGTGCCAGTTGGCACCCGGCGACTGCAGCTGATTCCGGAGGATCGCCCCGTATGCCCACCTATCAATACGCGTGCAGGAATGCCGAGTGCGGCAACCGGTTCGAGCTGGTGCAGTCGTTCACCGACCCCGCCGCCTCCGTGTGCCCGGTCTGCGGTGGAGCGGTGCGCAAGGTGTTCTCGGCCGTAGGTGTGGTGTTCAAGGGCTCGGGTTTCTACCGCAACGACAGCCGGGAGAGCGTCGGCAGCGGTGACTCCAAGAAGAACGGGGCAGCCAAGGAGTCCAGCGATACCGCGGCGGCCACGTCAGGGTCTTCGGAGAGCTCGTCGGGTTCGTCCGCGTCTGATTCGGGCTCGTCCTCATCTGATTCGGGCTCGTCGGGCTCGTCCGGCTCGTCGGGCTCGTCCGGCTCGTCGGGCTCATCCGGCTCGTCGGGCGATTCGGCCTCGAAGTCCGCGTCGAAGTCCAGCAAGTCCACCGTGCCCGCCAAATCCAGCGGCTCGACCTCGTCGTCAGGTTCCTCTGGCTCCTCCGGCGCCGCCGCGGCCTCTGCCTGACCCAGCGCGACCGGTGTGCGTGAACCGCCGCGACAGGCCGACGCCTTCCCCGCTGAGATGGTTGCCGTAGCGCCGAATTTTCGACTACCTCAGGGGGGAAGCGGCGGCGGCATCCGCTGCGTCGCAACCGCACCGATGGTCGCTACCGGGAACTCGCCCTAATATCCGCCAGGGCGACGCGGCGTCGCCCGTCCAGCCGGAGGAGTCACGATGATCAAGGGTTTCAGAGATTTCATCATGCGCGGCAATGTCATCGACCTGGCCGTAGCCGTCGTCATCGGCGGAGCCTTCACGCTCGTCGTGGGCGCGCTGGTCAAGGACATCATCACGCCGATCATCGCGGCCATCGCCGGCAAACCCAACTTTGCTGCACTGACGTTCACGATCCATAACAGCAAGTTCTTCTACGGCGACTTCATCAATCAGGTGCTCAACTTCCTTCTCGTAGCCGCCGCGATCTACTTCTTCGTGATCGTGCCGATCAAGAAGTTGACGGAACTGCGGGCCCGACGTCTCGCCGCCGGCGGCACCGCCGAGGCTGAGGCCGCCAGCGATGAGGTCATCTTGTTGAGCGAGATCCGTGACCTGCTCAGGAGCCAGCGCAGCGCCTGAGCCGGCGCCGCTCGCGCTGCCGGGTCCTTCGTGATGCCGGGTCATTCGTGATGAGGCGGCCGTTCGCCCTGATACCAGTGCACGTCCCGCCGGCCTTCTCCATCGTCGCCCCAGCCCACATCGCTTTCGTCGCGGGAGACCGGCAGCACCGGCTCGTCTACGGCGTCGGCGGGAAGACGACGCGTGGTGGTCGCGGGCGCGCCGTCACTGGATCTGCCGTCACTGGATCTGCCGTCACTGGGCGTGTCAGGCGGTGGCGAAGCAGATGTGGTCACCGTCCCAGTGTGCCGCCTGGTCGACGAGTGCTTTGATGGGTAGTAGGTAGCGCTCTATTGCACGGAGGTAATGCACATGGTCGAGCCAAGCAAGCTCTCGGACAAGGCAGCCCAACTCGCCGCGCAGGTCGCTGCGGCCGCGGGACCGGCCAAGGACAGGGCGACTGAGTTCGCGGCGACCGCGGCAGCAGCGGCCGGCCCGCTGGCAAACCAGGCCAAGGACAAGGCGACCGAGCTTGCTGAGCGAGCAGGCGAGGCCGGGGCCAAGGGCGTCAGCGTCCTGGCGGAGAGCCTGGACAAGGCCACCGGCGGCAAATACTCCGACAGGATCTCGGCGCTGACGTCAAAGGTGGAGCAGCGGCTGGACCCCGGCAGGGCAATCCCCGACAAGCCAGTCCCCGACAAGCCAGTCCCCCACAAGCCGGAGCAGTAACCCCGGTCAGGGACAGTTGACCCATTCGTCGGTTCCATCGGCGAAGACCTGCCGCTTCCAGATCGGCAGCCGGTGCTTGACCTCCTCGACGAGGCGGGCGCACACCCCGAATGCTTCGGCTCGGTGCGCGGTTGCCACTGCCGCCACCAGAGCGACGTCGCCGACCGAGAGCACGCCGACGCGGTGACTCACCGCGAGTGCCAGGACCTCGTCATCGGCCGCGACCTTCTCGGCGATCTCGCGCAGCACCTGCTCGGCACCTGGATGGTGCTGGTATTCAAGTTCGACTACCGCGCGCCCATGATCGGTGTCGCGCACGACACCGCAGAACACGACGGTGGCTCCAGCGGCGGGTTGGGCAACGAAGGCTTCGTGGGCCGCGATGTCCAGTGGCTGCGCCGACACGGCGACGAGCAGCCCGCTCATCTCCCACCCCCCGGCCGATGTTCCCCGCCCGCTGCGTGGACCCGGCCAGCTACATGGTCCCCGCCGGCTACGTGGGCCCTGCCCGGCACCTGGCTCCCGCCGGCTGCGTGGACCCCGCCCGCCACGTGGTCGCCGCCGGCAATTTGATCCACGGCATGCTCGAGCAAGGGGGCGAGCACACTCATGCCGTCGCGCACGCCGCCCGGCGAGCCTGGCAGGGTCACCACGAGGGCCGATCCGATGGTCCCGGCCACGCCGCGCGAGAGGATCGACGTGGGCACGGTGTCGCGAGCGGTAAGTCGAAGCGCTTCGGCGATGCCGGGGACCTCACGCTCGAGCAGAGGGCGCACCGCTTCGGGCGTGACGTCCGTCGGGGTAAGCCCGGTCCCCCCGGTGGTGAGGACGACCAGGGCGCCGTCGGCAATCGCGTCGCCGACGGCTGCGCGGATCTGCTCCACGTCGTCGCGCACGATCCGTCGCTTTCCGATTTCGTGACCGGCGCTGGTCAGCAGCTCGACGAGTATCTCGCCCGAGTCATCCGCGCGCTCGCCGCTCGCCGAGCGGTTGGAACAGGTGATCACCGCGACCTTCACGTGCGCTCGCCCTCCCCCGGACCGATCTTCCCCGCACCCATCTCCCCCGGACCGATCTCTCCGGCACCCATCTCCCCCTCAGCGGCCTTCCCCGAACGAACCCACCGGCCACTGCGGCCGCCGTCCTTTGCGATCAACCGGATGTCGGTGAGCTGGGCGCCGCGATCGACCGCCTTGACCATGTCGTAGAGCGCCAAGCCGGCCACGGCCACCGACGTCAGCGCCTCCATCTCGACCCCAGTGCGGTCGGCGGTACGCGTCGTCGCGGTGATGAGGATCGACTCGTCGTCCACGTCCAGCTCGACGCTCACCGCGTGCAGCGCGACCGGGTGGCACAGCGGCAACAGGTCGGGAGTCCGCTTGGCCCCGGCCAGTCCGGCGATGCGGGCGACGGCGAGAGCATCTCCCTTAGGCAGGCCTTCCGAGCGAAGCAGCGCGATCACGTCGCGGGTGGTCACGAACCGGCCGGTGGCGGTCGCGGTGCGGGTGGTGACGTCTTTGTCGGATACGTCCACCATCCGAGCCGCGCCGTGACTGTCAATATGGGTGAGATCCACCGCTCGAGGGTATGCGCCGCGTCACGCTGGGCTCAGAACTCCCTTGGGGGGCGACATATGTGGGATCTCGTGTCATGCTTACCCCGCGCAATTCGTACGTTGACTTAACATGCGCGGACTGCGCAGTGCGCGTCAGGCCGGCCCCGGGAGGGCACAATGAACTACCGCAGCAAGGGCATGCGGGTGCTTATTGGCACCGCCGCCATCACCGTCGGGATGACCGGCACCGCACTGGCGACCCCGGCGTCCCCGGGCTCGACCGCCGCCTCCATCGCTTATAGCTGCAGTCAGCGCGTCGCGAAAGCGCATTTCGCCTGCATGTCCGTGCGCCGCACCGATGTCGGCTTCACCCCGCGCAGCGCCTATGCACACTCCGGCCCGCAGTCCGCCGGAGCGCAAGCCACCGCGCAGGCAACTCCTGGCGGGTACGGACCGTCCAGCCTCCAGGCTGCCTACAAGCTGCCCTCGGCGAGTGCGGGCAGCGGCCAGCGGGTCTACGTCGTCGACGCCTACGACAACCCGACCGCTGAATCCGACCTGGCCGCCTATCGCAGCCAGTTCGGCCTGCCCGCATGTACGACCGCGAACGGTTGCTTCCAGAAGCTGAACCAGAGCGGGCAGACCAGCCCGTTGCCGTCGCCCGATGCGGGCTGGGCAGGGGAGATCTCGCTCGACCTGGACATGGTGTCGGCGATCTGCCCAAATTGCGCGATCACGCTCATCGAGTCCAACGACAACGGCATGAACCTCTACAGCGCGGTGCAGGAAGCGGCCAACCTCGGTGGCAAGTTCGTCTCGATGAGTTGGGGTGGGGGCGACAGCAGCTCCGACTCGTCGATCGACTCCGGGTACTTCCGGTCCTCGGGTGTCGTGTACACCGCATCGACCGGCGACGGCGCGTACTCGGCGGGGGTCATTTACCCGGCGAGTTCGCCATATGTGGTGGCGGTGGGCGGCACGTCGCTCGTCTCGGCCGCGAATGCCCGCGGTTGGTCGGAGACGGTCTGGAAGAACAGCTGGTCTCAAGGCACGGGATCAGGCTGCTCGGCGTACGAGCCAAAGCCGGCGTGGCAGAGCATCGTGTCGAGCACGGTCTGCTCGCGCCGCGCTGACTCCGACGTCTCCGCCGTGGCCGACCCATATACGGGAGTCGCGGTCTATCAGACCTACGGCGGGGGCGGCTGGACGATCTACGGCGGGACCAGTGCCGCCGCACCGATCATCGCCTCGGTGTACGCGCTGGCTGGCACTCCGGGCGCGAGCGACAAGCCTGGATCGGAGCCGTACGCGCACACGGGCAACCTCTTCGACGTCACGTCGGGCAACAACGGCACCTGCTACCCGAGCCTGCTCTGCACGGCTGCGGTGGGCTGGGACGGCCCGACCGGTCTCGGCACGCCCAACGGGACGGCCGCCTTCACGGCCGGCGGCGGTGGCGGCGGCACCGGCAACACCGTGACCGTCAACAACCCGGGTTCCCAATCAGGCACGGTGGGCGCACCGGCGAGCTTGCAGGTCTCCGCCGTTGACTCCGGCGGCGCCACGCTGACCTATACCGCGACGGGCTTGCCGCCCGGCTTGTCCATCAACTCCTCGACCGGGCTCGTCTCGGGCACCCCGACGTCGTCTGGGGGCTTCAACGTCACCGTGGGCGCGCACGACGCGACCGGCGCCGCCGGGAGCGCCACCTTCACCTGGACGATCGCCAACGCCGTCGGCACCGGGTGCTCTGGCCAGCTGGTCAAGAACTCCGGCTTCGAATCCGGATCCACGAGCTGGGCGGCCACAGCGGGCGTCATCCAGACCGATGGCGCGCACGCGCACAGCGGCCGGGGCTACTCGTGGCTGGACGGCTACGGCACCAGCCACGTCGACACCCTGTCCCAGGCGGTGACCATCCCGTCCGGCTGCCACGCCACCCTGAGCTACGACCTCTACATCAGCAGTGCCGACACCTCGACGACCGCGCACGACACGTTGACGGTGGCGGCGGGTTCGACGACCGTGCAGTCGTTCTCCAACGTGAACAGGGGTTCTGGTTACGTGCTGCGCTCGGTCGACGTGTCGGCGTTCGCCGGTCAGACGGTGACTCTGAAGTGGACGGGCATCGAGAACGCCTCGCTGGCGACGAGCTTCTTCGTCGACGATGTCGCGGTAAACCTCAGCTGATCCGATTCCCCTTCTATAGCAGTTTTTGATCCACTGACGGCATGCGCCGCCGTCCGCTCCTGCTGATCGCGTACGCCGTGGCCCCGCCGGGTGCCGCCTGAGTCTCGTGATCAATACGGCCGATCCCCGACGCCGCGCACCGTTGCGGCGGCCAGCGGGTCACCGCTCAGATCGCCAGCGGCCGATTCGTTCATCTTGACGATTCCAGCCGGATCGCCAACGTGAGCTTCGTCGCAGGCCTTTTGCCCGGTGTGGGTGTTAGGCCTCGGGCAGAGCCCGGGTACCCCTTCAGTTGAGGCGGTTTCCCACCGTCACATCCGAACTGTGGAGGACCCTATGCAGATCCCACGAATAGATCCGAGAAACGCGCTCGGACTCGTCGACAAGGTGGTCGGCCTGGGCAAGGAGATAGCGGGCACCGCTATCGGTCAGGATCGCCTGAGAAAAGCCGGCCAAGTGCAGCAGGAGAAGGGCACGGAGCGGCTTGAGGCCGTGCGCGCGGAGGTTCGGGCCGATACGCACGCGGTGAAGGCGTCCGCGGCAGACCAGGCCCAGAAGCGCGCCCAACAGACCAAGGAAGCGGTGAATAGTTGATGGGTATCGGCGAGGACATCAAGGGCACCGTGAAGGAAAAGGTCGGCGAGGCAACCGACAACGAGCATCTGCGAGCCGAGGGCGAGGCCCAGCAGAGGAAGGGTGAAGAGGAGACCCGCGAGAGCAAGGACCGTGCCGAGGCCAAGGCGCACGAGAAGAAGGCTGACGCGCTCGACAGCGAGCAGGACGCGCTCGAGAACTGATCATTTGACGTTGCCTGTCGGCTGAGCCCGGACGAGATCTCGTCCGGGCTCAGTTCTCTGCCAAGAGGACGCCGTTCAGTCCCGGCGCGAGAGGACGCCGTCAGTCCCGGCGCGAGAGGACGCCGCGGACGTAAGCGGCTTGGCCGACGTGCTGGAGATCGTCACTGATCACACTGACCAGCCGGACGCCGACGGTGACCGGAGGATCCCAGCGGCGATCGACCACCCGATCCAGCTCCGCGGCGCTCAAGTCGCGGACGAAGTCGATGCTTCGCGCGTGCAAGGCATCGTGGTAGCCAGTGAGCAGGTCCGCGGGTGCGCTCACCTGGCCCACCTCAGCCGCACTCTGCCCATAGCCGATGGCGTGGCCGTCGAATGGCAGCTCGAACCGGTCGTACCATCCGTCGGCGAGCCACACCTGGTCGTGACCGGCCAGCTCGGCGATGTGATCGTCCTGGACTCGGCTCAGATGCCAGATCAGCCACGCAATCGTGTTGGCCTCGGGGTCGAGTCGGACGGTGAGGTCTTGCGCCGGCAGTCCGTCCAGAGTGTGGTAGACGAGGTCGCGGATCCGCGTGAAGGCCTCTACGAGAATCTCGGTGTGGTCCATACCGAAGTCATACCCGAGACCAACTCCGGCTCGATCACCGCTCTGGCGTGGATCCAGCGACCGAAGTTGGTCTCGTTCGACTCCAGGTGCCTGCGCGTCGCGCTGAACGGTCGCTACCTGCGGAGCGTGATTTCGTCGGACTCGGCGATGGCGTCGGCTTCGATGCCTCGCAGTCCTTCCCCGAGGCGCTCGCGGGCCTGACGCAGCAGCTTGAGCGAGTTGGTGGACGTGCTCTCGGTGGCAGCCCGGTCCGGGTCGGCCTGATGCTCTTCGATGAGGTGCGTCTGCAAAGCGGCGGCGACTTCGTCGACTGCCTTGAGTGCCTGATAGATGGCTCGATCCCGAGCGTCTTCGTCAACCATCGCGCCAGTATCCCGCGCGGAGGGTGCTGCCCGCAGTCCGGCGGAGCATGGGAGTCGCTGGCGGCGTTTCTGCGGGGTATTGGTGTGTCACGGAGATCGCCACTACCGTTGCCCGATGCCATCACCTGCCCCCGGTAATCAGCCCGTCATAATCGACGGCCGCATCGCCCGAAAGACGTCCAACGGACTGAAGATGACCTTCCACGAAGGTGAGGCTGGCCCGCTTGCCGTCGCGGTCCAGAGCAGCGGGGACGGCAAGGGCGCCAAGCTGGGCCTGCTGCTCGGGTTCAAGAACGGGGGGCCCGGCAGGCAGGGGCTGACCTATGAAGATGGTCGTCAAATCTTCGTTCAGTCCCGGGAACAGGAGCCAGAAGCCGACGTTGATCACGGAGACCAGCGGCACCGAACTAGCCGTGGTCAACCGAGTGACCAAAGGTACGGATAAGTCAACTGCAGTCGAGGCAGACGGCGCTGAACTCCTTCACTTCACCTCGGACCCGATCGAAGCGGTGACCCCCGACCTATTCCGCGTCGTCGTCACCGACGCGACCGGCGGGACCATGCTGGCGCTCCTCTTCCGGTGCAGGTTCTGGGCACCAGATTGATCCTGTTGCGCGAGGTAACTCCGATCGAGCGCGACGTGCTTCTCGCCGCCTGCGTCGACGTCGCGGTGGGCCTGCGTCCGTACGTCCCCGAGATGAACTAAGACCCACGCATCGGCTGCTGAGACGCGGCATCGGCAGAGCGCGATTCGATCGCTTGCATGTCCTGAGACCTGCGCGCGGGTCCCGGTCCCTAGGCTTGGGGATATGACCATCCTTCGGCTGGACAATGTCGGCATAGTCTTCGACGACCTCGACGCGGCTGTCGCCTTCTTTGTCGAACTCGGCCTGGAGCTGGAGGGCAAGATGACAGTCGAAGGAGATGTTCGCCGTCGACGACATCGAGGACACCCTCGCCCGCGCGCGAACCCGTGGCGCCGAACTGATCGGCGAGGTGGTGCGGTACGAGCAAACCTTCCTGCTCTGCTACGTCCGCGGCCCCGAAGGCGTCATCGTCGCGCTCGCCGAGGAACTCAGCTGAATTCCCGGGAGGGCATGTGGCGCTAAACGATTTCTCCCGCTATCCGTTGCTGTTCGGGCCGAGTCCGGTACATCCGCTGGAGCGGCTGTCTGCCCACCTGGGCGGTGCGCGGATCTGGGCTAAGCGCGAGGACTGCAACTCCGGCCTCGCGTTCGGCGGCAACAAGACCCGCAAGCTGGAGTACCTCGTGCCGGACGCGCTCGCTCAGGGTGCGACGCACTTGGTCTCTATCGGCGGGGTGCAGTCGAACCACACCCGGCAGGTGGCCGCCGTCGCCGCCAAGCTCGGGCTCAAGGCGCGCCTGGTGCAGGAGAGCTGGGTGGACTGGCCCGACGCCGTGAACGACCGGGTCGGCAACATCTTGCTGTCGCGGATCATGGGCGCCCATGTCGAACTTGTCGAGGCGGGGTTCGGGATCGGCTTCAAACAGAGTTGGGAGAACGCGCTCGAACAGATCAGGGCCGACGGCGGTGTCCCGTACGCCATCCCCGCCGGCGCGTCCGACCACCGCCTTGGCGGCCTGGGCTTCGCCAACTGGGCCTACGAGGTGCAGCAGCAGGAGCGCGAACTCCGCGTCTTCTTCGACACGATCGTCGTCTGCAGCGTCACCGGTTCGACCCAGGCCGGGATGATCGCGGGCTTCGCCGGACAGGACCGCCCCCGCCGCGTGCTCGGCATCGACGCGTCGGCGAAGATCACCGAGACCCGCGCCCAAGTGGAGAAGATCGCGCGCAGCACTGCCGACCTGCTCGGGTTGGGACGCGACCTGCGGGCCGAGGAGATCACCGTCCTCGAGGGGTGGGCCGGCGATTTCTACGGCGTCCCCGTCGCCTCTACTCTCGATGCGATTCGGCTCACGGGCAGCCTCGAAGGCGTGATCATCGACCCCGTCTATGAAGGCAAGTCGATGGCGGCCTTGATCGATCTCGTCGGCAACGGCGAGATCGCCCGGGACGCGACCGTCCTCTATGTCCATCTGGGTGGCCAGCCGGCGATCAACGCCTACAGCGCGCTGTTCAAGAACTGATCGCACCACCAGGCGCCCGGTGCCTGAACCGCCGCCGGTGCGCAGCGCACGTTGTGCTGCTTCACCACGCGGGCCAGGTAATCTGGGCCCGCACCATCCCCGCCCTCGTAGCTCAGGGGATAGAGCGCCGGACTCCTAAGCCGGGCGTCGCCAGTTCGATTCTGGCCGGGGGCACCGCCTGGAGTGTATTTCTCCGGCTGATGCTTGGCAGATCGCCTTCGGTTGATGGGCGACAGTGTTTCGGCTGATGGTTGACAGCTACTTCGGCTGATTCTTGACACTCCTTCCTATGAAGGAGATTTCTGTGGTTGAGCAGCGGTATCAGGCTGTGCTCGCGGTGATCACCGACGGGCTCAGCGTGTCTACTTGTTCGGATGAGTTTCGCGTCGCTGCTCGTTGTTTCTCGCCAGCCCCCCGGACTATCGATCAAGAGTTGTCGGCGGTTCCGCGAGCGACGACCCATTGGGCAGGCTGGCCGGTCACGGATGCGATCAGGTCGTATTCGTGGTCGTAGTGCAGGATCGATACGCCGTGGCGCTCAGCCGTGGCGGCGATCAGCAGGTCCGGCAATGCGGCGCCACGGTGTGCGCTCGTACGAGCCAGCGCAGCCTGCACTTCGATCGCACGCTGCCACACCTCATCCGGCATCGGCAGCGACTCGAAGCCGTCTCGTAGCTGCTGTCGGCGGCGGGCGTAGTCGGTTGGGCTTCGAGCCGAATACAGCAACTCCAGCTCAACCCTTCCGCACGTGGCGACGTAGCCGGCCTCGATAAACGGCGATAGCGCAGCGTCAACTGCGGGGCTTGCGAGCCGCGACAGTGCGCTCGTATCGGCCAGGTAGCGAGCTACCGCCGCCACGCCTGGTCCATCAACTGCTCCTCCGCGGCGTCCGTGAGATCGCCGCGACGAGCGTCGTCGAGAAACTGTCGACGCGCGTTGAGGGCCACCACCTGCGCCAACGCGGCGTTGACGGTGTCCTTCTTCGTCCCAGTACCCAGCACGGCCCTGGCGCGCTCAAGAAGTTCATCGTTGGTGTCGATCAGCGTGCGGCTCGCGAGGCATCCTCCAGTAACGGCCAGATATCCAGATCGTACCCGATCTGATATACGAACAAGGGACGCCCCTGCAGAGCACCGCGACTCCGGAAGTTGCTTTTCGCGGCTCAAGATCAACTATGACCTGAGAGACGTTGATCTTCGCCAGCGTCGCCAGTTCGATTCTGGCCGGGGGCACCGCATGGCGTGCCGTTTGGTATGTGTGAAGTGCCATACTCGCGACACGTTTAGCGTGGCCTCCGTCATGCTCGGATTCGAGGGAGTGGCATGTGAGCGCGGGTGGCGCTGAAATGCAAGCGGGACCGGCGGCCGCCAGGTCCGGCGGCCTTGGCGGCATGAGAGATCGCCTCGCACGTTCGGTTCTTGGTGACCTTTGGCGACGAGCCGAGGCGTTGAACCTGGCCACTCTCAGTCTCGCTCTCGCCGCCCAGCAGATGCTGTGCACTGCTCCCCTACTCGTTGCATTCTCAGTCGTCGCGCGGCGCACCAAGGGAGCGAGCATCGGGCCGCCGTTGGCCCGCTATCTCGGACTGTCGCACCGGGCATCAGACGTCGTCGTAGGGCTGTTCGCTGGGAAGAACTCCGTGAGCAACTTCGACACGGTAGTGGGCCTCGGACTAGGGCTCCTCTTTGCGACCGGGGTCGCTTCGACTCAGCAACGTGGATATGAGTTGATCTGGTCGCGACCACGTCCCGAGGCCGCTCGGGCCGTGCTGCGCCAAATGCTGTGGGTGGTCGGGCTCTGCGTCTACGTGCTCGTCGTGTTCTACGCCGGCGGCGTCGGTCGTCGCGTGGGCGACCTCGTCGAGGCAGGGCAGCCCGCGGGGCCGCTCGTCCAATTCCTCGTATCTGCGCTGTTCTTTTGGTGGGGGCTGCATCTCCTGCTCTCCGGTCAGGTTCGCTGGCTCCACCTGCTCCCCAGCGCGCTTTTCGGGGCGTTAGGCATGAGCGCCTTGGTAGCCCTTTCCGGTCCGTTAATGTCCAGCCAACTCGTCAGCCAGGTGCACGACTACGGCCTTTTGGGGGCCACCTTCGTCCTGTCGCTCTGGTTGGTCGCCCTCAGCACCATCGTGTTCGGCAGCACGTTCCTCGGCGCTGCGCTTGCCGACCGCCGCGGGTGGGTCTAAGAGTCGTCATCGAACGCGGTGGCGGACTTCGCGTCGTGATCGCGCGCCAGGAATCTGAAGACTTCAGTCCGCTGTCCTGGAGGCCACGGTGAGATGTCACAGGCCAGCCTCGTCGTGGCCCGCACGGCAGACGTGTCGCTGACCGCCAGCAGGCCAACAGCGTGGAGCGTTGGCCGAGGTCGACCACGGCGTGGAGCCCATCATCATCGCCATCCGGTCCGCAAAGCACCACGTGTTCCGGCGCGGAGTTCAAGGTGGTCACCGGGCCAGCTGCCGCACGGCGAGGCGGAAAAGTCCGGGGACGGTCGCGGCGAGGGGGACGACGGCGGCGCGTAGCGGCGGTCGGTGAGCAGCCCACAGCAGGGTGGCGGTGAGCGCCCGGGAGTTGCGTGACGCGGCGGCCCAGCGGCGTTCATAGTGCTGCGGGGTGTCGGCCTGGATGCAGTTCACCGCGACGTGGGCTGAGGTAAATGCGAGATCGAGGCCTTCGCCGGTGATCGCATCGATGTAGCCGGCGGCGTCCCCGACGAACAACACCCGGCCCTGGACGCGGCATCGCGACCGTTGGCGCAGTGGGCCGGCGCCGCGAACCGCTGTTGCACCATCGGCGGGCAATCGGGCGACCAACTGCGGGAACGCCGCGAGGTGGGATTCGAAGGTGCCCCGGCGGGTCGAGAGGACGGCGACGCCGACCAGGTTCGCCGCGATCGGGGTCACGTACGCCTCGCCGGTGGACGACCAGTGCACCTCGACGTGATCGGTCCACGGTGCGAGCGCGTAGTGGCGCCGAAGGCCCCAGCGTCGAGTTCGGGGCGGGCTGGGCAGCTGAAGGTTCAGGGCGTGGCGGATCGGCGAGTGAAGCCCGTCTGCTGCTATCAGGTAGCGGGCGGTGATCCCCGCCGCGATGACGCTGTGTTCGTTCTGGGCAATCGCGGTAACGGCATCCTCGAGGATAGGAACACCTGCCGCGAAGACCGACCGGCGTAGCGAGGCATGCAGCTCGGTGCGGCGCACACCGAGCCCGGCCGGTCCCCGAAACGTCGCTTGGGCGCTGCGCCGTTCGTCGCGGTATCGGATTCCTCGGATCGGCGTCCCTTCGGGGTGAACATTCAACTGGGCTAGTGCGGTGACGGCGCCGGGCATCAGCCCCTCCCCACATGCCTTGTCGATTACTCCTGGGCGCGGTTCGAGGACCACGCAGTCCAGCCCGGCGCGTGCGGCGTAGAGGGCGGTGGCGAGCCCGGCTGGCCCGCCACCGGCAATGATCGGGTCACGCATCGGCCAGTGCCCGGTCCTCGGCGCGGATGCGGACCGTGAGTAGTGCCGCATTCGCCACGGTGAACACGACGGCGGTGACCCACGCGGAATGAACGAGTGGCAGGGCGACGCCTTCGGCGGCGACGGCGAGGTAGTTGGGGTGTCGCATCCATCGATAGGGGCCAGCGCGGACCAGGGGCGCCTGGGGTACGACGATGATGCGGGTGTTCCAGTGCGGTCCTAGGGTGGTTATGCACCACCAGCGCAGCGCTTGCGTTGCCAGGACGACCGCGATCATGGGCCAGCCCAGCGCCGGCAGGAAGCTGCGGTGCGCGAGGGGTACCTCGAGCAGACATCCGGCGAGCAGTCCCGTGTGCAGGACGACCATCACCGGGTAGTGGCCGCGACCGTATTCCCGGCCGCCTTGTTTTCGTGACCAGGCTGCGTTGGTCCGGGCGACCCGCAGCTCGAGCAGGCGTTCAACGGCGACGGCGAGGACGAACGCGGCGTAGATCACCGGTTCACCACTGCAACAGCACCAGTTCGGAGCAGAAGCCGGGCCCCATCGCCATCAGCAGCCCAGGCGTGCCGGGTGGCGGCGGTCGCTGTGTGAGGGTGTCGCGCAGCACGTGCAGCACCGAGGAGGACGACAGGTTCCCGACGGCGGCCAGCGACTGCCGGGTCAGCGCCAAGGCGTCGTCTGGCAGCTGCAGCGTGTCCTCGATTGCCTCGATCACTTTCGGTCCGCCGGGATGAGACACCCAGGCGGTGACAGCGTCGCTCTCCAGGCCATGTGCGGCGAGGAATTCGCGGACGTCCTCGCCAAGATACTTGTGAACAAGCACGGGCACTTGGGCGTCGAGGACGATCTTGAGGCCGCCGGAGCCGATGTCCCAGCCCATGGTGCGGGCTGTGTCCGGGTAGAGGTGACTGCGGGAATCGACAACTCGGGGGCCCTGCGCTTGGATCTGTTCGGCGCGTTCGCTGCCGACTCCGACCACCGCGCAGGCCCCATCCCCGAATAGGCCACTGGCTACGATGTTCGCGACTGAGCGGTCGTTGCGTTGCACTGTCAGTGAACAAAGCTCCACGGAAAGCAGGACTCCGATATCGGCGGGATGCCCGAGCAGGTAGTCGTGAAGTCGGCCGAGACCGGCAGCGCCTCCGACGCACCCGAGCCCGAACATGGGGATGCGCCGCACATCCGGACGTAGTCCGATCCGGCCTGCGATGCGCGCCTCGACGGACGGAGCAGCCAGTCCCGTCACGGTGGTGGAGATCACCAGATCGAGGTCGCCGGGTTGCAGACCCGCATCGGCGAGCGCGCCGACGATAGCTTGCGCGCCAAGCTCAACGGCGACCTCGATGAAGGCGTCGTTCGCTGCTCCGAAGTCGTCGAGCTTCGCGTACTGCTCCAACGGCAAAGCAAGATGACGGGTCTCGACCTGTGCGTTCGCGTGGAGCCGTCCCACCAACGCAAGGTCGGCATCGGGACCGAGACACAGTCGCGCAAACAGCTCAGTCAGTTCCCTCTGTTCGTAACGGTGGGGTGGGAGCACGCCGTGTACCGCTGCCAGCGTGGTCACGCCGCTACCTCGCCGCGGCCCTGGCCGCTGAAGACTCGACCTGAACCGGGGTGCAGAACAGACCCGGAGAGTGACGTGCTGGTGAGTTTCACGGGCAGTGGCCTAAGCGCGAGGTTACCGATCGACGCCCAGCGCTGAGCGAAGGCTCACCCAGCTGACGCCTTGCCCCCGCTGGTCCCGGACTGGCTGTGTACCCAACCACAAAACAACTCTACGGCCTCGCCGACGCGCGGCGTCGCCCGAGCCGTGGGCCAGAATAGAACGAGATGGTGCACGCTCCGAGCGAGACGCTTACTGGCCGGGGGCCACCGATTGCAGGGACACCGCCGCCTATTTCAGTCCGAGGCTCGTGCGCGTGGCAGCCACGTCCGTCGAGGTAGCCGGCAGTCGGGTCAAGGCAGCATTGACGGAGGCCGCGGATTTGCTGGTGGCACAGCCGCGGTATCCGAGAGTCTGCACGGTGAGGGCCAGACTCAGTCGATTGACGGCTAGCCGCGATTCAGCGGGCCAGAGGCCGGCGTCGAGGGCGGCAGCCAGGCGCATGTCATCGGCTTCAAGTCGGGAGCAAGCTGCCTTCCACGCTGACAGGGGGTAGACCCGCGCCGCTCGGAGCGGTTTCGTCCGCGTTATATCAATATTTCTAGCTCGCGTCATTTGCAGGAATTCCGCCTGGGCACGCGATCGCGTCCAGCTGACGCTGGCGACGTGTGTCTGGGTAGGCGTGGGCGCAGGTGCTGGGGTAGCCGGGGTAGCTGCGGGCCGATAGCTTCCGCGCCACACAGAACATGAACAGAGGAACAGGACAGTCGTTAACACGAGCGAAATGGTCTTCAATTCCTCGCCCTCCCATCTCGTCAGCCCGACGCCCAGACTCGTGCCGGCGGACCGGAGCAGCCATGCATCGCCCGGGGCGTTTGGCTGAGTTCGATCGCTGCTCGCAGTATTGCCCCAAAGCCCGACCATATTAGTCAGCACTGTCATTCTGTGTCGGACTTCACAAATAATCGTAGTTCGTCATGTACACAGCCTTAACAGTTCTCATTGCTGCGCGAGGGGTCATCGAAAACGGCTGCTCGAGGACCTTGATCTGAGAAATTGGTCGGTGTTTTGTAAATGCTGCGTTGCGCCTGGTTACGGCAGTGTTCTGCGGTCACAACCAGGGCTGATGCTGGGTAACGTCGTACCGGTCAGAGGGGTGGTTGAGCTGATGGAGGAACAGCCGTCCCGGTCGACGCCCTAGAACTGGGTAATAAGTCGGCACAGCACTGGTGCGCATTTGGGGGGGATTTTGACTCAGGAAACCGTTCAGGAGAGCGTGTCGCTCGATCCGCATTTGCCGACCCCTCCCGATGATATCGAGAAGTATTGGTATATGGGTCGTCAGCATCGCTGGGTACTGGCGTTGCAGGCGGCCTCGTTTTGTTTCATCGCTTATAGCGTTGGGCGCTTCGCAATTGCTGACGATCGCCTCCTTCTCTTCATTGCGCCAATGTCACTCTATGCCGTCACGCTAACTGTCTCTTTGCTCTCGAGCACCCATCGCAAGCGAATCGACAGAATTGATCATGAATTTCGGGTCGAGCAGTACGCCCCGAAGGTGCACCCGACCGTCGACGTCTTCTTGCCCACCGCCGGCGAGAGCCTCGACCTGCTTGCCAACACATATTTGTATGTGGCACAGCTGAAGTGGCCCGCGGCAGTACGGGTTCTCGTGCTGGACGACGGAGGTAGGAAGGAGGTCCGAGAGCTCGCCGACCGTTACGGCTTTGACTATTCCGCCCGCACGAACCGGGGAGAGATGAAGAAGGCGGGCAATCTCCGACACGGACTCGGAATGACTCACTCCGAGTTCATCTTGATCCTCGACGCAGATTTCGTCCCGCGTGCAGACTTGTTGCGAGAGCTGGTTCCCTATACCGAGGATCCGCAGGTGGCGATCGTGCAATCGCCACAGTTCTTTGACACCTCGCGCAGCATGTCATGGCTGCAGCGGTGTGCGGGAGCTACCCAGGAGCTCTTCTACCGCATGATCCAGCCGAGCCGAGATGCCGTTGGCGCTGCGATTTGTGTCGGCACCTGTGCGATCTACCGGCGCAGTGCGCTGGAGACCGCCGGTGGCTTTGCGCAGATCGGCCACTCCGAAGACGTCCACACCGGAGTGAACCTGGTGAAGGCGGGGTTTCACCTTCGCTACGTCCCCATCATTGTCTCGCGCGGGATCTGCCCGGACACAGCTCTTGGTTTCATGAACCAGCAGTATCGCTGGTGCACGGGGAGCATGTCCCTTCTGCGCGATCCGTCCTTCCACGCAGCGTCCCACATCAACTTCAGGCAGCGGCTCTGCTTCTGGGCCGGATTCCTGTACTACATCTCCACGGCGCTGAACGCGTTCGTCGCTGCTGTACCGGCGTTGGTGATGCTCTACCTGGTGCCACAGTGGGTGCATCCGATGAACTCGGTCTGGCTTCTCGGGGCGTTGGTGCTCTGGTTCGGCGTGCTACCGGGCGTGATGCGAGGACGATGGCGAATCGATGTCCTTCGGGTGCAGACGCTCTACGCATTTGCCCACGCGATCGCGATCCTGCACATCTGCACCGGACGGACTCAGGCCTGGGTGGCCACTGGCGCGGTCAAGACCCGCACGACACCGCTGGCAGTGACCATCGGTCGCACGATGAAGGGCTACCTCTTCGGCACGCAGGTGTTGCTCTGGTACGGACTCGTCCGGGGCACCCTGAGGTACGGCTTGCACAACTACTGGGCGATGGTGGCGCTGGGCATGATCTCCGCGTTCGTCCACGTGCCACTGCTATTGCTCAGTACCCGCGCCCCGGGCCACACCGGAACGAAGCGTCGCCTGACACTGCGGCGGGGAGCGAAACGAGAGGAGGTGGCGCCAAACCACGAACTTTCACGACGCGCCGCCCACACCGGCCTCGCGCAAGCGTGCGCCCAGGTTTCGGGAAAGCTCGCAACGGCGCAACGTTCGTCGCAACAAGTCGACGAGCTCCCCCCACGAAGCGCCGTCCACACCGGACTCGCGCAGGCCAGCGCCGGCGTTTCGGCCGTTGCCGCGCACCCGGCCTCGCCAGGTTCTCAACGTGCTGCCGGGCAGTCGCCAGCGGCCGACGGCCCGCGCCGGTGGCGCCCGGATATCCAAGGCCTTCGGGCGATTGCCGTGACGCTCGTCGTCCTGTACCACGCGCAGGTTCCACGGCTGACGGGTGGCTATGTCGGCGTCGACGTCTTCTTCGTGATCTCCGGCTTCCTGATCACAGGTCAACTGCTGCGCGAGGCCGCGGACCGCGGGCGAGTTCACCTGCTGAAGTTTTACCTCGGCAGGGTCCGCAGGCTGTTGCCTGCTGCAGCCCTGGTCACCATCGTGACGGTTGTCGCTGCACGACAGTTCATGTCCATCTTCCAAGTGCAAAGCATCATCAAGGATGCCTTCGCCACGGCCTATTACGGCATCAACTATCGACTCGCCGCCGAAGGGGTCAATTATCAGCAGGCGACCGCCACACCGTCACCCCTGCAACATTTCTGGTCGCTGGCGGTCGAGGAGCAGTTCTACATCCTCTGGCCCGTCCTGATCGGCGCCTGCGTGTTGATAGGTCGTCGCCACCACCGGCGCCTCGTCCTCATCACGGTGCTCGTCGTAGCGGCGTGGTCGTTGTGGATGTCGGTTTCGGTCACAAAGTCGAATCCGCCGTTGGCCTACTTTGCGATCCATACCCGCGCGTGGGAACTCGCGATCGGGGCCATCGTCGCCCTAGGGGTACGTGGATTGGGAAGGGTCCCGCGCCCGGTCGCGGCCCTCGCCTCGTGGGCCGGAGTCGGCGGAATCATCTACTCCGCCTTCCACTACAACGATTCGACACCGTTTCCCGGCACGGCGGCGCTGCTACCCGTGCTCTCGACGGCGCTCGTCATCGCAGCGGGATCACGTGCTGCCCCGGCTCGCTGGGGCGCTGAACGCGTGCTCGCGCTCCGTCCGATGCAGCAGGTGGGCAAGTTGTCCTACGGCTGGTACCTGTGGCATTGGCCGATGTTGATCATCATCCCGTTGGTGTTCGGCTATGACTTCACCTGGCAGCTGAACCTCGAGATTGCGGCGCTCTCCCTCTGGTTCGCACTCTTGACCGTGCATCTGCTCGAACGGCCCACACAGCGGGGACGCCTTCGCATGGCGACCTGGTCACTCGCGGGCGCTGCCATCGCCGCCTCGGTCATCGCCGTCGCGGTGCTCGCCTCCGCGTCGCTGCCCAACCTCAACGTAGGGGGACCCGCCGTTGCGGTCGGTTTCGCCGACACGCACAGCCTCGACACCGATCTCGGCGTAGCACTCGGGTTGAAGGCGATGCCCGCGCACATGACACCCAGCCTGCTTGGCGCTCCGCACGACGTCCCGATCTCGGACTCGGACGGCTGCCACGCTGACCTGCTCGTGGTCGAGCAGCCTGCCTGCGTGTTCGGGGACCCGGCGGGGACCCACACGTTGGTGCTCACCGGCGACTCGCATGCCCAGCAGTGGCTACCGGCCTTGGACGCCGAAGGCAAGCTTTTGGGGTGGCGCGTGATCGCGTGGACCAAGGCGGCCTGCTCGTTCGCGAATCTCGCGATCACCAACGTCAGCCTGCACCGAGAGTTCCGCGAATGCGACGAATGGCGAACGATGACGGTCGCCCGGATCAAGGCGCTGCGTCCGGCGGTCGTCGTCGTCGGTCAGAGCGACAACGTCGAAGGGACCCAGTTTTCCAACACCACGTGGGCTGATGCCACGGCGACTGCGATGACCGACCTCGCGACGAGCGGTCTCAAAGTCATCTACATCTTGGATACGCCGGTCGCGAAGAAGAGCGGTCCGGACTGCGTCGCGGAGAACATCACGAATGTCACCCGTTGCATCCGAGACCGGAACAATGACTCGATCTACGTGTACCCAGGACGGCACGAAGCTGTCGCCGCGGCGTTGGCACGGGCCAACATCGCGGCGGTCGACCCGACCAACTGGCTATGCGCGCCGAGCAAGTGTCCGATGATCGTGCACGATATTCTGGTGTACCGCGACGCCACCCACATCACCGCCACCTATAGCCGCTTTCTCGCTCCCATGACTCGGCCCATGTTCGTCTCGGGAAAACCGTCCTGATGCCCGCCTCAGCCGTGCGTCGCAGGCCGATCGACCTCCGGCGTCGCGAGTTCCTGGCAGCGCTCGCGCTGGGAGCGGCCTCGGCGTTGGCCGGCTGCACCACGGCCTCACCCATGCCTCGCAGGCCTCGGACAACCAGCTTTTCTCCTCCCCCCCATATCCCGCCGCCGCGGCCTGGAAGGACCAGTTCGTTCACCCACGGACCGGCGCACACGGCGGAGATCGCGCTCACGATCGACGACGGCTACGACGCCGATACCGTTGCCGCGTACGTGAAGTTGGCGCACGACACGGGCCTGCCACTCACGTTCAATCCGATCGGGAAGCTCGCGCACATCTGGCAGCCACATGCCCCCCTGCTTCGGCCCCTCATCGAGAAGAATCAGATCCAGATCGCCAACCACACTTACAACCACCTTCTGCTTCCCGAACTCAGCGACGCCGAGGTCACCAGTGAGATCGAACAGAATGAGGCCTGGATCGAGTCGACGTTCGGGGTCACGGCACGGCCATACCTTCGTCCCCCATCCGGTCAACGGGACCGGCGCGTCGACACGATCGCCGGCAACCTGGGTTTCACGAAGATTGTTCTCTGGCAGGGCACCTTCGGCGACGCGGTCCCGGTCACGCCCGATCATCTGCTCGCGTTGGCCCGGCAAGCCCTCGTGCCCGGTTCGATTGTTGTCGGGCACGCGAACCAAGGCACGGTGACCTCGCTGTATCCCCAGCTTGTTGAGATAATCAGGGAGCGCAAACTCGTTCCCGTGACCCTCGATGCGATGTTCGGGACATCGCGAGCGGCAGGGGCATGAGAGCCCGGCAGCTAGTGGCGAGCGCCATGCTCCTCGGCCTGTCCGCGTGCAGCAATTCACTGCCCGGAGTCACGCTTGCACCGCAGACCGCGGCGCCGTCATCGCGATCACCACGGTCTGCCCTCACCCCCTTCTACGGTCTCGATGTCCCCCACGCGAACATCACGCAGGCGAACAAGCTGAGCAGCCAGCTGGGATTTCAGCCGACGGTCCTGAGCACCTTCATCCGCCTGGACAGCACCAGCACCGCGGACACGATGCGCGCTATGCAGGCAGCACACGTGACTCCGTTCGTCACGCTCGAACCATGGCATGCCGGAGTCCACAGCAACGAGCCTGATCCACTCGACGCGTTGGCCCGGATCATCGACGGCACTCACGACGCGGAGCTGCGCCAACAGGCCCACGCGTTGGCCACCTACCACGGCCGTATCTATCTGCGCTTCGCTCACGAGATGAATGGCTCCTACTACCCGTGGGGGGTAGGGACCAACGGCAACACAGCCGCCCAGTACGTCCAAGCCTGGCGCCACGTTCATGATCTTTTCGGCACGATCGCTGGGCTCGACCTGGCCTGGGTGTGGTCACCCCTCAACATCGAGTCTCAGGGCGCGCACGGGCCGGTCTCCCAGCTGTACCCCGGAAACGCGTACGTCGACGACGTCGGCATGACCGCTTACGAGCACCGATCCGGACGCGCGCAGAACACGTTCGACGCCATGATCAAGGTCCTCACCTCGTTCACCACCAAGCCCATCATCTTGGCTGAGATAGGGGTTGATTCACCTGCCAAGAGCGAATGGCTCGCCAGCCTCGGCGCGTACTTGATGCGGACGCGGCACATCATTGGCTTTGTCTACTTTCAGACCCGCAAGTCCACCGGCGCCACCGGCAACTACGCGTTGCAGAGCCAGGAGGAGCGCAGCGCCTTCGCCACGAGCCTCGGCCAGATTGCGGCGAACCGGACCAGCTAGATTCCCAGAGCCGCGAGCATCCCTCGGAAAGCAGTGACCGAGGCCGGGGTGTCGGTGAACATGTAGTGCCCGGTCGCACCGGTTGTCTCCGGTGTGGTGTTGAACCATACGAAGCCGATGATATTCGGATTGGTACTGATGAAGGGAGCCAGGCTGGTTATCCAGTTGGCCTGATTGGTTCCGTCAGCACCGATCTCGGACAGGATTACGTGTTTGGTCGTGATCGCGCTCAAGCCGGTGAGCGTCGCTCCGCACGTAGTTGCGGCGGTTCCGGAATGGCCGTAGCAGCTCATGCCGACGTAATTGACGTAGCCGTCGCCTGGATAGAGTTCGGCCATCGGCGTTTCGTTCACGTGACTCATGACCTGCGCCGGCGACCACACCCAGCGGGCATTGGTGGCACCGACGCTGGCGAACAGATCGTGAACGTGGCGCCAGGCCTTGACGTAATCACCGGGCTTGTTGCCGTTCACCGATTCCGCCCACGGCATCCACCAGCCATTCATCTCGTGCGCAAATCGGAAGTACACACCCCGCTGGTAGGCCGCGATCGCGCGGGCGAGCGTGCGCAGCTGCGTGTCGTACCGACCGGAGTAGATCGTCGAAAGGCTGTACTGCGGTTGGTTGGGGCTCGTCCCGGTCGTCCAGGACCAGGGCTCGAAGGTGACGAAGGGGGTGGCACCTGAGGCGTAGACATTCGTGAGCGTCGACGTGGTGAACCCACTGTCGTAGGTCACGAACAAGCTGAAGACAGAGGGAGCCGTCCCGGCAGCCGCGGTCACCTCGGGCACCGCGCTCAGGGACTGGTGCGGGACGTAGATGCCGAAGAACACGGGCCGCGGCGTCGCGGCGGTGCTCGCCGGGGCATGGCCTGCGCCGATGCCGACACCCACAAGCGCAACCACGCTGGCGATCAGGATGCGGCCGGCTCGTCGCAGGGAGAGCCCTATTGTGACATTCGGCACGGCGCTCATCCGATCCGTCCGGGCACTCACTGGTGCTCGAGCCCCCGCCCGACCTGTGAATTCTAGTCGCTACTTCACATGGGCCGCAAGATCAACGATCGCGCTCAGCAGGCGCCGCGCCATCGCTTCGGCCGGCCCCCGGCGAGGCCGCGGCGGAGAACGTCGTGGCGACGTGTTGCTCGGGTCGCCGGGTCTCGACGGCAACCACCCCGGCGAGGTAGCGCATGTCCCCTCCGGTGAGCGGCGGCTGGGTGATGCTGCGCGGCCACAGGCCCCGCGCCCGCACGACGTCGGCCTCGATCGCGTAGACGGTTACCGTGGCCTGCAGCGCGAACCATGCCAGCAGGCCGAGAACGATCCCGAACAACCCAGCGATCGCCTGCGCGTGGCGCAAGTAGTGCGAGATGATCAGGCCCGCGGCGACGAGCAGGATCTGCCAGGCGATCGCGGAGAGCAACGCGCCGCGGACCATGTCGCGGGTGGCTATAACTTTGGCAGTGGCCAGCCGGAACGCGGCCAGGAACAGCAGGCTGTCGAGCACCGCGGACAGGATGATCGCGACGACGCGGACAGCGAGGCCGGACAGGCCCAGGACATGGGTTGCGGCCGCTGCGGCCGCGGCGCCGGCGGTGAGGATCGCGCCGAGGGCGAGCAGCGCCAGCAGGGCGAAGCTACGCGCGTAACGGGGTGCGAAGCCAGGCCAATCGACCTTGGGCACCTGCCATAGCTGATTGAGCGCATTCTGCATGGCGTTCGCCAGTCCCCGGCCACCGAGAACCGTGCCGATCAGGCCGATCACCAAGGCCGGCCCGGTATTATGCAGCGAAGCCAACCCGAGCTGGGAATGCAGCTGGGGACCGATGATCGGGAACTCGCTGAACGCAGAATTCACGATGCGGGCCTCCAGGGCGGGGTGGCCCCGGAGCACGACACCGAGGACGGCGACGAGCGCCAGCAACAACGGGAAGACGGACACGAACGCGTAGTAGGTGAGCAACGCCACCAGGTTGCCACCCTGGTCATCGCCGAACTTCTTGATGACGGCGAATGGGAAGGCCACCAGCCTGTGCCGCTGTTGCCAGCGGTCCACGCCGCGCACCGTCCGCTCGACTGGGTTCATGACTCTCGTTCACCTTTACCCGGTTTGTGATCGGCCGAAACGCTCGGCGATCTTGCCGAGCGTTTCGGACATGGCCTCCCACGGCATCGAGAAGGGCCCCGCGGGCCGACCCCCAAGCTGTGAAGTCTCGTTTGACGTACAGCGCACACACCCCAATGGCATGCAGAATAGGCCCGGAACGACTCCCTCACGGGTCCAGGCTGATTCGGGGATGCTTGATGGCACTTGGTCGGCCGGGCGCAGCACTGGTGTGCTTCGCAGCTGGCGGGGCTCTGGCCTCGAGCGCTGTGGTGGTTGCTGGAGGTCGCGTCGGGCCCGTTGCCGGAACGACCCCGCTGAGTTCCTGGTTCGGCCTGCTCCGCTCCTCGCCGGTCGATGCGCAAGCCAACGTCTTCCCAGGCGTGGCACTGGTCCTGTCGATCGGTGCGCTAGCCCTCGTCTGGGTGCTCGCGCTGCGCCGCTCGGCGCGATGGAGCACTCCGCAGCTCTGGGTTCTGGCTACGTGCTGGGTCGCCCCGCTTGCGCTCGGACCGCCCCTGCTCAGCGACGACCTTTCCAGCTACGTCGCGCAGGGCGAGTTGAGCCTGCGCGACCTGTCGCCGTATGTCCTCACCCCCGCGCAACTTCACGCCGGGCAGGCGTTGGCGGCGGTGGACCCGCTGTGGCGAAACACGCACAGTCCGTACGGACCGCTCTTCACGCTGATCGAGCACGTCGCGGCATACCTGGCCGGTGGCTCGCCGCTGGGCACCGCGATCCTGCTGCGCGCCGTGGCGTTGGTCAGTCTGTTCGCGATCGGAATACTCGCCCACCGGCTGGCACCGCCCCAGTGGCGAAACAGCGCTCTGCTGCTCACCGTGCTTAACCCGCTGTTACTGCTTCACCTCGGCTCGGCGGCGCACGCGGATGGCATCGTGTGCGTGCTGACGCTCGGCGCGATCCTTGCCCTGCGGCGAGGCCATTTCCTGACGGCCATGGGCCTGGCCTGCGCGGACGGCCTGACCAAGGCGCCCGGTTTCGTCCTCGCGATGGTCGTCCTGGTGCTGATCTGGAAGGCGACGGACCCACCGCGGCGTGGCGTTGTCCTGCTTCGCGTGTGCGTCGTCGTGGCCGCGACGACCGCGGCACTGAGCGCCAGCGTCTCCGACGGGTGGGGGTGGCTGGGCCAGCTCGGGACCCCGGCGTTCGGCTTCACGCCGGCCGCCCCGGCCACCGCGCTCGCGCTCGCCTTCCATCCGGCTCTGGTGTGGACCCATGTCATGTCCGCCGGCGCGCTGACCTGGGCGTCCCGTGCGGTCGTGGTGGCGATAGGCCTGGTCTTCGTGATTCACCTGCTCCGGACGTCGAGCCGCCGGGAGCCGGCCCGCACGGCCGGCTTCATTCTGCTCGCGGTCGCGCTGCTCAGCCCGGTCATCTACCCGTGGTACCTGCTGTGGGGGGTCACCTGTCTGGCCGTCAGCGAAGGGCGCCGGCTGCGCCTGCTCCTGGTATCGCTGTCGATCGTGGGCTCCCTGATGGCCGTTCAAGGCCTCACCTACTCCGGCATCGCGGTCGTCGCCAGCTTGCTCGTCACACTCATCTCCGCAACCGTGTTCGTGGTTGGGCGGATGAACCGTGAGCGACGCAAGGTCGCTGTGCCGCTGCTCGCCGATGTCAGCTGAGGTTGGTGTCTGGCCGGCGTGGGCAGCGACGCGGGCAGCGTTCGGCGTAGCCCTGCTCACCGTGCACGCCGTCGCCGCGAAGGTACTGCCCACGGATGTGTCGGTGGTGTATTTCAACGCCGCGCATGCCCTCGTCCACGGCCTGGTTCCCTACGTCGACTTCAGCTACGAGTACCCACCGGGGTCGTTGCCGGTGCTGGCCTTGGCGTGGCTCCTGGGCGGCCACACCCCGACGTCGTTCGTCGTGGTGTGGTCACTTCTCATGCTGGGCGCCGACGCGCTGATCGTGCGTGCCTTGACCAGGCTTCGTTTTGCGCGAAGGGCCGCGTTCGGCTGGATCATCGGCGTCTGCCTGGTCGGACCGGCAGCGCTGCTGCGCAACGACTTGCTTGCCGTGGCAGCCTTCGTCGTCGCCTTCACCCTCACTGCCCGCAAGCTCTCCGCACGCGGCGGTGCAGTATGGGCGTTCGGGGCGCTGGCGAAGGTGTGGCCGCTCGCTCCGCTGGCGGCGTTCATCCTCCTCAAACGCCCCGGACGTTGGGCCCTCGCTGCCGGTGCCGGGGCGGTCTTCGCTCTGACTGCGGCGTTCCTGCTGGCGCAGGGCGCAGTTGGCGCGATGGTCACCAACCTTGCCGGGCGCCAGGGACACCGGCCGATCGAGATCGAATCCTCGTGGGCTACCGCGGTGTGGATCAAGGCTCTCATCACCGGCGATCCCGTGCGAGTCCAGTACACGTTCGGTTCGTTCAACCTCACGGGCGCCTACTCGGTCACGGTGGTCGCGACCGCCTTGACGGTGGCCGCGGAGGTTGGCTGCGCCGTGCTCCCGGTGCTGCTTGCGCGGCGCGCCGCAACGCCGATCACGGCGGCCGTCCTGGCGTGGACTTTCGCCCTGTATGTGAGCGTGACCCTGCTCGTGGCGCCCGTCCTGTCGGCGCAATACGCGTTGTGGTTGCTGGGGGCCGCGTGCGTCGTCCTCGGTGTCGAGCAATATTCGAGGGCGCGGACGTTTGCGGTGGCGAGCTTGGCGGCGTGTGGGTTCACGCAGCTGGTCTATCCCGGGTTGTTCACCCAGCTGCAGCACGGTAACGACTGGGCGATCACCGCTCTGATCATCCGAAATGTCACGCTCGGCTTCGCGTGCGCGATGGCTGTGTCCGGACTCCGGCGGTGCGTGGCGTCACCCGCGCAGCCCTGACTCAGTTGGAACAGTCGACAGCCACGGCGAGGGCGGCACAGACCTCGCGCATTCGGGTGTCCCGCAAACGCCCCAAGCGGCTGACGAGGATCGCGATCGAGACGCTTTCGACCGAGTCGAGGTTCACTGCAGAACGACGAGGGACCGGGTCGTCACCGGGTTCGAGTACGACTTCGCTGACGAGCCCTCGAATCGTCGTCGTACAGGGCGCCACGAGCGCGCGGCGATGGCGCGGGATCGCTGCGTCACGAGAGAGGACGACCACTGGTCGGCGACCGATCTCGGATAGCTCGCACCACCAGAGCTCCCCACGTGCGGGAAGGGCGCTCACGACGCTGCCGCGGCCCGCCGGAACGACGCCAGGTCACCCCACTCGTCCGGCTCGTCCAGTGGGTGCTCGTCATAGGCGGCGTAGCTGGCGTCCACCTCGGCGGAGCGGTAGCGAGCCAGCAGAGCAGCGAGAGCTTCGTCCACCAGCGAAGCGTCCGTCGTCGCGGGCCGTGCGTTCCGCGCCTGTCCGAGCAAAGCCGCATCGACGGTCGTGCTGAGGCGTATGCGAGCCATGCCATCATTATGCCACTTCGCCTACGTCCCAGTCGGGTCCCCGTCGAACAGCGCGGCGTACCGAGCCAGGTACAGCGGCCACCCGGCGTCGTCGGCGACGCCTTCGCTGATGGCCTCCCATCCGGGACCGTGACGGTCGATGTAACGATGTTCCAGCGTGACCCGGGTGCGCTGAGGTGTCTCAACCACGAACCGGACCTCGACCTCGCTCGTGTTGTCCGGCTCGGTCTCGATCTGCCACTGCGGGCCGATGTCCCAGCTGAACACGACCCGTTCGGGCGGGTCAAAGGCGAGGATGCGGGCCCACCGGCATTCGCTGCCATCGATGCCCCGGTCATAGATGTGTCCCCCGACCCGCGGCTCGAACACGGTCTGTGCGATTGGGACTCCAAGCAGGTTGTGTTCCGGGGGCTTGAAGTCGCCGAATTGCTCGGTGAACACGGCAAAGGCTCGCTCGATCGGCGCCGCGACGACGACCTGCCGCCGCACGAGCGCCGTTGCTGCCTCGGTCATGATCTGTCCTCCTTCGGTTCGTCGACGACGTCCTGGTAGCCGACCAGTGCTCGGTCCCAGAACGTGTCCAACTGGTCGCGCAACGCGGCTACCCCGCTCGGGTTGAGCCGGTAGATGCGCCGGGTGCCGGCGGCTGACTCGGTCACCAGTCCGGCATTTTTCAGCACCTTCAGATGCTGAGAGACGGCCGGGCGGCTGACCGGCAGCTCGGCCGCGAGTTCGCCGACCGCCCGCGGCCGTTCGGCCAGACACTCGACAATGGCCCGGCGGGTCCGGTCGCCCAGGGCGCCCCACCCGTCTTCGCCTTCGTAAGTGCCCACGAACGGTTAGTTTGAACTTACGAATGGTTCGCGTCAAGGACCGCTTGTAAGATCCGCCTGTGCCATCGGTGGTGCAGCGAAACCACGTGATCGATTCTCTGGGTAGCGCTCGTCCGATCATGTTCTCGCACGGGTACGGCTGTGATCAGTCGATGTGGCGATTCGTGACGCCGGCCTTCGAACACACCCATCGGGTGATCACGTTCGATCACGTCGGGTTCGGCAAGTCCGACCTCAAGGCCTGGAACGAAGGACGCCACTCGACCTTGCAGGGTTACGCGGACGATCTCCTGCAGATTCTCAACGAACTCGACCTGAGTGATGTGGTGTTCGTGGGGCATTCGGTGGCGTCCATGATCGGAGTCCTGGCCGCGGTCACGGATCCGTCGCGGTTTGGGCAACTCGTGCTCCTGTGCCCGTCGCCGCGCTACATCGACGACCCGGAAACCGGATATGTCGGAGGTTTCAGCGCTGAGGAGATCGACGGTCTGGTCAGAGCTCTGCACGAGAATCAGCGCAGATGGGCCGAAGGCATTGCTCCAGTGATCATGGGCAATCCTGATCGGCCGGAGCTGGCCGCGGAGCTCCACAGCAGCTTCTGCCGGGTCGATCCCCGGGCAGCCCAGGCCTTTGCTCGCGCCACGTTCCAATCCGATCACCGAGCGGCGCTACCGCGAGTGACGGTGCCGAGCGCCGTGATCCAATCGAGAACAGACGCCATCGCGCCACACGTCGTGGGCGAATACGTCCACGAGCACATCGCGAACAGCACGCTGACCACGCTCAACGCAGACGGCCACTGCCCGCATCTGAGCGCTCCGCACGCAACAGCCGATGCAATCGCGCGTGCCCTGTAGGCCGCTCCGACGCCGCATCGGAGTAATAGTCATCCGGCTCCGTGGCGTCGCTCCCCGCGGGCGCCTTGGCCAGCCGCAGCAGCACGGTGACCACGACGGCCACGATCACATTCAGCACGAGGGCTGTGACCGCGATGTACACAGTGGTGTGCGTGAACGGGAACCTCGCCAGGGAGCTCCCGAAGTGCTTGGTCGTCGTGGATGACTGGTGATAGGCCGCGACGGTGCCATAGATCATCGCCGCTGCCCACCCGATCAGCAGGGCCCACCGGTGGAACCATCGCGTGTACAGGCCCGCCACGATCGACAGGATCGTCTGCAAGATCCACACGCCGCCCAGCAGCTGCAGGTTGATGGCGTTCTGCCGATCCATGGTGAGCACGAAAACCAGAGCGCCGAACTTCACCACCAGCGAGGTGATCTTTGCGACGCGGGCCTCGTGCGCGGGCGAGGCGTCGCGCACGAGATATTCGCGGTAGATGTTGCGGGTGAACAGGTTGGCCGCGGCGATGGACATGATCGCCGCCGGTACGAGGGCGCCGATCGCGATGGCCGCGAACGCAACCCCGGCGAACCAGCTCGGAAACACCTGGTCGAAGAAGTGCGGCACCACGAGTTGCACGTTGCGCTTGCCGTCCTGGCCGACGACGGTCGTCTTCTTGTAGATCGCGGCGAAGCCGAGCAGCGCCAGCATGCCCAGCATCAGCGAATACGTGGGCAGGATCGCGGCGTTGCGCCGGATCACGTTGCGGCCTTTCCCGGCCAGCACCGCGGTGACCGAGTGCGGATACATGAACAGCGCCAGCGCCGAGCCGAAGGCGAGCGTTCCGTATGCCCAGTACGTCGAACCGTTCGGGATGAACACCGCGCCCTTGGTCGTGCTGGTCTTCGTCTTGGCGGCGTTGAACATCCCCCCGAACCCGATCTTCCACCCGATATAGACGACCGCCACGATGATCACCAGGTAAATCAGGGTGTCCTTGACGAACGCGATGAGCGCCGGGGCGCGCAGGCCGGAGGTGTACGTGTACGCGGCCAAGACCGCGAACGCGATGATCAGCGGCAGGTCCTTCACGAACCAGTTGCCGGTCCCGCCCAGGCCCATTGTGTCGAGAACGGCCTGGATCCCGACGAGCTGTAAAGCGATGTAGGGCATCGTGGCGATGATGCCGGTGAGCGCCACCGCCAGCGCGAGCAGGCGACTGTCATAACGGCCGCGGACGAAGTCAGCTGGCGTCACGTACCCGCGTCGATGCGACACGCTCCACAGCCGGGGCATGAAGATGAAGATGAGCGGGTAGACGACGATCGTGTAAGGCACTGCAAAGAACCCGCTCACCGCACCGGTCGCGAACATGGCCGCGGGCACCGCCACGAAGGTGTATGCGGTGTAGAGGTCGCCGCCCAGCAGGAACCACGTGACGACCGTGCCGAAACCGCGACCGCCCAGGCCCCACTCGTCCAGGCTTTGCATCGATTCGGCGCGCTTCCAGCGCACCGCCACGAAACCGCCCCCGGTGACCAGGACGAAGAAGAAGAGGACCACGCCCAGTTCGACCCCGTGGACTGCGTGACCGGCCCCGAGCGCGCTCATCGTGAACCCCGATTCTCGAGCGAACGGCGCTCACGGCGCGCTCGCTGGATCACCAGGTACGCGCTGCCCGTGAAGGCGGAGGCCAGGAAGACCCAGAGGAACTGGTACCAGTAAAAGAACGGGAAGCCCCACAGCCGGGGACCGTCCTTGGCATAGGCCGGCACGATCGCCAGCCCGATGACCGGGATCGCCAGCAACACGCCGGCCAGAACCATGACACCTGCCGAGAGCGGCTGACGCGCCGCGCCCTGGGGATGTTCGACTGAATCGGGCGTAGGCAAGGCTGAATCGGGCGTAGGCAAGCCTGAATCGGGCGCTGGCATGGCGAACTCCTCCCACCGAATTCGACGAAGCGACCATAGTCCCCACATCCAACATGTCCAATGGGCAAGAATGGCTCGATGCGGCTGTTGGTGACGGGTGGAGCCGGTTACGTCGGCAGCGTGGTAACGGCGCGGCTTCTCGCGGCCGGGCATGACGTCATCGTGGTCGACGACCTGTCCACCGGGCACGCCGACGCGGTCCCCGCCGGTGCCACCTTCCATCGCGCCCAGCTCACCGACCTCTCCGGCGTCCTCGACGCAGCGGCGCTGGACGGAACCACGCTCGACGGGGTGCTGCACTTCGCGGCACGCTCTCTGGTCGGCGAGTCAGCGCTCGACCCCGCCGGCTACTGGCACAACAATGTCGGCGGCACGCTCGCTCTGCTCGATGCCATGCGCTCGCATGGCATCGCCCGCATCGTGTTCTCCTCGACGGCTGCGGTGTACGGACAGCCGGAGCAGACCCCGATCGAGGAGTCCGCCCCGACGGCGCCCACCAACCCCTACGGCGCGAGCAAGCTCGCCGTCGACCTCGCCCTGGCCAGCTACGCCGGCGCCTACGACATGACGGCCGTAAGCCTGCGGTACTTCAACGTCGCCGGGGCGCTGTACGGGGGCGCGACGGGCTACGGCGAGCGGCATCGCCTCGAGACGCACTTGATTCCGCTCGCCCTGCGCGCTAGGACTTCGCAGCCGCTGAAGATCTTCGGGACCGACTACCCGACGCCGGACGGGACGTGCGTGCGTGACTACGTCCACGTCGTTGATCTGGCGGACGCGCACATCCGCGCCTTGACCCATGGCCAGCCCGGCGAGCACCACGTCTTCAACCTCGGCAGCGGATCCGGCTACTCCGTCCGCGAAGTCATCGAGGCGGTCAGTGCCGTGACCGGTCGTCGCGTTCCGGTGCAGATCGCACCACGCCGACCCGGTGATCCGGCCATCCTCGTCGCCGCCAATGCCCGCGCCGAGAGCGTCCTGGGGTGGGTGCCGAAGCGCCAGCTCACCGAGATGGTCGAGGACGCCAGCCGGTTCGAAGCACGCCGCAGCTGACCCGGCTGACCAGCCCCGGCGCGGCGACTGGTCCCCGGCCCCTGGGATGATTGACCGGTGACGCTTTCCCGACGGGCCCTTCTCGGACTCGCGGCGATGGCCGCGGGATCGGTGGTGGCCGGCTGCTCGCGGGCCATCCGCAACGTGGCGCCCAGCACTACAGCGGCATCCCGCAGCACTGCCGCCCCCACGAACCCGCACGCGTCGACCAGCCTCGCGTCGACCCACCCAGCC
>JALYIL010000022.1 GCA_030775825.1 Actinomycetota bacterium
CGCCCCATTGCGGGCAGCGGTGCGCGACTCCAGACGTGATCCGCTCCGCGTCCTGCCGCTGCACCGCGACACGCATGGCCGCGATCGTCTGACGAAGATCGTCGTAGGTAGGGCCCATCAGTTCGGCGATCTCGCGCACCCGACCCGCGACGGGGTAGCCGGCCAACGGCTGCGACAGCCTCCGGACCTCCGAAGTGAAGATCGAAAGCTCGGCGCTGACCTTCTCGAACAGCTCAACGGTGAGGTTGTCGCCCGGGCACGGCTCAGGGGGAAGGTCCCGGGGATGCGCCACGATGTGATGCGCGAGCTCGGAGCAGAAGCGAGGCGGCGGACCCAGGTCGTAGGGCGAGTCAGGGGTGCTGTGAAGCGTGCGGATCATCGCGTCGACGATCTGCTGATGATCAGCTTCGGGGATCACCGGGACGGGCGGGAGTTTGCCCGCGATCTCGCGGAGGCCGGCCAACTGCTCCGCGGAATCGGTCAGCGTCGGGGTGAGCGGATCCAGCGACACGTCAGCGATGCGGGTGGCCAGCGCGGCGTCCAGTTCGCCGATGCGCGCCGTCACACGATCCGTGCGGGCCTGCGCGATCACCTGCCGTTCGAGTGCGTCACGGTAGCCGGCGGGGATGTGCTCGGCGGGCACGAGCTCGAGCCAGTCAAGATCGGTCGCCGCGGTCACAGCGACATCCCGTATCCGCCGGCCGAATCAGGGGAGAGCAGACCTTGGCAGACGCGTGTTGCGATCTCGACAGCGGCTCCCGCGGCACCTTGCCCGCCGTTGACGAACGTGCGCACCAGGTCCTGCAGGTCAGCGCCGGAAAGGTCATCGACACCGGCTCCGCCCGCTGCTTTCTTGATCCCCATCCCCTTGCTGAGGTTGGATCGGGTCTTCGCGAGCTGGCTCAAATTGGCTTGCGCACGGACCCCTCGAAGAGCCGCGTAGGCCGGGTCCCATGATGTGGCTTCGGGCATCTTGATCTACCTTCCAAGTAGGTGGCGCGATACCGCTTCGCGGTAGCCGGTAGGCGTGACGTCGGACGGAAGATTGTCAGACTGCGCTTGCGGCGAACGGCAGACCGCGAACAAAGCCAAAGTTGCTGGCCGTCGCGCGATCGGCGTACACGCGCAACTGGCAGAAGACCGCCGTCGCGCCGTCCGAAGACCTAAGGAGGCTGACGTGTGGCCGAAGGAATACGACAGCCTCAACGAGGTTCGACGTCGGTTCATTGCCGGCCGGTACGTATGAATCTGGGAGATTGTTGGCGAGCACGATCGCGGGCGCAAACTCCTGCACGGTCGGCGTTTGGACAGCCGCGTAGATCATCGCGCCGACGTTAGGCGGAGTAGCCATGTGCGTTCCTCGGTTTCGGTCCTCGTCGGGGCAGCTCTCGGTAGCGTTCCGCATCCTCTGCGTCGAATTCCCACGTAGATCCATCGCCGCTCTTATGAGCCTTGATGCGCCCATCTATGGCGGCCTGTCGGACTGCGCGCTCTGAAATCCCTATAGCTAATGCGGCCTGCTTTGCGTTCAGAGCTAATTGTCGATCCGCGGAAGTTTGCGCGGGTGATAGCGCAGCTTTCGCGGAAGTATTCGCGGAAGTATTCGCGGAAGATGCGAGGGCGGCGCGGGCCAACAACTCCGCCTCAGCCCTAGATTCGAGCGCCGCGTCATGCAATTCGGTGAGCAGTTCCCGCAACGCGGCAGGGACGAAACCGTTCGACTGATGATCGGCCAGGATCGCGCGAGCACTGCCCGCGATCCAGGAACATTGCTGACCGTTCAGCGCGACCACGGCGCCGCGGATGCGCGTCACCACGGCCGCCCTTGCCATACCTCGTTACGGGCCGCGCGTCGCCGCTCCGCGTCGGTACCGACGACTGGCGCTGGTGTCGGGTCCGCACGTGTCTCAGCGGTCGCCGCCCGCTCGGTGACGCGCCGCACGTATGCGGTCCAGGCCTCCGCGGAATTGTCGCCGCTGCGCCGCCAGACCGCCTGCACAACCGCGTCGCCCTCGTCGGTTGAGCGTCCGATGCGTTTGCGGATGTCGTCTTTCGACTCGACCTGGATCCGGCCGGCCGATGTCACCTTCCAGTGCGCCGCCACGAGGTCACCGGTCAGCGTGTCCGAAGGCGGCAGAGCGAGCACAGCACCATAGGCCGGGTCGAGCAGTTCGCGGAGGTTCCACCAGGCCGCCGCACGCGTATTGATGAACCCGAGCTCGCCTGAGCGGTCGCGCCGCTCGCTGCCCTCGGATGCGTTGAACGCATCGACGCGGATCTTCAACTCGCGCAGCCGGTCAACGACACCGCCACCGACCCCGATCACGTCCACGACCGGCACGCACCCGGGGTACGCCGACACGATGCCCTGCACGCGGCCCGTCGTCGCCATCGTGTCCTCACGGCTGAACGAGCGGAGCTCGGTCACCACGTCGCCGACACGGATCGCCAGCACCGTCTTGTCGCCGCCTGAACGGGCCACGTCCACACCAACCGAGCAATCGCCACCCAACGGCATACCCGCCGCCTGAATCGTCAGCCAGCGCTCGATAGCGGCCTCGACCCACGCCAACGGGATCACGCCGTCCTCGTCGGACGAGTGGAATTCGCCGAGCACCCGATTAGCGAACAGCGCCGTGTCCGCGCCCCACTGCTTACGACGCTGACTCACCCAAGACTTCGAGATCCGCCCCGCCTTGACAGCCTCGTCCACCGTGACATGCCGCGCCCACCAATCCTCGAGCCCCGGCTTCCGCGCGTGAATGTCATAGAACCGGCCCGATGGTTCACCCGGCGTCGACATCGCCAGCGCGAACGCCTGGATGCTGCCTGCGCCGGCACCAGAGAACGCGCCCTCAGCCGCGTCGAACGTATCCGGAATGATCGACTTCGCCTCATCGAACACGTACAACAACTCACTGGCGTGCGCGCCTTCAAGGAGAGCCGCGTTATCGGACGCCGCAGCGAACGCCTGACCATGATCCAACTTGATATTCAGACTCAGCAGCTCCGTGCGCTCACTCCACGGATCGCAACCGACCGCGTCCCAGTCGAGGCGCCGCGCCCACTTCGTGATCTCGGGCCATAGGTAGTGCGTTAGTTGCCGCCATGCACCCGCGGTTGTGGGTATCTTCCAGTCGACGCCGCTCGATTCGCGGGTGACTGCGAACCACAGCACCGCGAGCGCCGCCGTCGTGGTTTTTCCGAGCCCATGAGGGCCTCTGACAGCTACCTTTCGACGCGTAGGTATCGCGGCAAGGGTCTCACGCTGGTAAGGCGTCAGCGACTCACCACGGCGCCACCGGATGCACGTCTCAGCGAACCCGACCGGGTCGTCATAGAACCGATGCCGGGCACCGGACGACGCGACCGTGTCGGCGAGCTTGCCGAAGTCCACCATCAGCGAGTCACAGCCCGCAGATGCTTACCCAGCGCGGCACGCACCAGTGGTGAGCCAGGATCAAAACCAAGCGCACCCGCGACCTCGTCGAGCGCGCTCTCAATCGCAGCGACCACCTGCGCGTTCTGCCGCTCGGTGATCTTCACCAGCCGGTCCTCGATACCCAGGCGCACCACATCGGCGTGGATCTTCGCGACACGCTCCATAGACCGCTCGAACAGTGCAACCTCGGCCCGCAACTGCTCACCAGCGCCCGCGGACTTGTACCGGACCTCGTCGAGGCCGCCCACCATCGTCTTGCACACCCGCATCCACTGAGCGGCGTTGTCGGCCGCTTCGAGGATCACCCGCATGGGGTCGGATGTGTCGTCGCCGAGGGCGTGCGCCTGGCGCTTCGCCTCGTCGAATCTGGCCCGCGCGGTCCGCTCAGCGTCGTATTGGGCGGTCACACGCGCCACAGAGACTCCAAGATGATGCCGGCACCGCGGCCTGGCGCCCGTACCTCGCACCGGCTGCGCTTTGCACGGCTCACCGCGGCGGTTATGCCCGATGCAGCCGGTGTGCTGGCACCCGCAGCCGGCGTCGCCTTTGGGGCAGTCGTAGGGCGCGATCATCGGGCGTCGCCATCGTCTAGTCTGCGCTGATGGCTGGATCCGGACGATGCATCCTGATGATCGGTCCCCGTGACGACACGACGGCCGGCAAGTGGCTGGCGAAGATCACGACAGACGGTGACGCCGCCGACGTGATCCAACTGCCGTCCGTTGCGTCCTGGGCAGAGGCAGAGGCACTGAAGGCCAAGCACGGCGCCGATCTCATCGGTTCGAGCGCTGACACGGACGCCGAGATGATCGCGGCCGGTGTGTGGCGTCAGGTAGGCGACTGAGCGGCCGGACATCAGTAGATCCACCCGGGGAGTAGCACGCGCTCGGGCGGCGGATTCTCGGCCGCCCGAGCCGCGCAACCGGCCCCCTTCCACGTCACCGAGGAATCCGGGTGCTCACGGCACCGATAGCGGCTGACGTTGGTTGCCCCGGACTTGCCAGCATCGACAGAGGCCACTCGTGCCGGTAGCGAGTGACGCTCCTGCGCCTCCCGTGTTTCGGGGTCTCCGTGCCCCTGTCTCACGGACATCTCACGGTCGCGCCGGCTAGCAGCGGCACCGACACCGACCGCGTCAACCGAGCCAGGGCGCACATGGGGTGCAGCCGCCGCCGGCGAACACACAGCCTCACACTCAGCCGGCGGCGGCCGGACGTGGGGACGCAGTCGTTGGTCGGGTGGTGGTGTTGTGAGTGTCTGCGTCTGCGTCCCCTTTAGAACGGGGGACGCAGGACGCAGTGGACTCACTGCGTCTGGGACGCGGTCGGGACTCAGTCGGGACGCGGTCATTCTGGCCCTTCCGGGTAGGGGGTGGTGAGGGTGTGGAGTCGTGCGCCGCGGGTGCCGTTTGTGACGGTGATGTGGCCGGTGTCGACGAGTGCGGCGATGGCGGTGCGGATGTCGGTGGCTTTGCCTTTGACGCGGGCGGTGATGTCGTTGGTGGTCAACGGGTGGGGTGCGCCGGTGAGGGCGTCGGACACTTTGGCCATGAGGGCGGTGGGGCGGAACGGCTGCGTGTTGACGTGCGGCGTGGCCAGGTCGGCCGGTTCGGGTTGCTGCGCGGCGTCGAGGGTGAAGTCGGCGTACCACCAGCGGTCACCGCTGCCCGGGAGCGCTCGGGCGCGGAGGTGGCCGGGTCGGTCTTTCGCGATGAGCAGCCGCGAGCGGCCGGCGAGGTCCTGGCCGAACCGGGCGACGTTTTCGAGGATGAACGCGGCGCCGGTGACGGCGTTGAGTTTGTGCACTCCCCCGATCGCGTACCGACCGCGGCCTTCCGCGTTCTTGGTGACGTGGTCGAGGCTGAGCGACGCGGCGCCGGTCGCGGTGATGGGCCGGATCAGGGTGCGACCGAAGCGGGCGATCTCGTCGTTGTCATTCGTCGACAGCCCGTGCAGCGAGAGCGCTTCGGTGACGCCGTCGATCACGACGAACGACGGGTTGAGATCGCCCAGCGCGTGCTCGAGGTCGCGGAGGCCGCCAGCGACACCGAGGGGCTCGCTAGGGCTGATGTACGCGAACTGGTCGAGTAGCCACGCCTGCACGGCACCGAGGGTGAGCATCCGCTTCGTGACCGCCTCCGCGTCGTCCTCGAAGTCGAGGTACACGACGCCGCGGCCGCGTCCCATCTCCTGCACGGCGATGAACTGCGCGAACCAGGACTTTGCCGCTTCGGATTCACCGACGCACGTATGTGAGCGGCCGGGGTACAGCACGCCGCGTCCGTCGCTGCGTTCCCCGATCGTCGGCACGGTGGGCACGTGATCGGCGGCCAGGATCGCGGCGAGATCGACCGGGCGCCACGAGGTGTCAGAGGCGGTGCTCACACTGAACGGGTCGGGAGGTGGCGGGACGTCAGCCCAGGGGTCCTCGTGTTCGGTCGCGGTCATCGCGGCCCGAGCACCTGCGTCGCCCGAAGGATGCAGCTCCTGCTGTCAACAGGAGCTGCAAATACACGGCGTGGGTTCGTCATCAGAGGGTGTACCGGATCTCGTGACCGTGGCCAGCCAGGTGATCGAGCACGCGATCGGCGTCACCCTGCTGAATGAGCAGCCGGTCACGGTGTGCCTTCGCTGGCATGTACCTGACGCCGAGCTCGTCGAGGTGAGCGCGGAGCGTGAAGAATTCGCCGGCGAGTTCGACCGAGTGCCGCCCGATCTCGCGTACTTCGACCGGCGAGACATGGCGGCGCGGATCCAGAGGATCGCGGCGACCATCGACGAGCACAGGCATGCGTCGCGAAGCTCCGCGACGGCGCCCGAGTTGCTGGGCTACAGCTTCGGCCGTCACTGAACATCGCCGCCCTCGAGCAGCGTCACCAGCGACGCGGTCAGCACCCGTGACCGCCGACCGATCGTTAACGTTCGCGCCGGGAACTCGCCCTGTGCGATCAACTGGTAGCCCCACGAGGTTGAGATCCCGATCGCCGAACATGCTCGTGGGACGCTCACGGCCGCTGGCCAACTGCGGATCTCGATCAGCGTCGGGCCGTCCCGCTCGCTCAGAGCGCGGCGCGCGCCCACGGTCGTAACTTCATCGGAAAGGGTCACGATGACAGCCCCGATCCGCTCATCCGGGACAGGTCGGCCAGGAGGCCGACGTAGGCGACGATGAATCGTTTGCTAGGGCGACGAGCCCCACGCTCCCACCGCGACACGGTGATCGGATTTGTGCTGAGCGCCTCGGCGAGGTCGCCGAGAGATAACCCCGCCCCCCGTCTGATCGCGCGACACTGCTCAGGCCGCGGGAGCGCCGCGCGAGCTTGCGCCAGTTCCAAAATCGTCATGTACTTAGCTTGACCAGTTACGTACCAACCAGCAACCGCAGGCCACCGTGGATATTGCGTAGATTCAATCCAACGAGCTACTTACTTGACCGACTTAGGTAGATCGGTTAGGCTCCGGTCATGGATCTAGACCAGATGGCGACTCGGGTCGTCCCGAATCGCGGCATCCAAGTCGCGGCGCCACTGCGGGATGGGTGGGTGGCGATCGGAACATTCGTCCAGAAGGACGGTTCGCTAGATCTCGCAGATCTGACGGTCACAGCCGGCGAGATTCCTACCGGACATCACCCCGACAGGCCGACCGGGCCCGGAAACGACACCTTGGGTGGTTGGCTCGCGGAGCGCCGCTACCTCGAGCCGTCCCGGCAAGATCCGGCGCTGGCGCGCACATCCGAGCCTCACTCCATCCGTGCTCGGTTACTGCGCGAGGTCCCGATCGAGGCGATGCGCCGCAAAGCTGCCGCCGACAGCGCCGACTACATCGACTTCGGAGAGTTCCTCCGCGAGCACGGAGCACCTCCGTCCGCGTGGCAGTACCTCGTGAACATGGACAACGCGACCGACGACCTCAGCCCCGAGCGGCTGGACTACCTCCGCGCCGCGGTCGCTTGGGCAGCGCGCCCGCTCAACTTCAAGAATCCGCGGGCAGCCGTCAGAAACGAACTAGGGATCTCAGAGCAGACCCTGACCGACCGCCTGCGATGGGCGCGCGAGTTCGGGTATCTGACCAAGCCCGGCCGCGGGCGTAGCGGTGGAGAACTGACAAAACTCGGCGCTGCGCTCACCGCCCGACACATCCACGCGAATTAGAGTCGAGAGGTAGACGTCATGGCCAGTCCGAAAATCAAAGAGATCAGCGTCGCCGGGCAAAAGCGTTACCGGTTCGTCGTCGATATCGGCGTCGACCCGGCGACCGGTAAGCGCCGTCAGATCACCAAGACGTTCGACGGCAAGCGCGTCGCTGAGCGCGAGCTGGCGAAGATCCTGACCGAGACAAGCCTGGGCACCTACGCCGGGCCGACGAAGATCACGCTCGGCGAATACCTCGACGAGTGGCTGCGCTCAGCGGTCCGCGGGAAGGCTGCGAACACTGAGAGCGCGTACCGGCACGGCATCATGCCCGCCAAGGACCGGCTCGGCGCGGTGCCGTTGCAGAAGCTCACCACCAAGCACATCGAGGACCTCGTCGACTGGATGCTGACCTCGGGGCGCAAGCGCGGCGGGAAGGTCGGCACTCCCCTGTCCCCGCGGGCGGCTCAGATCACGCTCGGCAAGCTCAAGACCGCACTGGATGACGCCGTGAACCGTCGCCTCGTCGCGTTCAACGTCGCCGGCCCGGTGAAGTGCCCCGCGCAGGTCAAGACCAAGCGCACGCCGTGGTCACCCGACGAGGTCCGGGCCTTCCTCGCCTCGCTCGTCGCTGACCGGATGCACGCCCCGATGCTCCTGTCCCTGATCGGGATGCGGCCCGAAGAGGTCTGCGGCCTCCGCTGGGCCGAAGACGTCGACCTCGAGGCCGAGACACTCACGATCGCCAACGTCCGCACGCTCGTCTGGACCGAGGACGCCGGCGGCCAGGTCGTGGAGAAGGGCCCGAAGACCGAGGCAGGTGGGCGGACCCTGCCGTTGCCGGCGCCCGTGGTCGCGGCGTTGCGGGCGCTCAAGGCAACGCAGGCCGCCGAACGGCTCGCGGCCGGGACGTCGTACACGCCGAGCGGCTACGTGCTCGTCGACGAACTTGGCGCCCCGTTCAAGACCGACCAGCTACGCCGCGCGGCGTACCGGCAGATGAAACTCGCGGGGGTGCGGAAGGTTCGGCTGTATGACGCTCGCCACGCCTGCCTGACGTATCTGTCCGTCTCCGGTGTCCCGGCGCCGATCGTTGGGGCATGGGCGGGGCACGCGGACCTCAGCATGGCGCAGCGGGTGTACGTGCACCCGTCAGCGGCCGATCTCGAGCAGGGTCGCGACGCGCTCAACGCCCTGTTCGGCGGGAAAGCGTGAGATTTCGTGAGATCTGAGCCCTTATCCGTGCCGCCGAAGCGGTCCGCGAGCCCCGGAATCCCCGGATTTACTGGTCGGGGTGGCGGGATTCGAACCCACGGCCCCTCGCTCCCAAAGCGAGTGCGCTACCAAGCTGCGCCACACCCCGGGCGCTGACCGCGCAAGTGTACGGGCGCGCCGATCCGCCGACCGAACCGGTAACCTGACTAGCGCACGACCGGCGGCGGCCCAGCCGCGGCCGATCCGGGCACGCGGGCGTAGCTCAATGGCAGAGTCTCAGTCTTCCAAACTGATTGTGCGGGTTCGATTCCCGTCGCCCGCTCCACCGTCGCCCGCTCCACTTATTTCCCTTACTCGTGCCACGAAACCTTGGAAGATCAACATCAGCACTGTCATTGCATGGGCAGATTCAAGGACTCTCCGGGCGGGCTCGAGGATTCGCTCCCTGGAATTCGATGCGACCTCATACCCCGAGTCCGCGTCTCGGATGCCGAGCTGCTCCATTCGGCTACCACCAACCGAGCGTATCCAGCAGTGCGATCCAACTAGATTTTCTAGTCGAGCCGCTCGCACGTCGGCACGACCGCGCTCGGACGGCGGCTACTTGCGGATGACTGCGAGGGGCGCGCCGAGGGCTGTCAGTCGAGGTCGAACGCGGCATGAATCGCGGCGGTGAGGTCTGCTTCTTGATCGCTCAGCAGGAAGCCCAATTGACGTCCGAGGGTGCTGGCAGGCACGGTGATGATGTTGTCGCAACTGACGACGCTCGCCTGATTCAGGCCGTTTGCGGGCCCGACTGGAACCTCGGTGGACAAGCCTCGAACAGTGCTCGTGATCGGCGCAACGGTGACCCGGGTGAGGTGCGGGCGCACAATCGCTCGGGTGAGTACTAGCACCGGCCTGGTCTTGTCCAGGCGGGCTGTGTGAATCGGGCGCATCAGTCGAGGTCGTCCATCGCGGAGCGTGCAGCCAACTCGGCGAGCCCGTCCATATCATTGTCGGGGGCTGTGCCCGCGAGGATGCGTGCGTCTTGCTCGGCGAGAGCGCGGCGACGCTCGCGATCGAGCGCACGTGACACGACGGCCGCGCGACTTGGGGCGTCGCCTTGGCTGACGAGGGCGTCAATGAATGCGACCGTGTCGTCAGGTAGCCGGACAGCAATCTGAGTCGTCATACCAAAACGGTACCATATTGGGATGCACCAAGATGCGACCGAGAGTCGGGGACCCCGCTGTGTCGTCGACCGGCGGCTCCCTCGCCCGCTGCGCGGCATAGACGGTATGGAGTGACCGCCGCGAAGTAGGTGGTTGCGGGCCGGGGCCTTACTCACGCAATCTCGTGGGTTACCGAGGAAGGGCTACCTGCTCGGCCTATCCGACATGTGTGGGAGGCCCGGTGGGTTCTGAGCGTACGCGCTCCTGGATCGGGGAGCTGTCCGGTCCGGTGGCGGTGACCTATGAGGCGGGCCCGACAGGCTTCGGGTTGTATCGGGCGTTGAGCGAGGCCGGGGTGCGGTGTGTGGTGGCCGCACCGTCGAAGCTGCAACGACCGTCTGGTGTTCGGGTGAAGACCGACGCCAAGGACGCGCTGCATCTAGCGAGGCTGCTGCGCCTGGACGACGTCACCGCGGTCGCTGTGCCGAGCGTGGAACAAGAATCAGCTCGGGATCTGGTCCGGGCCCGTGAGGATGCTCGGGGTGATCTGATGCGGGCCCGGCACCGGCTCTCGAAGCTGCTGCTGCGCCAGGGCATCGTCTACTTCGACGGCAACGCGTGGACCGGCCGTCATGAGGCGTGGTTGCGTCGGCAGCGCTTCGACAATCCGGCGACCCGGATGGCGTTTGACTCCGACTACGACTCCGTCCTGACCGTCACCGCTCGCCGGGACCGCCTGGTTGCGGCGATCACCGTGATGGCCGCCGAAAGTGAGTACACCCCGATCGTGCGCAGGCTGAGCTGTCTGCGTGGGGTGTCGACGTTGACCGCGTTCGCCCTCGCGGTGGAGATCGGCGACTGGCACCGGTTCACCGGTCACAGCATCGGCTCCTTCGTCGAGCTCGTCCTCTCCGAGCACTCCTCCGGCGCGTCGCGGGTGCAGGGTTCGATCACCAAGGCCGGCAACACCCACGCCCGCCGACTGCTCGTCGAAGCGGCCTGGCACCACCGCCCCGCCTACCGACCGGCGTCCTTGGTGGGCTCGCGTCGTCGGCGGTCGTGGGCCGCTTTGTGTTGAGCGCGGGCCAGGGTAAGCAGCTCAGGCAGGGCGGCCAGGTCTTTGGCGCGGTTGGCCGCTCGCTTGGACCGGATGACGTCCTCAAGCGCGGCGAGGTGAACGGTGACGCCGTCCACGGTACTGACGGTCGCCCCGCGGATGAGGTCGGTGTAACCCTCGGTCCCGGATGGGGTGAAGGTCAGATCGAGGTCGCCGTAGGCTGTGCGGAGGTTGAGCATTGTCATTCCTCGGAGCGCTTCGGCCGATGTGTCGAACGGCAGTCCCTCGGGTAGGTCGTCGACTCGGATTCCGGCGCGGAGTTCCTTGAGGGCGGCGGCCAGTCGGGCGAGGTTCTCCGATGTCGTAGCGGGTACGACATCGATGTCTTTAGTGGGTCTCATCGCGCCGTGCTGGCTGGCGGCGTAGCCGCCGACGAGGACGTACTCGACGTGGTGGCGATCGAGCGCGGTGAACAGCGCGCGGGGCTGGAAGTGGGGCTCGGTCACGGGCTGACGCCGATTCGCAGGGCGTCGATGAGGTCGTCTTGCGCACGTACTTGTTCGGTGCGCTGTTCTGCGGTGAGCCGCGCGTCGAGCGCGTCCAGAACGTCGTCGTGATCGTCGTAGGGCTCCAGCCGTGGTCGGAGCTCCAAGTCGACGGCCGCGAGGATGCGGCACAGGAGGGGAAGCGTCGGCTGCATGACGCCGGTCTCGATTCGACCGATGGTCGACTTAGGAACGCCGGCCGCGTCGGCCACCTGTTGCTGACTGAGGCCCTTGTCTATGCGGGCGATCTTGAGCAGATTCGCGGCGAGCTGTGCGATGTTCTTCGTGGTGGTGGGGCCGGGCGTCGCCATGACTCAAATGGTAGCCGATCGGCTATCGGTGGGGACGGCGATTTGAGGGCTGGTGTCGCCGAGGCTGTGCGGCTGCGCAGATCGACGGTGATTTCGCCCGTGCGGCCGATCTCGCCCCCGCCGGGCAGGGCAGTCTTCGCGACCTCTACCAGCCAAGACACCCCCTCGCGATCGACCGCATCGAGTAGCACCAAGGCTTCCTCTGGCGCATCGAGACGGACGGGAGCTGGGCCGTGCGGACGACCCGGATGCTCGACCTCGTAATGGAGGGCCTCGCGCCATCGGATCGATGCGGCGACTAATCGTGCCCGCCTGACCTCGCGCCAACTCGTGAGGTCACGGTTTGGGGTGCCTGGCACCATCTCCTCAGCCTCGCACGGGCCGACGACGGACGACGGACAACGCCGGAGGGGCACTCGCCTGGCCGAGCCGGCCCAGAACGACACCGGCGCAGGACGCGTCGTCCTTCTGGGACATCCGATCCTGCGGGTGAGATCGAAGCGCCCGCAGCTCATCGCGCTCGAAGGCGACGCTGGCAACACTCGAAGCGCGAACGCTGGCAGGATGCGTACGTGAACCCGCTGCGGCATAGCTACCCACCGAAGCCCCTACGCCTGTCCGGCACCGCCGTGCCGATGGTCGGCGAAGTACGCATGTACGTCTGTGGCATCACGCCGTACGACGTCACGCATCTCGGCCACGCCGCTACCTATGTCTGGGCCGACGCCGCCGACCGAGTCCTTCGCTGGCATGGCTACGGCGTCCGGCTCGCCCGCAACGTGACCGACGTCGACGACGTGCTTTTCGCCGAGGCGAGGCGGCGCGGCGAGGCGGCAACCATGCTGGCGACCTTGCAACGCGCGAGGTTCGAGGCGACGATGGCGGCGCTGCGGGTCCGCATTCCGGATCACTCCCCGAGCGCGACCCAGGCCGTTGGACACGTGCTCCAGCTCGCAGCCGCACTGCTGGAGCGGGACGCCGCGTACCTGCGTGAGGGCACGGTCTACGCCCGGACGTCCTCGGCAGCCGAGCGAGCCGGCCTCGATCACGCTGAGGCGATGGCGCTGTCAGCTGAGTACCACGACCACCCCGACGATCCGAACAAGGACAACCCGCTGGACGTCGCCGTCTGGCGGGCGGTCGAAGGCCAGGCCGGCGAGGATGCCGAGGCCATCTGGCCCAGCCCCTGGGGTGACGGGCGCCCAGGCTGGCACGCCGAATGCGCCGCGATGGTCCTGGCGCTGTTCGGCTCCGGCGTAGACCTGCACTGCGGCGGCGCCGATCTGGCATACCCTCACCACGCGTGTGAGACCGCGCTGGCTGAGGCTGCGACAGGCGTGGCACCGTTCGCCCGCTCCTGGCTGCGAGCCGGCACCGTGTCGGTCAACGGCGCAAAGATGGCCAAGTCGACCGGCAACCTGGTCCTCGTCGACGAGCTGCTGCGTGACTACCCCCCGGCGGCGGTGCGGCTGATGTGCCTGAACCGGCCTTGGGCGCAACCCTGGTCGTACTCGAGCGCAGAGCTCGATTCTGCCGCCAGCACGCTCGAGGCGCTTTACGCCGCCGCGGCGAGGCCCGGCCAAGCAGGCTCCGCACTCGTCCCGGCCGCCCTGCTCGACGATCTCGATGTCCCACTGGCGCTCAAGGCAGCCCTCGGCGAAGGCGGTCAGGCCGCGCGCACATTCATCGAGCTTCTCGGACTTAGCTGAGCTCCCGCCTCATCGAGGCCGGTGCCGCGGGAATTCGATCACCTGCTGGAAGGTGGGCCGGTTCTGCCAGTCGATCGGTGGCTGCGTGATCACGCCGAGGGCGCGGAAGTGGATCGCGTCGTAGAGGGGCATCGTCTGGTTGGCGGCCTTCGAAGCGCTCGAGGCAGTCCAGGCTGCCACATTCGGGGAGCCGTTGGCGCTTACGAGGGCGTTGTACGTGCTCAGCAGGGCGGCGTCGATCGTGCTCAGGCAGGTGCTCGGACCGCCGGCGCATTCCCGGCTGGTGATGGCTGAGCGGAACCCGTCGGCAGGGCTCTGCCCGAGAAGCTGCTGCAATGTCGAGTCGACGTAGCCTTCATAACCCCCGTCGTAGGCGCTGCCCACGTGGGCATCGCCCGAGTTGGGCGTGTTCACGAACTGCATCGGCAGGCGAGCGTAGCCCGACGTCGATGCTCCCCCGGTCGATCCGATGCCGCTGATCCCGCCTGCGGCCAGAATCGGATCGTAGAGAGCGCGGACCAGGTTCGGAATCAGCTCGTCGGAGATCGCGACGGCCGCGGCCTGGGCGTACTGGGTATCGCCGGGCGAAGCCTTCTTACGGTGGGCACCTGCGGCGACCCAGGCCGAGAGCTGGGAAAGCATCGCTTGCACGCCCGCAGGCTCGGTGCGTCCCTGCAGGTATTGCAGAAGCAAGGGCACCATGGTGAGCCCGTCGAGATCCTGCGAAGCGGCCGTCTCCATCGCCTGCACGACACTGGACCTGCTGAGACCGCCCGGATCCGCGGCGAACTGGATTTGCAGCTGGTTGACCAGCATCTGCGAGCGGTACACGGAGCCGTAGGCGTACTGATCGTCCGCGGCCAAGAAGCCCGGCGCGGGCTTGTTGTTCCAGCTCACGAAGAAGCCCTGAGCCGGGTTGGTCTCGTGAACGTGCTGGCTGGCGGGCAGGAAGCCCTGCCACTCCGAGCCACCGGTTCCCCAGGTGGGCAGGGTCGGGTCCACGTTGGACGGGCGGATCGGGTCGAGGCCACTGACGAAGTACCCCGTGTCGCGGTTGTCCACGTAGAACCAGTTGAAGGTGTAGGAAATATTCGCAGCGCTCCGCATCCAGCTAGTGACGTCGTGGGCCAGCGCCGGCTGCCCGAATCCGATGAAGCCGATGACCGAGTCGACGTCGTGGTTGAAGGTCGAGCGCTGGTTGACGACGGCCGCGGCTCTCCCCCCGACGTCGTCCAACCCTGCACGACGCCGTGCACGGTCAGGTAAATGTCGTGCTTGAGGACCGTCGGTGCCCCGATACCACCGGGCTTGGGCAGTGCCAGTTCGGTGAACGTCTCCTTGATCATCGGGCGGCAAACACCGTTGAACCCAGTGTTTGACTGGAACGGTCCGGCGGGTTCGCTCCACCTGTTACGTGCCGTTGGTGGCCACTGTCTGTAGTGCGGCCCGCCGGATGCCAAGGACCGGTCGGCGTGGCTTAAGAGGAGCGTGGCATCGCCCCTGACTGGGATGTGCCCACCGACCGATCCCTGATCCCCTCGATGAGAAGGAGACAGGATTCATGGTCACTCTGGGCGTTGATGCGCACAAGCGCACGCACACCATCGTCGCTGTCGACGCGAACGGTCGACAGCTGGCATGCAAGACGATCGCGACCACCACCAAAGATCACCTCACGCTGCTGACCTGGGCCGAGCAGCTGGCCGACGGCGGTGCGTTGCTCTGGGCCGTCGAGGACTGCCGTCATTTGTCTCGTCGCCTGGAACGCGACTTGCTATCTGCCGGCCAGGCCATCGTGCGAGTCCCGCCGAAGCTGATGGCCCACGTCCGCGATTCGGCGCGCACCTACGGCAAGTCCGACCCAATCGACGCGCTGGCTGTCGCCCGCGCCGCACAGCGGGAACCGGGCTTGGCGGTCGCGCGTCTTGACGGCCCGGATCGCGATGTTCGGTTGCTGTCTGATCACCGCGAATCCCTTGTCAATCGTCAACACCGACGGCACCGTTGCCCGCCTCGCTCGCGAGCTCGTCGAACGCATCCGCTGCCTCACCGTCGACATCGCCGAGCTAACGAACGAACTCACGGCAATCGTGTCGGCGATGGCGCCCGCACTGCTCGCGGTCCCCGGCTGCGGAGTCGTGACCGCGGCGAAGGTCATCGGAGAAGTTGCCGGTGTCGATCGGTTCAAGTCCAAAGACGCGTTCGCGCGCCACAACGGCACAGCACCGATGCCGGTCTGGTCGGCCAACAAGGCGCGGCACCGACTCAACCGAACCGGCAACCGTCAGCTCAACGCTGCGTTACACCGCATGGCCCTGACCCAGGCTCACTGGCATCCGCCAGCAAAGGCGATGATGCAGCGCCGCACCGCAAACGGCGACAGCGGCCTTGAAGCTCTGCGCGTGCTCAAACGCCGGCTGTCGGACGTCGTCTACGCAGCGCTACGACAAGACCTCAATACCAGGGCGGAACCCGTCGCTGCTTGACAGAGGAGCTAGAGGTAGTACGCACCCTGGGCAGCGGGCGCACCCCCCAGCGGGTTGCAGACCTTCTCCAGGCGCTGATCGATCAGATCGCTGCCCGCCGAGGTCGCCGACCAGGCGTAGTCCTGCCCACGACCCAGTTCGACGATTCCCGTACCGGGGAAGGACGCGCCCGCCGCGTCGTAGTCGGGCGAGTGCAGATCTAGCTGGGACAGTATCTGGGGATTGAAATAGGAGACCTGTGGACCGAAGACCGCTACCGGGTGCCCGCTGGCACTGTGATCGGCGTTGACCACTAGGGCGTTGCTCATGTGCTTCGGCATCGAACTGAGCGCCGAGATGATGGAAAGCGCAGTCAGGTTCGGCTGGGCGAGATTGCAGTTCGGGTCGGTGCCGACCGGGCCACCGGTGAGCGCTTTGGCCGGATCGTCGGGTAGGGCGGTGGTGGCCGGGTTCACCACGCCGGGGATCTCGTAGGGGAAGCTCTGGTCGACGACAGTCGTGGGCGCGAGCGGGTCATTGGACTTCTTGAAGTCGTCGTAGGCCTGACGCCCGGATGCGGTGCCGAGATGCTGCTGGAGGTACTTCAGCAGCGCGGCATTCGCAATCTCCCCGCCACCCCCGCGCCCGAAGATGCCGCCGATCAGGCCCGCGATGGAAACGACGTCACCTACGCTCCACGTCTGCGGCAGGAGCTCAGGCACGGCCGCCAGGTAGTCAGCCGGCAACAGGTTCGGGTGCGACAGGGCTGCCTTGATGTAGGCGTTAACGCCCGCCACATAGTTGTAGATCATGGTCCTGGCCAGCGTTCCCTGTGCTCCGTACTCCGACGGCAGGGCGTCGACCTGGGCCGTGGCCTGTGCCCGCGTGTAGGGCGAGAGAAGCAGCTGGTCGTGGTCCATCTGTTCAAAGGCGCACGAGGCACCCAGGAACGAGGCCAGCGTCCCCTCGCCATAGTGACGCAGGACGTCCATGAGGAACAGGCGATCCTCAGCCTGTGCGTATCCCGCGCCGATGGCCATCGTGGCATCGGTGGTGCCATAGACGTGGGGCACATCGTGCGCATCGCGGTAGATCGTGACGCCGGGTGCGGGTGTCTCGGTGCGGACGATGCCGCCCGGCGGCACGCCGAATGAGGCGTCGTTGTAGTACTGGGTCAAATTCGCGTCCGTGACCGTGGAGGACCCGTAGAGCAGGTTCTCGTATTGGGGCAGCTGATCCGCGCTGTTCGCCGGGCGCTTACCCAGGGCGAAGCCCACGAGGTCCAGCGCATTGGCCAAACCGTTTTCCCCCGGCGGGAGGATGTTCATCGCCTGACCGTCGGCATAGTCGTTCGCCCGGTAGGCGGTCGACGGCCCGGAAGCTGCTCCGGCCGCCGGGGGGACCGCCGAGAGCAGGGCACCGACAACCGCGGCGGTGGTTGCAGCGATGACGTGCTTGCGAACGCCACTGGGCGTCAAGGAGCGAACCACGTTGATTACTCCCGGCAATGTAGAACAGGTTCTCCGACGACAATGGACCGGCGAAGCGGCTCTCGCCACTTGAAACCGCAAATGTGCACGGGGATACGGCAGTATCGTCGGCGTGACCGCGTCAGAACCGCGTAAGCCCCGGCGTCGCCGACGCCGGTCAAGCCAGTCCGGCCAGCCGCACAGCGATCAGGTGGCCGCCCACGGTACGGGTCTGGATCAACAGACCAAGGCCGCCGGCCCGACCCGCGAGCCGAGGCGCGGTAGCGCGGACAGCGGTGAGCGGGGGCTGCGCGACCTGATCGGTGCCGGCTCATCGCAGCTCGGTGTGAGCGGGGCCCTGCGCGGCCGCGACGTGAACCGGCCCACCGCAGAAGACCTCGCGGCGGCAGAGCGCGACACGATCATCGTGCGGCGCAACTGGAAGCCGCCGGACTGACTCCTCGCTGGTGGCCGGGACCGATCCGGTTATTAATCGATGTTCAGGTCGGTGACCGCGGGGATGCTCGGCGTAGCGACGACCGATGACAACCCGTGAAAGAGCGCTGCCCAGCCACCACTGGGCGTCATGGCGCAATCGGCACCGCAGTTGGATGCATTCTCGGTCAGAGCACCGGCGAACGTCAGAGCGCCTACCCCGGTCACGTCGATATTGGCCCACTGGGCCGCCTGCCAGTCGAAATAGATCTGCGGCAGCACGCTGATGCGACCGGGACCGAAGCCATGGGTCAAGGACACGTAGTTCGAGCGCGTCCAGTTCGGCCCATTCTGCCCCGCCACCGCGCCGCATTCATCCGTCGAACCGTAGGTGGTCGGGCAGTTGTCCAGCGACCCGTTGTAGATCAAGTTCTTGGTCGTCTTTGCCAGGTACGACACCTCCCACGTGGCGACGTCGCCCTCCTTGGCACCGAACCCCGCTTCGATGTCATTGGCGGCGACCAAGTTCAGCCCAGTTCGCGGGGTCAGGGCGTCCATCACCATGCTCGCCCAGTCCGCGCCCATCGCGGTAGCGGGGTAGGACGTGAAATCGCCGTTGCTGTTAGTCCCGACCGCGATCGTCGCGTTGGCCGGTGCATAGCAGGTCGGATAGGCGAAGCCCTGCGTGTAGGCGTTGACCGCGCTGACCAGTTGGGCGTAGGTCAGGCGCACCGGCGGGTTGAGCGCGGTGAGCCGGACGCCGGGGTTCGTCGCCGACAGGACGACACCGTTCGCTGAGGGCGGCGTGTTCGAGGTGGATTGGGCGCCGATGTCGAGCAGGACGAGCGTGGAGCCGGCACGGGCATCGTTGCACCCCTCGGCGAACATCGTGTTGAAGTCCGTAGACGCCCCGGTGATATTGCGGACGTAGTGGCCCACCGATACCGCCGGCAGCGGTGCGTCGGCCCCGAGGAAGTAGCCGGACACGTCGGCGAGGACCTGCACCGAGCCGGGCGACCCGTTGTAGATCTTGACCGTCCCGGCTGCGCCCGGCTGGACGAAGACGAGGTTGGGCACGTTGATCCCGGCGTTGTAGTTCAGGTTGGATACGCCCGGCAGCGGATTGGGACCGTACACGGTGAGAAAACCGTTGGCCGTCGGTGACAACGCGGTCACGTTCATGACGACACCGGCGACATTCGAGATCGGGATCCCGCCGAGGCCGGGAGACCCGAGAACTCCGCTGATCTGGAACGTGCGCGTCTCGTGGGGTCCGAGCGGGGTCGCCGAACCTCCGATGCCGCTGCGGGTATCGAGCATGCGTAACGGCGGCACGGTCCCGAAGGTGCCCAGGCTGATCGGGTCGCCGGGCAGGAAGTAGCCCGCCACATCGGCGATCAGGTGCGTGCTGCCGTGGGACCCGTTGAACAGAACGACGCGGCCGTCGGAGCCGACCTTGGCCACCACGAGGTTCGGGACTGTCTGCCCGGGTAGGTAGTTCAGATTCGATACGGTGGGCCGCGAAGCCCCGTCGGCGTAGGCCGTCACGTATCCCGCGGCGGTCGGCTGGTTGACGGTCACATTCATGACGACGGCGGAAGCGCCCGCGGGCACTCCCCCGGCCAGGACGCTGAAGGCGACCGAACTCATCGGACCGACGATTGCCCTCGGGGCGCCCGTGCCGTTGCGGGTGTCGAGCACACGCAGCGGCGTGATCGAGCCGAAGCTCCCCTGACCGACCGGCGCGTTGGAGCCGGTGAAGTAGCCGAACTCGTCGACGATGAGATGCACGGTGCCCGTCGAACCGTTGTAGAGCCGGATCTTCCCGTCGCTGGACAGCCCGACCACGACAAGATTGGGCACCGTCTGACCCGGGTTGAAGTTCAGGTTCGACGCGGTGGGCGGGACATTCGACGTGGCGGGAAATACCGTGATGTAGCCATTCCTGCTCGGCTGGGTGACCGTGACGTTGACCGCGACCGCGGACGCGTTATTGGGCACGCTCACCCCGTTGATCGACACGCCCGCAACCGTCAGAATGACTTCCTGCTTGGGCCCGATCGCACCGAAGCCGGCGCGACTGTCGAAGATTCGGGTCGGAGTCAAGGCGTTGTACGCCCCCGAGGAAGTGCTCGCACCCGCGGAATCCGTTGAGGTCACGGCCACGAGGGCCACGCTTGCGGACAGGGCCAGGGCGGCGAAAACAGCTGCCGGACGGCGCAATGCGATCACGAGACTTACCCCCGGTCTCGTCCCCGACCTGAGGACCGCATCAGGCTACGGGATCTCGGCGGCACGGCAAGGGCGTGGCCCGCAAGCCGGCGGCCCGGAGGTCTCAGGTCTCCCGATTGCGGGTATGGCGCCCGGTTGCGTGGCTCAGTACACGCTTGGCCGTCTCCAGCCGGCGACGGGCTGAGCGAAGCTGCGCCTCGGTGGGCCGCAATTGCTGCTCGACATCGTTGAGCTGGCGGCGCAGCTGCTCGGCGTCGGCGAGCAGTTCGTCGCGGCGAGCGGTCACCTCGGCCAGGGTGCTCCGGGCTTGCTCCACGTCCCGCTCACGCGCCGCGACCGCGTCAGCTGACCCAGCTGCCCGGCGGGGTACAGACGCCTCACCCTGTGCCTGAGCGCGGCCAGTTGGATGGGCGCCCGGGCCCTGCGGCGCGGAGGCCCGGTTCTCTGACCGGACGACCGCCAATCGCGGTCGAGCATCCGAGGCGGCGACCGCCGCGCTGATGTCCACCTCACCGAAGCCGCTGTAGTTCAGCGCCGTTGTCAACCTTCCGGTGCGCACCGCGGCTTCCGCATTCTCGTCGGCTACCGCGGCATCGAGCGTCGCCTGCACCTCGCGCAGCACGGCGTCGTTGACCGGGCGGCCCGCGGCCGCGGTCACCGAACGCACGACCGAGCCCAGCTCGGCGACGCAGGTGCGCCGCTCGAGGGAAAGCTCGCGCAGCCGGTTGCCGTCCAAGGCTCGCTGCGCCGCGCGAAGTTCTGCCGCGACGCGCAACAGGTTCTGCACCTCGGCGCTGCGCTCTCGCACCAGCAGGTTGACGGCCCACGCGGCCACGGTCGGCCGGCGCATCGCGGCGAGTTGGGCCCGGGCGGCAGCGTCACCCTGCTGGCGAGCTTCGGTCGAGAGTTCCGAGCGCCTTGAAGTGAACTGCTCTGGCAGCAGGCCGTACAGCTCGTCGGCGGCAGCGTCGGTATCCATGAGTCGATACTGCCGCCACCGTGCCCTGCTCAGCTCGTCTCGTGCCCCGCGATCGCGCCCGTCTGCTCGTACTCCTGCACCATGGCGATCCGGCGCCGGTGCCGTTCACCCTCGCTGAAGGCAGTCGCGAGGAACAGGTCGACGAAGCGGACGGCGTCCGGTTCCGGGTGGTTCCTCGCGCCGATACTGATCACATTGGCGTCGTTGTGCTCCCGGGCCAGGCGCGCAGTGTCCTCGCTCCACACGAGCGCGGCCCGCACACCGCGCACCTTGTTGGCCGCGATCTGCTCGCCGTTGCCCGAACCGCCGATGACGACGCCCAGGCTCCCGGGTTCAGCGACCGTTCGGCTCGCCGCGGTGATACACGGCGGCGGGTAATCGTCATCGACGTCGAAGCTCAAGGCGCCGCAGTCGATGGGATCGTGGCCCGCCTCGCGAAGGTGCGAGATGAGACGTGCCTTGAGCTCGAAGCCGGCGTGGTCACTGCCGAGGAATACCCGCATGGATCAATCCTGGCAGAATCTGCGAGCCGGGCGCGTACTGGGACAATGGCAAGCGTGATGCACGCGCTGCCTTCTCCCGCCTTCGCCGGAGTGGTCAGCAGAACCACCTGGCAGCCGGGGGCGGTGATCGTCACGGTGGTCCTGGGCGGGTGGTACCTGCACGCGGTGCGCCGGTTCCGGATCGGCGGGGGAACCTGGCCGGCCCGGCGCTCAGCCACCTTCATCGCCGGCTTGGCCTTGTTCGCGTGGACGACCTGCGGCTGGCTGGAGGTCTACCGGACGTCGTTGTTCTGGGCATGGACGGCACAGATCTTGGCACTGATGCTGATCGTCCCGCTGGTCATCCTCGCCGGCCAACCCCTGCAGCTTTCCCGGCTCCGCTCGGGCAAAACCGGATGGGTGGACCGCTTCCTGCGTTCGACGCCGGGCAAGTTCCTGGCCAACCCCCTGGTCGGTCCTGCTCTGGTTCCCTTGCTGTCGGTGGCCCTGTTCTTTGGCCCGTTACCGTCCTGGGCGGTCCAGGCCGCACCGGTTGCGTGGGTGACCCAGGTGGTCGTGCTCGCGATCGGCGGGCTCATCGTGTTGCCACTTGTGGGGCCCGACGAGAGCCCGAGCTCACTGGCGGTGGGCCTAGGCCTGGCGATCGGCTCGCTGGAGCTCGTCCTGGACGCCGTGCCAGGAGTCGCCCTGCGGTTGCACACCACGCTCGTCAGTACCTACTTCGCTCACCGCGCCACCCACCCCTGGTCACCGGCGGCCCTGCATGACCAGCAGATCGCAGGCGCGACGCTGTGGTGTGTGGCCGAAGTGATCGACCTGCCGTTCCTGCTCCTGGTCTTCCGGCGGTGGTTGCGAGCCGACGCCCGCGATGCGGCAGAAGTCGACGCCGTGCTGGAAGCCGAGCGCGCGGCTCGCACCGGCCTCGGTCAATCGGACCCTGGGCAGAGCGCGCCGGACGACCGGGCCGACGCGCCCTGGTGGCTCACCGATCCAGCGATGCAGCGTCGCTACCGGGACGGAACTCGGTAACCTCGTGCACGCCGAGTGCGGCATCGGTAGGGACGGGTCCGTAGACGTGCGGGAAGGCTTCCCCGCCGGGAGCGTTCTCCAGCACGATCAGCGCGGGGATACGCGCGGCGTCGAGCTCGACAACCACCACGCCGCTCACGCCTGGGTAATGGCGTTGCAGCGTGGCGTGCACCTGAGGCCCGAACGAGCAGTGCATGAAGCCCTCTGTCGCCAGGGATTGCGCCTGATACTCCCCGGCTTCCACAGCCGAGGCCCACACCTGCGCGTCGACGATGTGAAACAGCGATTCGCTCACCTTCGAGCACCCGAGGCCGTATCGAGGAGTTCGGGTCAGTCGAACCGGGGCGACTCGGTGCGTGTGCGCTTGAGCTCGAAGAAATACGGGTAGCTGGCCAGCAGTAGCGTGCCATCCCAGACCTGGGCAGCCTGCTCGCCACGTGGGATCCGGGTCAACACGGGTCCGAAGAATGCGACGCCGTCCACGTGAATGACCGGCGTACCGACCTCATAGCCGACAGGGTCCATGCCGGCGTGGTGGGACTTGCGCAGCTGCTCGTCGAGTTCGTCGCTGTCGGCGGCGTCGGCCAGCGAGGCGTCCAGGCCTACTTCGTGAAGGGCTTCGACGATCAGCGCCCGATCGAAGTCGCGGCCCTCGTCATGCCGGCGCCGGCCGAGGGCGGTGTACAGCGGTCGCAGAATGTCCGTACCGTGCTGCTGCTCGGCCGCGATCGCGACGCGCACTGGCCCCCAGGCCCGCTGGAGCATCTCGCGATACTCCGGCGAGATACCCTCGCGGTCCTGGTTGAGCACCGACAAGGACATCACGTGGAAATTGAGATCGATGGCGCGCTGCTGCTCGACCTCAAGCATCCATCGCGAGGTGACCCAGGCGAATGGGCACCGCGGGTCGAACCAGAAGTCAACGGCGTGCGCGGACGGAGCGTCCGCGGCATGCGCGGGGGGAACGGAGGGGGCGGAAGCGGTCGAATCGGTCATTCGGCAACCCTACCGTGGTGGTTGAGGACTAAACCACCACACTGAGCGCGCGGTCAGGCACGGGCGGTCAGGCCCGGGCGGTCAATGCCGCGAGGGCCTGGTCGGCGTGCGTGTCCATGTTGACCTCGCTGTGTATAGCGGCGACGACCGAGCGGTCCGTCGCGATCGCGAATGTCCAACGCTTGACGGGCGCGCCCAGCCGTTCACCGATCTTGCCGCGCTTGACGCCGAAGGTAGCCGCGACGGTGCCGTCCACGTCCGCCAGCAACGGGTAGTCGAAGGAGTTCTTGTCAGCGAATTCCTTCTGCTTGGTAACCGAATCGCGGCTGATGCCGACGCGCTGGACCCCCGCGGCGGCGAACTCGGCAGCCAGGTCACGGAAGTGGCACGCCTCCTTGGTGCACCCGGCCGTCATGGCAGCGGGGTAGAAGAAGAGCACTACCGGCCCGTCTGCCAGCAACTCCGAAAGCCGCCGCTGCGTACCGTCCTGGTCAGGCAATTCGAAATCAGGTACCACGTCGCCACTCTGCATGAGGCCACAGTAACTGGCGACCGGCGCCCAGGCTCGACATGACAGACTTGATGGTCCTTACCAAGGACCCTCGACCGTCCCTACCCAGGACCAAGGAGTCGATGAACTCATGGCAGCTACGAGCGCCGTCCCCAACCTCACCCGCGACGACGCCCGGGCCCGCGCCGAGTTGTTGGCGGTCGACTCCTACGACGTCTCGCTCGATTTGACCGACGGCGGCGGCAAGCCCTCGCGACGAACGTTTCGATCGACCACGACGATCCGGTTCACCGCGACGCGCCCTGGCGAGTCGACATTTGTCGACGTCATCGCCGATCGCCTCCATTCGGTGACGCTGAATGGCGCGGACGTCGACGTCAGCGGCTATGCCCCGGCCGAGGGCATCACGCTCAACGGGCTGGCCGCCGACAACGTGCTGGTCGTCGATGCCGACGTGCTCTACACGAACACTGGCGAGGGCCTGCATCGCTTCGTCGATCCGCTCGACGGCGAGACCTACCTCTACTCGCAGTTCGAGACCGCCGATGCCAAGCGGATGTACGCATGTTTCGACCAACCCGATCTGAAGGCCACCTTTACGATTCGGGCGACGGTTCCCGCGCACTGGCAGGTCGCTTCGAACGGGCGCGAGATCAGTGTCGAGCAGCCGCCGGCGGGAAAGCTCGTCCACTTCGCCACGACTGCGCGCATCAGCCCGTACATCACCGCTTTGGTCGCCGGGCCATATCACGTCGTGCGCACCACCCATGACGGGATTGATCTCGGACTGTGGTGCCGACAGACCCTGGCCGCCCATCTCGACGCGGACGAGCTGTTTCTGCTCACCACGCAGGGCTTCGACTGGTATCACGCCAACTTCGCAGTGCGGTACCCGTTCGACAAGTACGACCAGATCTTCGTTCCGGAGTTCAACGCCGGCGCAATGGAGAATGCCGGCTGCGTGACCTTCCGCGAGGACTACGTGTTTCGCAGCAAGGTCACCGATGCCCGCTACGAACGGCGCGGCGAGACGATCTTGCACGAGATGGCGCATATGTGGTTCGGAGACCTGGTGACCATGCGCTGGTGGGACGACCTCTGGCTCAACGAGTCCTTCGCAACCTACGCGTCGGTGCTCTGCCAGACCTCCGCTACCCGCTGGACAGAGGCGTGGACGACGTTTGCCAACACCGAGAAGACCTGGGCCTACCGTCAGGACCAGCTCCCCTCGACGCACCCCATCGCCACCGATGCACCCGACGTGCAGACGGCCGAGGTCAATTTCGACGGCATCACCTACGCAAAAGGCGCGAGCGTACTCAAGCAGCTCGGTGCCTATGTGGGAGTCGAAGCGTTTCTGGCCGGGCTGCGCGAGTACTTCGCCGAGCACGCCTACGCAAACACCACCCTCGCCGACTTGCTATCTGCGCTGGAGAAGTCCTCGGGACGCAACCTCGGGGACTGGTCGAAGCTGTGGCTCGAAACGACCGGCATCAATACGGTTCGCCCGGAGTTCACGCTCGACGGCGACGGCAACTATTCGACCTTCGAGATCGTGCAATCTGCTCCCACTCACGTCGCGACGACGAACACGCTGCGACCTCATCGGCTCGCCGTCGGCGTGTACAGCGACAGCGACGGTGCGCTCGTCCGAACGCATCGCATCGAACTGGACATCAGTGGCGAGCGCACGCCGGTTGCGGAGTTGATCGGCCGTCCTCAGCCAGACCTGTTGCTGGTCAATGACGATGACCTCACCTACTGCAAGCTACGCCTGGACGAGCGCAGCCTGCAGACACTGCGCGGCGGCGGGATCGCGAAGCTCGCCGACTCGCTGCCGCGAGCGCTCGCGTGGTCGGCGGCGTGGGACATGACCCGCGACGGCGAACTTGCCGCGCGCGATTACCTGGCCCTGGTCCTGGCTGGCGCCGAACACGAGACAGATATCGGCGTGATGCAGTCGCTGACACGGCAGGCCTTGCGCGCGTTGGAGATCTACGCCGACCCGCAGTGGGCGCCGGCCGGCTACGCCGCACTGGCCGACACCGCGCTCGCCGCCATGCAGCGGGCGACGCCCGGGTCAGACCATCAGCTCGCGTGGGCGCACGCGCTGTTCGGCGCGGCTCGTAGCCAGGACCACATCGCATTCCTGCGGGGGCTGCTCGAGGATGGCGCAGGTGCGCCCGGGCTGGCCATCGACGACGACTTGCGGTGGGCGATCGTGCAGACGCTGTCGGCACTGGGTGCAGTGGGATCCGAAGGTATCGAGGCCGAGCTCGCGCGCGACCCTTCCGCGGCAGGGCAGCGCCACGCCGCCACGGCACGGGCTCTGCAGCCGAGCGCTGAGGCCAAGGCGCAGGCATGGCATTTGGCCCTTGATGACGACGAACTGCCAAATGCCATGCAGGAGGCGGTGATCGCCGGCTTCGCACACGCCAGCCAGGGCGAGCTGATCAAGGACTACGCGGCGCGCTACTTCGCAGAGGTTCCCGACGTCTGGGCGCGGCGCACCAGCGAACTCGCGCAGAACGTGGTGATGGGGTTGTTCCCGACCTGGACGTCGACGATCAGTGCTGACACCGTCGCCGCCGCCGACGCGTTTCTGGCCCAGGAGGGCCTACCCGCCGCGCTTCGACGGCTCGTCAGCGAGGGCCGCGCGGATGTCGTCCGCGCTCTGCGGGCGCGGCAGGCGGACCTCGCTGCCAGCTGACCCGATTTAACGCGTATCCCACGCGCTGCGACGGTCGTTGGACGAGGTGAGTCCACATTGTCGATTTGCGTTTCGGGGTGCACATGCTGACCGCGTCCCACGGGTTCCGCCTCCCGCGCGCAGGTCGCCGCGCCCGGCGCTGCGGCGGCGGGGCCGGCAGCGACGTCGAGCAGATCACCGGTCCCGGCTTCGCTGCTCTGCTGCGCCGGCACCCGGACGCGGCCCGTAAAACTGCTGCCGGTGCCATCGTCGGAGGGTTTGCCCTCTTCGTCGCGGCGAGCGTGACCCACGCGGGCGCCAATCCCGTCCATCCCGCTGCACCCGCGCCGGCCAGCGCCGCGCCCACCTTCACCGTTCCCGTCGACAGCTACAACAGCGGCGGAAATGCCGCAGGCGTCAACCTCGTCCCGGCCCTCAAGCCCGACCCGAAACTGGCAGCCGCGCCCGCGCCCGTCGATCCGGGCGTGATCAGCGGACTCGCGGCCAACGGCATACCGACCGTTGCCCTCAATGCCTATCGCGTCGCCGCTGCCCGGCTGGGCAACGCCGATCCGGGCTGTGGCATCGACTGGGCCCTCCTGGCCGGCATCGGTCGCGAGGAATCCGACCACGGCCGATTCGCTGGTGCGCAGCTGCACGCCGACGGGACGTCGACCCCCCGGATTATCGGTATCGCGCTCAACGGCGTGGGCACCGCACTGATCCTCGACACCGATCACGGGCGCCTCGACGGCGACACAGTCTATGACCGCGCCGTGGGACCGATGCAGTTCATCCCCTCGACCTGGGCTGTGTATGGCACCGACGCCGACGGTAACGGGATCGGCGACCCTTTCAACATCAACGACGCGGCGCTCACTGCCGCGCGGTACCTGTGCTCGGCCGGCGGAGATCTCCGGACCCGCGCCGGTCAGGTCGCAGCGGTGCTCGCCTACAACCACTCCGACCAGTACCTCGCCCAGGTCCTGGCCCTGGCTGACGCGTACCGCAGCGGAGTCCCGATCACCGGCATCCCCGTCGGCAACGTCAGTGGAGCGCTCCCGCCGGTGAACTCTCATGGCACGCCGCCCCCGGCCAACCCCGGTGCGCCGACCGCGAACCCCCCGAGCACGCGTGCCGCGGCGCATCCGGCAGCCTCTACGAGGTACATCTCGGTCCGCTCGACCTCGAGTCGGCGCGACCGTGCTGCGCGCGGTGCTGCGCAAGCTGACGGCTGGCGACGGGGCGGACGCGTTGGCCGTGAGGCTGCGCGCACTCGTCTCCGATACGCGTTCGGACGTCCTACGTGAGCTTCGCCGTATCGGCC
>JALYIL010000023.1 GCA_030775825.1 Actinomycetota bacterium
ACCGACACCGTCACCGCACAGGGCCACTCAACCCGGACAAGACACGCGAGGAGCGGGGACTTCTATCTGGCCAAAAACGGGGACCTACACCTGGCCACCAGTGGGGACTTTTTCATGGCCACGGACAAACCCCTGTCCGTTCCGTCACCCCAATATCCGGAAATAGTACCTCCCGATAGCACACAATTCGGCTAAACCCGACCATCACGGCGGGCTTGCGGGAGGGCTCATCATTTGATCCTTCGGACAGTCCCGGCCGCGACCGCTTTGCCCTCATTCGCCCGGTAAGATCGGGGTGACACCAGCGACGGCCCGGGTCGAGCTGAGCTGTACCGAGCGCTCATGTCACAGGACGACAGTCCTCACCGTCTAAACCAGACATAACCGGGCAGAAAGTCCACCAAGTTCCGCGCCTGCCCCGAAGGCACACCTACTAACAGTATTTTCGCGCCCCCGAGTGGGAGCCGGACGCCGTCCATGATCGACTCAGTGCCGGCGGCAGGGTCAGTATCCCGGTGCGCCCAAAGAATCGCTCCACAGCGACGCGGGAGCATTCTGGCTGGAGTGGAACAACGGACGACCGGCGGAGCGGAATCCGAAGCCGATACCTGGAGCCGTTCGACGAGGATCCGGCCGCCACGGTCGGCGACGGGGCAAGCCGGGCGGAGGACTACGAGACGCGCCCGTCGTCGAAGAGAGCACTTGGGCGTACACCGAGCGAGTTCAATGAAGCCACGGGGACGAGAGCCACGTCTGGTCCACGTCGACCCGCGAACGCCGGACCGGACGTCAGCTGATGCCGACCGCTTGTTCGAGGGCGATCAGTTCGTCGTCGAGGTCACCCAGCAGTCGCTGCAGATGCGGAACGGTGCGGCGGCATCCGGTGAGCCCGAAAGCAATCTCGTCGGAGTAGCTGGTACAGGTGATGTTGAGCGCCTGGCCGTCCAACGGGATGGACAGTGGATACAGCCCGTCGAGCCGGGCACCGTTCCAATACATCGGTTTGCGCGGGCCGGGGACGTTGGAGATGACGAGATTGAACGGGGGTCGCACGATCCCGCTGAGCCGCAACGCCGGGAGGATGACCAGCGGGCTGACGCCAAGCGCGCTCATCAGCAGGATCTGCATCTGGCTCATCCCGTTGAGCGACTGCTTGCCCTCCACCATCGAGGCATGCACCGTCTCTAGGCGCCGCGCCGCGTCGTCAAGGTGCGTACCCAGATTGCACATCACGACACCGACGGCGTTGCCGCCTTCCTCGCCGCCGTCCTCGCCATGAAGGGAAACCGGCACCATCGCGATCAATGGCGAATCGGGCAACGCGTCGAGGCTGAGCAGGTAGGAGCGCAAGGCCCCTGAGCACATTGCGAGAACCACGTCGTTGACGGTCGCCTCGGCGGCCTTGCCGACTTGACGAATACGTTCGATCGGCCACGACTGAGCCGCGAACCTGCGGGCACCGGTGATCGGCACATTGAGCATGGTCTTCGGAGCGGACAATGACATGGCGCCGCTCTGCTCGCTCAGCCCCCTGGTCAGGGTCTTGACCAATGCGGGCACCAAGCCCGCCGCCTCACCCAGGGCCTCCACGACGCTGCGCACGGGATTGACCGAACCGGCCTCGGCTGCGTTTGATCTGGCCCGTAACCGGGGCGCCCAAGGCGCGGGCATGTCTCGCAGCTCCGGGTCGTCGGTAAGCATCCGCGATAGAAGTCGTAACGCAGAAACGCCGTCCATCATCGCGTGGTGCGCCTTCGTGTATATCGCGTACCGACCGTCGTTGAGGCCCTCGATGAGGTGCATCTCCCAGAGCGGGCGGTGCCGGTCCAGCAGCGAGGAGTGCAGCCGTGAGCACAACGCCAGCAGTTCGAGCACCCGCCCGGGCTGCGGCAGCGCGTTGCGCCGGACATGGTGCTCGAGGTCGAATTCCTCGTCCTGCTCCCAGCCCCATTGGCCCAGCGAGGTGATCGATCGACGGGCTCGCTTGCGAAACAGCGGCGCCACCTCATCCGCGGCGATGGCCTGGTCCAGCATCGTTCGAACATCGAGGGCGTCCATGCCCTCGGGAGGCTGAAACAGCTGCAAACTGCCGACCTGCATCGGGTGCTCGCGACTTTCGCCGAGCAGGAAGATCGCGTCGGTCGGCGACATGGGAAGCAGCATCGGCGCCCTTTCCTCGTCAGGCCACGAACCTCGTGAGGCCACGAACCTCGTGAGGCCACGAATCTCGTGAGGCCGAGGGCCTCGTGAGGTCCGCGCTCGCGGATTCTCGAATTCGGACTTACTGGACCTCCGAGCGTATCGGCCCCGGCCAGCTTCGACCCACTTACTCATGAGGCGGGTGAGGTGTGAACTTGCCCGTGCGCGTCTGCGCAGTCGTCGGCGCGGTGGCGCGGGAAGTCCGCGTGGTCGGCCTGCAAGGTGACGTGGTCTACGCCGTATCGTTCGGCCAACAGCTGCCGGAGCCGCCCGCTCACCTCGTGGCAATCGTGGGGCGCTCGCACGAGCACGTGTGCCGATACCGCGGGCTCCCCCGGCCCGATCTGCCAGATATGCAGATCGTGTACCTCGGCCACCCCGTCGATCGCGGCGAGATCCGCACCCAGGGCTGACGGATCGACGTCGCGAGGCGCGCCCTCGAGGAATACCCGCCCCGCGGCGCGCACCAACGCCCAACCGGTCCACGCCATGAGGCCGCCGACGACCAGCGTGGCAACCGCGTCGGCACGCGCCCAGCCGCTGACCAGGATGACCAGACCGGCAACGAACGTGGCGCAGAACGCCCAGATATCGGTGACCAGATGGGCTAGGGCACCGCGAACGTTGAGGCTCGCCCGGCCGGGCTGATCCGCTCGCGAGGCGCGATCAGCTCGCGCGGCCAGCGACGTCGCCAGCAAGTTGACCACGACTCCGGCCAGCGCCATGACGGTGACCACCGCGCCGTGGACGCCCCCGGGGTGGAACAGATGGCGGACGGCCTCGATGCCGAACCAGACCGAGAGCAGAAGCAGCGTGATCCCATTGGCCTGAGCCGACAGCGCATCCACCCGTGCGAACCCATATGTGTACGGTCCGCGCGCCGGCCGCTGCGCGACCTTGGCGGCGATTGCTGCGACCAGCAGCGCGGCGGCGTCGGTGACCATGTGGCCGGCGTCGCTGAGCAGGACCAGGGAGTGCGCGGACAGGCCAGCGACCACCTCGCCCAGCATGAATGCCAGCACCAGGACGAAGGCTCCCAGTAGCCAGCGCCTATCGACGGGCTGAGCCGAGCTGCGGGCGTGGTCGTGCATCACCTGTCAACTGTCACACATCAGCTCACCATCCGGCATACAACGGGCGGCCTTCCGCGTAGCCGGAGGCACTCTGGATCCCGATCAGAGCGCGCTCGTGGAAGTCAGCCAGGTTGCGTGCACCCGCGTAGGTGCATGCCGACCGGACGCCTGCGGTGATGGTGTCCAGCAGGTCCTCGACCCCAGGTCGGTCCGGATCCAGGTACTGTCGCCCCGTCGAGATGCCCTCCTCGAACAACGCCTTGCGCGCTCGGTCGAACGCGCCTTCGCCGCTCGTCCGGTTGGCCACCGCACGCGCCGAGGCCATTCCAAAGCTCTCCTTGTACTGGCGGCCTTGAGCATCCGTGTGCATGTCACCGGGCGATTCATAGGTCCCGGCGAACCACGAGCCGATCATCACCGACGAAGCGCCGGCGGCGAGCGCCAGAGCGACATCACGGGGGTGCCGCACTCCCCCGTCGGCCCATACATGCTTGCCGAGCTCTCGGGCTGCCTGGGCACATTCGAGAACCGCGGAGAACTGCGGGCGCCCGACGCCGGTCATCATCCGCGTCGTGCACATCGCCCCCGGGCCTACGCCGACCTTGACGATGTCGGCGCCGGCGCCGATGAGATCGCGTACCCCCGCGGCCGAAACGACGTTGCCCGCGACGATGGGGACCGCCGGCTCGAGAGCACGGACAGCGGCCAGGGCATCGAGCATGCGTTGCTGGTGCCCGTGGGCGGTGTCGATGACGAGCACGTCGATACCCGCGTCGAACAGCGCGGCAGCCTTGGCATGCACGTCGCCGTTGACGCCGACGGCCGCGGCGATCCGGAGCCTGCCGCCAGAGTCGACAGCTGGGTGGTACATGGTCGATCGCAGCGCGGAGGTACGAGTCAGCACGCCGACGAGCAGACCGTCGGCGCCGACGACGGGCGCGAGACGGCGCCGGGCCGAATCCAGCTCTGCGAATGCCTTCTCCGGCTCGATGGGGGCGGTCAGCGTGATCGGGTCCCGCGACATCACCTGGTGGAGCTGGGCGAACCGATCGGCGTTGGCGCAATCAGCTTCGGTGACCACGCCCACCGCTCGTCCTGCGTCGACGACGACCACGGCACCGTGGGCT
>JALYIL010000024.1 GCA_030775825.1 Actinomycetota bacterium
CGCCTGAGTCGATCGCTCCCCGCTCGCCTGCGCGCCGTGGCACCCAGGCCAGCCGTGCTCGAGTGGCCTCGGCCAACGCCGCCGCCGCGTTCAGCGCGCCCGGCGAGGTGGCAAGCCGCTCGCCGACCAGGATCACCGCGCCGTTCTCGGACAGTGCGTCGGTGACGGATGAGTCCAGCGATCCCAATGCCTGCGCCTCGGCTCCTGGAAGAGCGGAGATCAGTGTGCCGGCAAGCTTTGCCAGACCGAGTGAGGCGAGCGGCGCCACCGACCACACCTTCATCCGGCCGAGGCGGGTTGCCTTGCGCATCCGAAGAAAGACGATCGGGGACTCTTCCTCCGGTTCGAACCCCACGAGCAGCACAGCCGGAGCATCCTGCAACGAGCGGTAGGACACGCGCTCGGGCGTTGCCCCAGCCACGTGGCCGGCCAGGAATTCAAGTTCCTCGTCGCTGCTCGGGCGGGCCCGGAAGTCGACGTCGTTCGTGCCGAGCGCCAGCCTCGCGAACTTGGCATAGGCGTAGGCGTCTTCCTCCGTCAGGCGACCACCCGGAAGCACACCCACACCGCCGCGGTCCACGGCCTCGCGGAGCCCTGCCGCCGCGCGCTCGAGCGCGGCTGGCCAGCTCGTTTCGACCAGTTCCCCAGCCGGATTGCGGACCAGCGGCGCCAGCAGGCGGTCAGCCTGAACCGCATAGTTGAACGCCCAGCGACCCTTGTCGCAGTTCCATTCCTCGTTGACGTCGGGGTCCTCGCGGGCAAGCCGGCGAGTGATCTTGCCCCGCCGCCAGTCCGAGCGCTGCGCGCAGCCGGAGGAGCAGTGCTCGCACACCGAGTCCGTCGACATGAGGTCGAATGGCCGCGCCCGGAACCGGTATGAGGCACCGGTCAACGCTCCGACCGGGCAGATCTGCACGGTGTTGCCGGAGAAGTAGGACTGGAAGGGCTCCTCTTCCGACGTGCCGATTTGTTGATGTGCACCGCGCTCGAGCAGCTCGATGAAGGGATCGCCGGCGATCTGCTCGGAGAAGCGGGTGCAGCGCTGACAGAGCACGCAACGCTCGCGATCAAGCAGGACGTTCGAGGAGATGGCGAGCGGCTTGGCGAAGGTGCGCTTGGCTTCGCGGAAGCGGGAGTCGGCGCGGCCGTTGCTCATCGCCTGGTTCTGTAGCGGACACTCACCACCCTTGTCGCAGATAGGGCAGTCCAACGGGTGATTGATCAGCAACAGCTCCATGACACCCTGCTGCGCCTTGTCGGCCACCGCCGAGGTCAGCTGCGTCTGAATCACCATGCCCGGCATGACCGTGGTCGTGCACGACGCCGCCGGTTTGGGCATGCCGCGGCCGTTACCCATGTCGGTGACCTCGACGAGACATTGCCGGCACGCGCCGGCCGGCTCGAGCAGCGGGTGGTCGCAGAAGCGCGGAATCGCGATGCCGAGCTGCTCGGCCGCACGGATCAGCAGCGTGCCCTTGGGGACCGAGATCTCGATGCCATCGATGGTGACGGTGACGAGATCTTCCTTGGTGCCGGCATCGGTGGTCGCTGTCATTAGTGGACTCCGGCCAAGCTACGCACCCCACGGGTGGCTGCGGTGAAGGGGCATCCCCGCCCGTCGAGATGAGCAAGGTATTCATCACGGAAGTACTTGATCGACGACATCACGGGACTGGCGGCGCCGTCGCCGAGCGCACAGAACGATCGTCCGAGGATGTTGTCGGACAGGTCGAGAAGGGTGTCGACGTCTTCGGCGGTGGCGTTGCCCTCCTCCAGGCGCCGGTAGATGCCGACGTACCAGTACGTTCCCTCGCGACACGGCGTGCACTTGCCGCACGACTCGTGCTCGTAGAACTCGCTCCACTTCTTCACCGCACGAACGACGCAGTCATCCTCGTCGAAGATCATCACTGCGGAGGTTCCGTTCATCGATCCGGCCTTCACGGCGTCGTCGAAGTCCAGCGGCGTGTCGAGGTGTTCCTGGGTGAACATCGGCGTCGACGAGCCACCGGGCGTCCAGAACTTCAGTGCCTTGTCCCGGCTCATCCCCCCGGCGAGTTCCAGCAGCTCACGCAGGGTGGTGCCCATCGGCGCTTCGTACTGGCCCGGGTTCTTGACCCGTCCGGACAGCGAATAGATGGACGGACCGGGAGAACCTTCCGGTCCCATCGCCTTGAACCAGTCGGCGCCCCCCAACACGATGTAGGGCACGCACGCAAGCGTGCCGACGTTGTTGACCACGGTTGGCGCGTTGTAGAGACCGTTGGTCGCGGGGAACGGAGGCTTAAGCCGCGGCTGCCCGCGCCGACCTTCGAGAGAGTCGAGCAGCGCCGTCTCCTCGCCGCAGATGTATGCCCCGGCACCGTTGTGGACGGTGATGTCGCAGGTGAATCCGGAACCGAGGATGTCGCTACCCAGGTATCCCTGTGCGCGCGCTTGTTCCACCGCAGCCGTTACCCGGCGGATGGCGTGAACCGCCTCGCCACGGATATAGACAAAGGCCCGCTCGGCCCGGACCGCATAGCACGCGATGATGATGCCTTCGATCATCGAATGCGGATCGTTCATCATCAGCGGCAGGTCGCGGCAGGTGCCCGGTTCACCCTCATCGGCGTTCACCACGACGTAGTGCGGCTTCCCGTCGTCCTGCGGGATGAACTGCCACTTCATGCCCGTGGGGAAACCGGCGCCTCCCCGGCCGCGCAGATTGGAGTCCTTGACCAGAGCAATCAGCTCGTCGGGCCGCATGCGGAGCGCCTTGCGCAGGCCGGCATAACCGTCCAGGCGCTCGTAGTTGGCGATCTTCCACGGTTGGTCGGTTCCGAACCGTTTCGTGAGGACCGGGGTGAGAGACACGGGTCAGCCCTCCTCGGTGTGTTCGGCGGACGTGGTCAACGGTGCGTCATGTGCGCTCGTGGGCTGGTCTGAAGCGGGTTGTGCGGCTTCCTCGGGCCCTTTCGCTGACGATTTCTTTGGCGATCGCGCCCCGGCTTTTGCCGTCGCGGCGGCCTGCTCGAGGGAATAGGACGGCGCGGTCTCGCCACGATCGATCGCGAGCTTCACACCGACCTCGGTCGCGATGCCGGTTCCCACGGCTTCCTGGGCGAGCGTCTCGTCGCTGAAGAAGCCCGCGATCTGGCGTTCGATCTGCTTGAACGAGCAGATCGGCGCCCCGCGCGAAGGTAGGGGGCGCTCGCCGGCGCGAAGCGCCCCGACGAGCCGCTCGGCGGAGTCCACGCTCTGGTTGTCGAAGAACTCGTAGTTCACGGTGACGACCGGCGCATAGTCACAGGCCGCCAAGCACTCCGCGTGTTCCAAAGTGATGGCGCCGTCAGCGGTGGTCTCATTGTCGGCGACGTCGAGCGTCTGGCGCAGGCTGGCGAATATCTCGTCGCCGCCCAGCATTCCGCAAAGGGTGTTCGTGCACACGCTCACCAGGTATTCGCCCGTCGGCTTGCGCTTGTACATCGTGTAGAACGTCACGACCGCGGCGACCTGGGCCTTGGTCAGACCCAGCGCATCAGCGCAGAAGGCGATCCCGTCCACACTGACGTAACCCTGCTCGGACTGGACGAGATGCAGCATCGGCAGCAGCGCAGAGCGCTCCTGGCCCTCCGGGTAGCGGGCAATGAGCTCGGCCGCCTCCGCTCGCACCCGCTCGCCGAAGACCCTCGGATCACCGGGTCGGTCGAGGTGGATGACGGAGGTCCGAAAGTTCTGCCGGCCGGCTTCGGCACCGGTGCGCAACGTGTCAGTCATCGATCGCACCCGCCCATCACCGGGTCGATCGAAGCGACCGAGGCGATGACATCGGCGATCATCCCTCCGATGGCCATCGTGGCGGTTGCCTGCAGATTGATGAACGAGGGTTCACGGAAGTGCACCCGGAACGGTCGAGTTCCGCCGTCACTGACGATGTGCGCGCCGAGTTCGCCGCGGGGCGACTCGACGGTTGAATACACCTGCCCCGGCGCCACACGGAATCCTTCGGTCACGAGCTTGAAATGGTGGATCAAGGCCTCCATGGACGACCCCATGATGTGCTGCACGTGTTCGAGCGAGTTACCCATGCCGTCTGGACCGAGCGACAGCTTCGCCGGCCACGCAATCTTTGGATCATCGACCACCGTCGGGCCTGGCTCGAGCCTGTCGAGGACCTGCTCGACGATCTTCAGCGACTCCCACATCTCCGCAACACGCACGACAAACCGCGACCAGCAGTCGCCGCGATCGTCGGTGGGCACCTCGAAGTCAAAGGTCTCGTAGCCGAGGTAGGGCTCGGTCTTTCGCAGATCCCACGGCAGGCCGGCCGCGCGCAGCAACGGGCCGGTGATCCCCAGGGCAAGGCAGCCTTCTACCCCGATCCAGCCGACATCCTTGAGCCGGTTGACCCAGATCGGCTGCCCGCGCAGCAGCTTGTCGACGCCACCGAGTTCCGTGCGCATCTCCTTGATCCACTGCCGGATCTTCTCGTCGTAGTCGGGCGGGAGATCCTGGGCGACGCCGCCGGGTCGAATGTAGGCGTGGTTCATCCGCAGACCCGTGATCAGCTCGAAGATGTCCAGGCAGCGCTCGCGGGCGCGGAAGCCGTTCGTCATGGCGGTGAGCGCGCCGAGTTCCATTCCGCCTGTGGCTAACCACACCCAATGCGATGACAGGCGGTTCATCTCCATCATCAACACCCGGATGAGTTGGGCGCGGGCGGGAACCTCGATACCCAGCAGCCTCTCCACGCCCATGCAATAGGCGGTCTCGTTGAAGAAGGGCGAAAGGTAGTCCGCGCGGGTCAGGAACGTGACCGCCTGCGTCCACGTCCGGAATTCGGTGTTCTTCTCGATCCCCGTGTGCAGGTATCCGACGACCACCCGCGCGTCGGTCACGGTCTCGCCGTCGAGCTCGAGAACAAGACGCAGCACGCCGTGCGTCGACGGGTGCTGCGGGCCCATGTTCAGGACCAGCCGCTCCTCGCTGAGCGGATCGCCGCCCAGCACCTGATCCCAGTCGCCGCCGGTGAGGTTGTAGACGCGGCCTTCGGTCGTCTTTCGTGACGGGGCGTAGCTGTCTGTCATTTGTAAGCCCGCCTTTCGTCCGGCGGCGGAATCGTCGCGCCCTTGTACTGAACCGGGATGCCGCCGAGCGGGTAGTCCTTGCGCTGCGGGAAACCATCCCAGTCGTCCGGCATGAGGATCCGGGTCAGCGCGGGATGGCCGTCGTAAATGATCCCGAACATGTCGTAGGTCTCGCGCTCCTGCCAGTCCGCAGTCGGATACAGCGCGGTGACCGACGGGACGTGCGGATCCTCGGCGGTGACCGCAACCTCGAGCCGAACCCGTCGCCGAAAGGTCATCGAGGTCAGGTGATAGACCGAGCGGAGCCGCCGCGCGGAGCCGAGGTAGTCGACGCCGGACACACTCGAACACAGTTCAAAGCGCAGCGACGGATCGTTACGAAGAGCCGACGCGATATTGAGCAGGTGCTCGCGCTCGACGTTCAACGTCAGCTCGCCGCGATCCACCACGATCTTCGTGACGGCCTGGCCGAACGCCGGATACGTCGCCGCGAGCGCATCGACCAGCTCGTCGAAATAGCTGCCGAACGGCCGCTCGGCAGCAGGCGGGGACCAGGGCTCGCGCACCAGTCCGCCGAACCCGGTGGTGTCGCCGCCCTGCGTGACGCCGAACATGCCGTGCTGTTCGGTCGCTGGCTCGAGGCTGCCGGGCCGCGTCGGGCCGAGTTCGCTCATCGACCGTACTTAATGCTCGAGGGGACGAGTTCGACCTTCTGGTCCGCGAGGCGCTTAGCCCGCTTGGGTCCCAGGGGCTCGTTCATGATCTTGTGATGCAGTTTCAGGACCGCGTCGATAAGCATCTCGGGACGAGGCGGGCAACCAGGCAGGTACATGTCGACGGGAACGACGTGATCGACGCCTTGAACGATCGCGTAGTTGTTGAACATGCCACCCGAACTGGCGCACACTCCCATCGCGATAACCCACCGCGGCTCGGGCATCTGGTCGTAGATCTGTCGTAACACCGGTGCCATCTTCTGGCTCACCCGACCAGCGACGATCATCAGGTCGGCCTGCCGCGGCGAGGCACGGAAGACCTCCATGCCGAAGCGGGCCGAGTCGAAGCGCGGGGCCCCGAAGGTCATCATCTCGATCGCGCAGCACGCCAAACCGAAGGTCGCCGGCCAGAGCGAGGACTTTCGCGTCCAGTTGACCAGCTTCTCCACGCTCGCCAGGAGGACGCCGTCCGGGAGCTTTTCTTCCAGACCCATGTTCGCTAGTCCCAATCCAGTCCACCGCGGCGCCAGACGTAGGCGTACGCGACGAACACAGTGACGATGAACAGAATGATCTCTACCAGCCCGAAGAGCCCGAGCGCCCTGTTCGCAACTGCGTACGGGTACAGGAAGATGATTTCGATGTCGAAGACGATGAACAGCATCGCGGTGAGGAAGTATTTGATCGGAAAACGGTTCGGGCCGAGCGGCTGCGGAGTCGGCTCGATCCCGCATTCATAGAAGTCAAGTTTCGCCTTGTTGTAACGGCGCGGGCCGACGAATGGCGCGATCACGACGGAGAACGTCGCGAAGCCGAGGGCCAGCGCGAACAGGAGCACGATGGGCAAATACGGAGCGAGCATTTCTGCCTTGTTCTCCTCTCTCGGCGTCGAAGATTCGCGGTCGCCAGGCTAGACGGTCCTCAGGCGCTACCGGACGGCCGGGGTGACTCGGGTCAGCAGGTTGATCACGCGGTCGGACAGGTCGCCGTCGTGCGGGTCGGTGAGGTTGGCTAGCAGCTTGAGCACGAATCGCATGAGTGCCGGATGCGGCAGCCCATGGCGGGTGCATGCCTGCATGACGTGGGGGTTACCGATCAGCTTCACGAAAGCCCCGCCGAGACGGTAGTACGAGCCCCACTCCTGCTGCATCCGAGCTGGGTAGGCCTGCAAGGCCCGTTCACGGGAACGTCCCTCGGGACGGCCCAGGGCCTGCACCACGGCCTCCGCGGCGAACTTGCCCGACTCGATGGCGTACGGGATCCCCTCGCCGTTGAACGGGTTGACCGAACCCCCGGAGTCGCCCACGAGCAACAAACCGCGTAGGTAATGCGGCGTCCGGTTGAACCCCATCGGCAGTGCGGCACCGCGCGTCGGGCAGGTTGCGTTCTGCTCGCGTAGCCCCCACTCCTCGGGCGTGTTGTCGAGCCACGAGGTCAACATCGCCCGGTAGTCAGTCTTCTGGAAACCCGCGCTCGTGCTCAGGACTCCGAGACCGGCGTTGACAGTGCCGTCGCCCATCCCGAAGATCCAGCCGTAGCCGGGCAGCAATGCGGACTCGTTCGGCTTGCCCTCCCACAGTTCAAGCCACGATTCGAGGTAGTCGTCGTGCGTCTTCGGACTGGTGTAATACCTGCGCACCGCCACGCCGAGGGGACGCCGCTCATTACGGTGCACGCCGAGATGCTGGGCGAGCTTGCCCGAGACGCCTTCGCACGCGAGCACGATGGGGGCACGAAAGGTGACCGGCCTGCGGTCCAGGGTGCGGCCCGAGACTCCGGCGACCCGACCGTCACGGTCGAGAATGGGCTCGGTGATCGTCGTCTGCTCGTGCAGCATCGCGCCGGCCTTCACGGCCTGATTGGCCAGCAGCGCGTCCAGGTCAGCGCGTGGGCGAACGAGGCCGTACGGCGGGAAGCTCGTCAGCTCGGGCCAATCGAGGTGCAGGCGCTGGCCGCCGCCGATGACCCGCAGGCCCCGGTTGTGCAGCCAGCCGGCGTTCTCGCTGACGTCGATCCCCATGTCGATCAGCGCGCGGGTGCCGCGAGGGGTGAGCCCGTCCCCGCATACCTTCTCGCGCGGGAACGTGGTCTTCTCCAGCACAACGACGTCCAGGCCGGCGTTCGCCAGCCAGTAAGCCGCGCTGCTACCGGAAGGTCCCGCCCCGACGACGATGACGTCCGCGTCCCTGCCGACGGCGGCGGCGTGTGCGTCGCCAGGGGCGCCGTGTGCGTCGGCGGGGGCGCCGACGGTGACATCCGGTGAGGTCATCGGCTTAGGCCTCCCGTCTCACCTGCGTCAAAACGCACACGCACATCTCAGGACCTTGTGAACGGCTTCACGAGCTCTCCCGTCAAAGTCTATGCGTTACCCGGGAGACAGGCTCCCGCGGGTTTCGGCTTGGATCATCACCGTCGCCCGCCAGGGGCTGCAGCTAGCGTCTGCCCGGTGAAGAGTTGGACCGGAGCGCAGCCGGACGGCGTGGATTCGGACCCGATCGTCGCCGATCCGCAGGCCATGGGCATGATCGCCCACCCGGAGGGCGGGTGGTATCGGGAGACGTGGCGTCACGAGTCGACCGTGGACACACCGCGTGGACCGCGCCCGCTCGCCACGGCCGTGGCGTTCCTGCTGTTGCCGGGCGAGCGCTCGGCATGGCACCGGGTCGCTTCAGCCGAGATGTGGCTCTGGCAAGGCGGTGGCCCGGTGCAGCTGACCCTCGGGGGTACGTCCGGCCAGCCGGTGGCTGGGGCGCCGGTCGAGCTGGGAGCCGGAGGTCAGCTGCTCGTGCCCGCCGGCACCTGGCAGAGCGCCGAACCAGCCGGCCCGCGCGCCGTCCTCGTCGCCTGCGTCGTGTCTCCCGGCTTTGACTTCGCTGATTTCACCCTGGCCGACCCGTGACCGTTGCTGTCCTCGCGCTCCCCTGCTCGCCTGCGGGCTAGCAACGAACTGACCCGGACCAGCGACGAACTGACCCCAAGTGTCAAGTTGGCGACACTCCCCCGATTCGACGGCCGGTGCGGATGCAGGATCCTGTAGCCGCCGCTCGGCGCGGGTAAAGGCGCAGAGATAGCCGCTCGTCATCGTCCGCCGGCACGTGCTGCTTTTGATGTCCCCAGTCGCGACATGGCACTCTCGGCGGGTGCCCGAGCGACACTCACCCGACCAAGCAATAGCCGTCCGAGACGCGCCCCTCGCTGACCTGCATCCCCGCACCCTCTATCGAATCCTCGCCCTGAGGGTGGACGTCTTCGTCGTCGAGCAGGGGTGCGTGTACCGCGAGCTCGACGGGCGCGATCTCGAACTGTCGGCCCGCCTGGTGTGGGCCGAACGCAGCGACGACATCCTGGGCACGCTGCGCCTGCTAGGCGAGCCGGACGGCGCCAGGCGAATAGGTCGGGTGGCCACGGTCGCATCGGCCCGCGGGCAGGGTCTCGCAGCGCGTCTCGTCCAGCGGGCACTCCAGCTGTCGGCAACCTCGGACATCGTGCTTGACGCGCAGGCTCACCTCGCCGCTTGGTACGCGCGGTTTGGATTCGTGCGCAGCGCTCCGGACTTCGTCGAGGACGGCATCGCGCACACGCCCATGCGCCGCCAGGGATAGCGACCGGGAAGGGAACAGGGGCCGGGAAAGGAACAAGGGCGGCCAAGGAGCACGGCCAGGAGTACCAGCACCGTCATGGGCCGTCGTTGGAATCCAGGATGCCCAAGGCGTTGCGCGCACTGCCTATCTGAAGGTCAACTATCGAAGCATCGGGCCCAACGGAGAGCAGTTGCGCTTCGACGCCGCCATCGACAAGGTCGAGGGTCGCAAGCGGTGGGGATCAGAACGGCTGGCCACTGCTCGCGGCGTACTCGTCGCCGATGCTGAGGGGCTGCGTCACGCTCCGCCCCGGACAGCCATAGGCCAGCCCCGGCCGTCGCTCGAAGCGATGCCGCCGCAGCGATCAGTCCGGCGGCCGGACGATCACAACGCGCGCGGGGAATGGGTGGCCCGAGACGAGGTTCGGCTCCACGTGCACGGTGAACGACGATTGCGTCGGCGGGGCAGCCGCAGCCAGGACCGATGGAGAAGTTGATCTTCCGGGGCCCTCCATACGGCTCTCGTCGCTCTCGCCGTCCCCATCAGCTATGACGTCGGTCCCGCCGAGGAGCACGTCGAGCATTCGGGAGCTGAGGCTGATGGTCAGCGTCCAGCCGTCGGATGACTCCACCAGATGAAAGTCGCTGCCAGGCACAGCCTCGTCGGCGGTTGCACCCCCGCCACCCTGCGCCGCCTGCGCAAGGGGCCCCACGCTGAGTGCCACGACTAAGCCTTGTCGAGACCCAGCAGCCCGTCGCGGGACGACCGGGATCGGCTGCCCCCGCCAGCGCGCGGATGCGCCGTACCGACCATTCTCGCGCACGTGGCGCGAACAACCTCGCTAGCGCCGATGCCCGCGATCGCCACGACTACCAACGCCAGGTTTTCAAGCATGCGTGCTCGTTACCCATCTATGCCGCATGCGTAACCGGACTGGCGAGGCAAATGAACGTCCCAGCGTCTGCCGGCGCGCTCGGATGTTTCGGACCCCCCGAAATTGGGCACTCGTTTGACGAATCGGCTGCAAATGGCCATAAGAGAGGTGGGCAATGCCCGCAGGGGATGCCGGCGTTCTCTTCGACGTCGACGGCACGCTGGTGGACACGGCCTACCTGCACACCGTGTGCTGGTCAGAGGCATTGCGCCAGGTGGGTCGTACCGTCGCGATGAACCACATTCATCGCGGGATCGGCATGGGCTCGGCCGAACTCCTCGACCACCTGTTGGGGGCCCAGCGTTCACACGATCAGGACGAGACGGTCAAGGCATCCCACTTGGCGTTGTACAAGCAACATTGGGGCCGCTTGCAGAAGCTGCCAGGGGCAGTCGAGCTCCTTCGCCGGTGCCGGCACAGCAATCTCGCCGTCGTTCTGGCCTCATCGGCCTCCGACGAAGAGCTCAGCGCCTTGCGTTCAGCCCTGGATGCGGATGATCTGATCACGGCCTCGACGAGTTCGGGCGATGCCGATTCAGCCAAGCCGGCGCCGGACATTCTTCACGCGGCACTCGAGCGGTCCGGCCTCGACCCGGAGCGGACGGTCTTTGTCGGAGACTCGGTCTGGGACGGCGCGGCCTCGGCTCGCGCCGGACTGACCTTCATCGGCCTGACCTGCGGGGGAACCAGCCTTGCCGAACTCACCCACGCCGGCGCGGTGGAGGTATGGCAGGATCCTGCCGACCTGCTCGCCCATTTCGCCGACAGCGCGATCGGCGCGGCGACGTAGAATGACCTTCCTTCCTGGTTTGTGGGCAGGCAGGAAGGTATGTCGGGTCCCTGCGCCAGCAGGGCGTACTGGGTGGGATGGGCGATGACAGGCTTTGAGATTCAGGTTGTCGACAGTGGCCAGGTGTGTCACCTGACCATCGCCGGTGAGGTGGATTTGAGTGTCTGCGCCGAGTTGACCGCTGTCGGCCTGGAGTGCTTGGACAGGGCAGGTACCACCGTCGCCCTCGATCTTGCTCAGGTGACGTTCATCGACTCCACTGGCATCGGCGCGCTCGTCACCGTTCGAAACCGCGCTGAGGACACGGGGAAGCGACTGCAGGTGAGTCGCGTCTCGGACCGAGTGGCGAAGGTGTTGACCATGGCCGGGATGGCCGAGCTGTTCGGTCTCGGCACAGCCGAAACGACGGTCATCGCACCATCAAGCGCCGCTACCGATGCCTCGGACGAAACGACGGTCGCCGTTTCCCAGGCCCCCAGTGTGGCGACATCTGCCGACGCCAGCGCATCAGGCTCGGTGAACGCGTGATATTTCGACCTCATTGCGGGAACTATGTTCAACAGAGCGCGATTGGACTCGTCCTGAGGGGGCACGATGCCGGCTGACACGGTGCACTTGCATCGCGACTCGGCCGGGCACCTCGTTCAGTTCTACGCCGACGAGGATGACCTGACGCTGAGCGTCGGTACTTATTTGCGCAGCGCGATCGAGCGGGGCGGGGTGGCCATCGCGGTTGCGACGCCGGACCATAGTGCGTCCTTCGTGGCAACGCTGGCGGCGTCGGGCGTCGACGTGGCGTCGGCCCAGGCAGAGGGATCGCTGGTCGTACTCGACGCGGAACACACCATGCGGCGCTTCCTGGTGGCCCAGCGGCCAGATCCCGCCGCATTCGACACTGCCGTCGGCAGCCTGATCCGGGATGCGATCGGCCGTGGCCGTCCGGTGCACGTCTTCGGCGAGATGGTCGCCCTGATGTGGCAGGCAGGGCACGTCAACGCCGCGATCGAACTGGAGCAGATGTGGAACGAGCTGGCAGAGCGCCTGCCGTTCACACTGTATTGCGCATATTCGACCCAGACCGCGTCGGACGAGGCGCACCGCGATGCGATGCTGGAGGTGTGCCGCCTGCACTCGGCCGTTGTCGGCGCTTTCGGGCCCCGCGAGGCCGAACGCACGTTCCCCGGGCTACCCGGTAGTGCACCGATCGCCCGGCGCTTTGTCACCGACACTCTGACGGGCTGGGGGGAGGGCGTGCTCAGCGCGGATGCCGCCCTCGTCGCGACCGAACTGACCAGCAACGCGATACGACACACCGAAGCGGCGTTCACCGTCAGGCTTTCCTCCTCGCCCTCCGGAGTGCGCATCGCCGTGCGGGACTCGAGCGTGATCCCCGCAATCCGGCGCGAAGCTGGTGCGACCGCCACATCTGGTCGAGGGCTTGCCATGATCGCGGCGGTGTCCAACCGGTGGCATTGCGAGCCGGATGCTTACGGCAAGGTTGTCTGGGCCGAGCTACTTCGTTGAGGCCGATACTTCGTTAAGGCCGAGCTGTGTCGTCAAGCCGCGAACGGGTCGACATGTCCACCCTGACGGCGATCGCCGTCACGTCGTCGTCGCCGGCGTCGTCGTGCAGCCGCGCGACAAGCGTGCGTAGGCCATCCTCGAGCGAGTCCCGGTTCAGCACGTGAGCGTGGTCGATGAGTCGCGCCAACCCCACGTCGATCACCTCGTTGCGGCGTTCCACCAGGCCGTCCGTGTACAGCAAGATCGTATCGCCCGGTTCCAGCGGCCACGCACTCTCGACACGCTCATCGCCGCCGGCGCCAAGCGGTCGCCGCGGAGCTGTCTGGGCCAGGCGCGGGGCACCGTCGCGACTTACGATCATCGGCGGGTAGTGACCCGCGCTGACGATTCGCACCTCGCCTGTCGCCGTGTCGATCACCGCATACGCCAAACTGGTGAGCTGATCGATCGAGAGCCGCGCAAACATCCCGTCGAGCGCCTTGACGATCGCAGATGGCGCCGGATCGATACAGAGATAGGCGCGGATGGCTGAACGCATCTGACCCATCGCCGCCGCAGCTGCAACGCCATGGCCCATCACGTCGCCGATGAAGATCGCCAGTAGTCCTTCGCCGAGCGGAATCGCGTCGTAGAAGTCGCCGCCGACTTCGGCTCGACCACCAGGCCGGTAGTGGGTGGCGATCTGCCACTGGGTCAGCTTGGCGAGGTCATCGGGAAGGACCGCCCGTTGCAGCTGCCGCGCGATGTCCTGCGTCTCACTGTGGAGCCGGGAGTTGTCGATGGCTACCCCGGCTCGTCGACCGAGGTCCTCGGCGACTGCCAGTTCGGCTGGGCCGTACTCGTCGCTGCCGGTCGTGCGCAGCAGCGTGATGGCCCCGAGCGTGCGCCCGCGCGCGGTGAGCGGCACGACCAGGGCGCTGCGTAGGTCAAGATCACGGGAGAGCCGCAGATGCTCCTCGTCACGCGCCCCAGCCACGAGCATGTCATCGGTGATCTCCCGATACAGCTCGCTCTGCCCGGTGCGCACGACATTGGGCACTCCGGTCGGGGCGTCAGGGTCGGGGGGATAACGCTTCTCCAACTCCCACGCCGATTCGACCTTCGCCGGGTCGACATGCGCGACCGCCAGGGTGCTCAGCGCACCGCCGCTTCCCACCATCGATACCGCGCACCAATCGGCAAGCGTCGGAACGCTCAGCCGAGCGACGTGGGCGAGGGTGACGGGGTAATTTAGACTGCTCGCGAGCTCGGCGGACGCGTCAGCGAGGAACGTCAGTTGCCGCGCAGTTCGCTGTGCCTGCTCTGTCGCTCGGACCCTGCGGATGGCTTGGGCACACGAGTCGGCGAACGTGGTCAGGAAGTCCAGTTCGCGGGCGCCAGGTACCCAGCTCGCCTCGAAGGTAAGCCCGATGACCCCCAGCGGCTGCGCGGTCGAGCGCAGCGGGAGGCAGACCAGCGAGCGCCCCGCCGGCATTGTGCCTGCCAGAGCCGGGTACCGGCCTTCGATGTTGTCGTTGGCGGAGAGCACGACTGGCTGCCCAGTACGGGCCGCCTCACTCGCGGGGTTCTCATCCAACAACCCGAAGGACGCAAACCGATCTTCGATGCCGGGTTGAACGCCGTGCGCGCCAACGAGCTCCAGCCGATCGTCGTCGCGAAGCATGAGCGTCGCCACAGCCGCCCGGATCACTTCGCCGGCGTGCGTCACGACGATATTGATGATGGACCCCAGCGTCTCGGCAGAACCCAATTGGGCGGTCAGATGAGCCAGTTGTTGAAGCCGAAGTGCCTGGTCGTCCGCAGGAGCGACGAATCCGGCAACGCTGGTCTGCCCCCCCGCCGGCCCGGTATGCACAGCTGCATCATGACAGCCAGGAGCCCGGTCCACATCAGCGGCGAACCGGCCGCTAGTCCCAGGGACGCTCAACGGCCTTGAGTCCGTGCAGATAGTCCACGCAGATAGCTGGAGAATCCGTGCGGTGCCCGGCCGTGCAGGCGCGTACTGGTCAGCACCGGCAGCCTGCCGGTCCGCACCACGTGCAGGCGTCCCGCTGCGGAGGCACGCGCCGCGAGCAGTTCGTCCTCGCCACTGAACACGCTCGGCCAGCCACCGAGGGCGAGGTATGCGTCGGTTCGGATGCCGAAGTTCGCTCCGTGCACATGAGGGTGGCCGTCACGTTCGACGTGGCGAGCATGCCAGTCGGTGGAGATATCGCTCGGCAAGCCAGGACCCGGTCGGACTGTTCCGAGCACGACGTGCGCTCCGCGGTCGGCCTCCTCGACCATGGCGGCCAGCCAGTGGGGAGGGACCTGGGAGTCGGCGTCGGTGTTCGCCAGCCAGGTTTCGATGGCCGGGGTACGGCCGCTCAGGATGTGCGTGACCCCCGCATAGCGCGCCGAGCCCACACAGCCTGCCTGCACCGATACCGTCTCGACCCCCCGGAACCCTTCAGCGATCAACGCGCTGTCGTCCGTGCAGCTGTCGAGCACGACCACGATCCGAACTCGGATCTCTCGTCGGCAGGAGGTGATCAGGTGCCGGTGACTCCTGCGGACGGCGCGCAGGCAGTCCGAGAGGTGCTGCGCTTCGTTGGCAGCCGGGACGATCACGCCGACATCGCGGATCATCCGACCATCCCCTCGAGGGTGGCGACCGAGCGCGGGTCGCGTGCGAAGACATCCAGCCGAAAATCTTGCTCGACGTGTTCGAGGAGGTGGTGCAGGTTGCGGCCCAGCGCAGTATGCACGTCGGCGGCTTCGCGCGGATGGTCAGGCGCAGGGTGCAGCCAGTGACACGCCAGCACCACGCCGTCGGCCGCGAGCGAGCCACGCACCCGATCGGCCAGCACGTCGAGGTCGATGCAGTAGTAGCCGACTTCGCTCAACAGGATGAGGTCGAAGGTCCCCTCGGGCCAGTCCTCAGGTATGCGTCGACAGCTGAGCTCGGCGTTGCCGAAGGCGGCGAGGCTGCCTCGGGCCTGCTCCAGGACCGCGGACGCGCCGTCCCACGCCATCACCTCGTCACACCGCTTGGCGAGTTCACGCGTCAACAGCCCGGTGGCGCAGCCGGGCTCGAAGGCTCGTCGGAATCGTTCGCGCGGTAGGCAAGCGAGAACCAGCTCCCGCTTCCGCCGCTCGTAGAACCGATCGGCCAGCCCCCACGGGTCCTCGCTATCGGTGTAGAGGCGGTCGAAGTACGCCGCGGCCGCCGCCGGAAAGGCGTTCGATCCGGGGTCGAAGACGAAGGACTCGAAATCCCGCGTGAAGTGCTCGAGGACGTGCGGAGGAAGGATCGTTGCGTCACCCGGTGCGTCGGACAGTGGCTGGTGTTGCGAGCGATGGCAGGCGATCGCGGCCTGCTTGCGGCGACTGGACTCCCCCTCGAGATCGAGGCGATGCAGCCTGGGAATCGGTAGATCGGCGGTCGCGGCGTCGGCCCAGTGCCACGCCCAGATCGGGAATTGCCAGTGTCGAAGGCCAGCGCGGCCCGCGCTTAGTTCGGCCGCGACCTCTGCACACGCCTCGTGGTCGGGATGGCGATCACCGATCCACGGGGTTGCAAGGTGGGTGCAGCCCTCCAGCCTCTGTCCGACCGCGTTACGCACCTGCTCCCGATGCGCGTCGACCGCGCCATCCGGCACCGCCAGGAAGTGGGTGCAGGCGGTGGGGGCCAGCGCGCGGATCGCGGCGCCCACCTCGCGTCGGCGGATCCTCGCCAGCTCGGCCGGAGCGTGGGTGCGCGAATGCGGATGAGACGCCTCGCCGTCGGTGACGACGAGAACGCAAACCTCCGCGCCGTTCGCAGCGGCCATGGCGATCAGGCCGCCGGCCCCTAGCGATTCGTCATCGGGATGGGCAGCCACGACCAGGAGACGGTCGCCAGCTCCTGGAGCGGCCAGGCGTGGCAGGTCGTCAAGGCGCCCGTCCATCCAGACTTGCTCCCCGGTGCCCTCCTCGCAACCATCGAATGCCGCACTCACGAATGACCCGTTCGGCTGACCGTCGTGTCGATCCCCGCGGCGCCGATCCCCGCGGCGCCGAGACTGGCCAAGTCGCGTTCCGCGTGGTGCTGGCGCACGTAGAGTTCGAGATCTGCAACCCGGCGAGCGTGCCTCTCGTCGAACGCTAGCGGAGCTGGGCCAAGGGCGTGCCCAACCTGGCGAACCGTACGTTCGACAGCGTCTGCGACCACCGCCCGCACGCGCAAGGCCAGCAGCTGGCCGGCGTCGCCGATCGCCAGCCCGGCATCGACGAGCCCCGCGGCGTGTTCGAGCGTGGCACCGGCGCCGTGCAGGGCAGCGTCAACGATTCCGACATGCAATGCGGCCAGCTCTCCGGCCTGAGCGCTGCATCGTTCCCGCAATGACCGGTACAACCCGCAGGCGCCGCCGTACCAGCAAGCGGCGACGCCGATGCCTCCCCAGGCAAAGCCCGGCCGATCCAGATACCACCCGAGACCTCCGATCGGGCGGCCCGGTGTGTCCGCGAAATGTACCTGACCGCTCGTAACGGTTGCCAGGCCACGAGCCACCCAGCGCTCGGGCGGATCAACGGTCACCGTGGGGCTGTCGAGATCTACCGCATAGAGGCGCCGGCCCCTGCCGACGTGGGCGGTGACGAGCGCATGGTCGATGGATCCCGCCAACGAACACCACGGCTTCGTTCCGGTCAGGCTCACTGCGCTGGCGGCCTCGGTGGCCTGCAGGCGTGCCGTCGGGCTCTCAGCGGCAAACACTCCCCAAGTCCCTTTCGGATGAGCTTCGCCTGCCTCGTGCAGGATCGCCAGAGCGTCGCTGTGAGCCTCGAGAATTCGAGCCGCGGTCAGCTCGCGTTCGGCGATTGCGGCGAGCACCGACCAGCGAGCCCAGGTGCGGCCCTCGCCCGGCGGGGGAAGTAGTTCGCCGTACTGCTCGGCAAGGGCGAGGCCGGCGGCGACGTCGGTCCCAGCCACTTGCGCGGCATCGACGGCCTCGGCCGCCCATGGCGGTAGGTGTTCGGCCGCCCATGGCGGTAGGTGTTCGGCCGCCGACGGCGGGAGAGTCGCATCCACTCAGTGATCCTTCTGACGGCGGGGCAAGGAGGTCCTCGCCCGCCATCGCCCGAAAGCCGCGGTCATAGCCCTGACTCCATCGGGGTCGTGCTCACAATTTTGCGAGCCCGATCCGCATCTCGTTGTAGTAGGACGAGAAGTTGGCGAGCGAATCGACTGTGACCTTCGGATCTGCGTCGCGCATGCCGGGGTACATATTGCTGCCCAGGATGCCCTTCATGCTGAGAAGGAACTGATGCGCGTTCTGGTCGAACGCTTTGGATGACGCCAGTCGCTTGGCCACGACCGTGTCCCGAAACTGCTTCGCGGTGGCGAATTTCGCTAGCAGGGCAGCATCGCTGGCTTCTCTGCCACACGCCTCCAAGTCCTTCGCGACCACCTTCGCGTCCTTCGTCAGCTTCTCGATCGCGGCGATCGCATTCTTCAGCTTCTGCTTCTGTGCCGCGTCCAAAGAAGAATCCTTCTTGTTCAGCGCTTCGGCCCAGTACTTGGCCGCGCGCGGGCTGCGTCCGGCCAGATTCGAGAGGTGGGCCGTCAAGTTCGTGATGATTCCCAGTGCGCTATGAAGCTTCTTCTTGTCGGCGTCGTTCACTTTTCCTCCTAGTGGTGTGCTGGTGAGGAGCGCGGCACCGGCGGCGCCGGCCGCCGAAACGTTGAGTGGGTGAGATCATCGCGCATCCGAAACGGCTCACCTCTGTCCTGGCGCCCCGGATTACCGGGGTTCGGCCCCTCGGGTCGCATCTGGGTCCGCTGCATCATCTTGGACTGACTTCGAGCGCGGAGGAAGTGGCAACTCGCCGGATGGTTGCCGCTCGTTGGTCGTGGTTCGGATCAGATAGAAGCAGTATCCGGCGATGACGAACGTCAGTGCAGTCATGTAGTTGGCAAGCACCATGTGCTTGATCAGATCTGAGGCCCCTTCGGTGAGCATGACCACCCAGAACTGGGCTACAGCACTGAGCCCGGCGAAAATGCCGGCGACGGCGATGGCGGTGCTTCTACGGTCCCGCCTCGTTGCCAGGAGGTAGAGACAGACACCGAAGCTGAGCAAGCCGAAGATCACGATCATTGCCGGGGCGCCGCCAAAGACCGTCTTCCAGACACTCTGCACTACACAGACACGGCATTCTTCGGTGTCTGGGGGAAGGTGGGCCGACTGCGGGTAGGAGTACACATAGTCGGCCCGCAACACCCCCATGCCCTTTAGCCCGCGCCCGGCCATACCTGCCAGCCGGACGGGGTCGAGCAGGTAGATCTCCGTGGTCCTCAGCGGCGATGTCTTGTTCACGAAGCCGACGAACGCCGGAGTCGAGGCGACGCTTCCTGGCGCGTTGATCGGCACCCCAGACGAGGAGGCCATACTCACTGGCAGGCCAAGGTGTTTGAGGTCAGCGGCAGGGTTGGGGCTGTGCGGCAGCATCTCGATGAATACCGCGGCGTAACGGTTCTGGACTTCGAACCGCTTCGGTTGATCTGCCAAGTATTGCTGGGTGATCACCACGAGCAGCGCACAGACGATCAGCGTCGGCCACCTGGTGACTATGAACGCGGCGACGCGTCTGCGTGTCGTCACAATGGCAAACAGGCCCCCCTTGTCCAACCGTTGCTGGATGGATCCACCGAAGCTGGGCCTGCACAGGATCAACGGAATGAGAGTGACGAGCAGCGACGCACTCTGCGTCTTGGCGGTGATGGTGAGCACGGCCGCTGCGCAGACCAGCAAGACCGCCCACCACTGCAGAGTGCGGGTGCGCCAGAAGACGATCACACCGATCGCCAGCAGGAGTATGCCTACCAGAGCCGCCGGCTCGCTGTACGCGGAGACGAAGTAGCCCGCGAACGCGCCGTCGGCGATGACCAGCCACAGCATGCCGACGCCCAGGACCCGGGCCAGCCCGGTGCCGGGAAGAAGCCAGGCAAACAACGCGCAGATGACCGCAACGAGCACGCAGAACACCGCGCCCAACGCGCGGAGATCGAGGCCGCCGGGCAGACCCAGAATCGGGGTCAGCCACTTCGCGATGCGCAGGAACCACAGTTGCGAGGAGTTGTACGGTTCGCCTGAACCAGTCGCTCCGCAGGTCTCCCCGTACCACTGGTGGTTATACCAGGTCAGGTACAAGAACTGTGTCGTGGAAGTGTTGTACCGATTGCCTTCACGCAGCCCCAGGCTGCACAGCAGGCGGGTGCCGTCGCCCTGGTCGCTGACCCCGATCGCACCGCCCACGAACAGCCTCGCTGCCAGGCCTGCACCACCGAGCATCCCCACGATGGCGGCAAACAAGACGCCCGCCCGCCCGCGTGGCGTGCCACGCCCCACCGAGGTGAGGGTGTTCCGCAGCGCGAGGAGTCGCGACGAATACCCGTTGTCACCGCTGCCCTGCCGGTGGCTTGTCGCGCTCATCCTGGGATCAATCCGCCGCGCACAGTGCCTGCAGTGAAGGCATTTTCGCTGGCGAGCCAACACTCCACCGCACCTGCGTTACCGAGGACGAACTCCGGCCGAAAGCCCGGCATCGAAGCGTGCCCGGTGTACAAACGTGCCTGCAAGGTGCACGCCTCCAGCGCCGCTGTCTGCGCAGCAACCGGGCTCAACCCGGAGGCGACGGCGACCGTGCCCGTCTTCTCCGCCTCATGCGCGGTGTCGCACGTGAGGTACTGGAATGGTGGGCCGGTGCGACACAAGCGCACTCGCGCCGACCGGGTTGAGGCCATCACGTCACGAAGCGAGAAGCTGACTAGCGGAACCTCATCCGGCCGCGGCGCATCGACCACAAGATCACACACCACCAGCCGCACACCCCGACCCCATTCGGCGCGAGTGGGAAACTTCGTCCAGACCGACACCCCCCACTGACTATCCAGAGCTCCCGCGCCCAAGTAAGGCCGGATCGGGGCCAGCGGACACAAATCCTGCGCGGCCGCTTGCAGCAGTTCCGGTTCAGGACGCACCCGAAGCGCAGTGATGGAGGACGGCGCCGTGGTCACGGCGTAGGTCTCATACACATGCGGTGACGAGCACGACACCGCCGGCGACACATCACTCGGCGTTATCATCTCCTCCGCCGTCGTGATCGTCTTACACACGCCAACCACATCACCAGACGTAACCAGACCCACGGGCGCCGACGCTGCGCACCCCGCCAGCACAACACCTGCAGACGCGACCAAGCCCGCAATACGCCATCTCAAGGAACCGACGGACCTTAACGGCCACAGCTCTCTCACCGGCCTGCGACCGGAGGATCCCGCCACGGCCGCGCATCGGCGGCCATCTCGAGCATGCAGCCACACGACGGTCACGTGCATCGCCCCAGCCCCACAACGGGAACCGTACCGGTGCCAGGACCGACACGATAACGACCTTGCGGTCGACTCGTCTGCACGACCTGCGTCGCGGCTAGGCGCCGCTCCTGCTCGCGTCGGGCACTGACATCGCGCTCGTGTCGAAACTGCTGGGCCACAGCTCCCTCCTGCGTTTCTGTCGACACCTATTCACACGTGCTAGAGCGCCGCAAGTGGCACCGGGAGTTGATGGACGAGGCGCCCCTTAACTGCGCGCATTGGTGATAGGCGGAGGTGTCGTCGACGGCCCTGGCGGCGCCGGTGGCGCTGCGCGAGGGAGGCTGACCGTGTCCCGCGGCGCTGGCTGTGCGGCGGCGCGATGGTGGCAGCACTTCCTGGCGCCATGGTCGCTAGTGGCAGGTCCGATCGCGTAGCCAGGGGCACCCGCGGGATTCCGCGGCTCTCAGCTAGCCACCGGTAGCCGGTCTTGCGGATGGTACCGACCGCACGCGTGGCGGCACTCCGGTCCGGGCATCAGCAGCTCCCAAGGTCTGCCCTCGATCTCCAACTCGCAGCGAGGCGCCACGCTGGAGATGATTAGCATCTCCGCCGTTGGGTGGTGAGTCAGGAGTCGGGAGTCACGACCGAGAAGGCGGTGGCGACGTGACGGAGGTCGATTCAGACCGGCTGTCCGCCGAGCCCAGCCCGGACCCATTCCGGCTGCCGCAGCGGTCTCGCATCCGACCCCTGCCGGGTCTGGACGGGCTCCGCGCGTTCGCGGTGGTGGCCGCGATGCTCTTTCACGCGAACGTGCTGCACGGCGGTTTTCTGGGTGTCGATCTGTTTTTCGTTCTCTCCGGCTTCCTGATCACGAGCCTGCTGGTCAACGAGGCGTTCAGCGCCCGCGACGGCTCCAGACACCGCCGCTGGCGTCCGCATATTGACCTTTCCACCTTCTGGGCACGCAGGGTGCGGCGGCTGGCTCCGGCCCTTCTGCTGGTCATCGCGGTCGTGGTCATCTGGTCCTACAACTACGCGTCGGTCGCGATGGCGCAATCCACCACAAAGGCCGCGGGTTGGTCGCTGTTCAACCTGAACAACTGGTTCGCGATCTTCGGCAACGTCGGCTATTGGGGGGTCGCCGCGACCAAGACGCCACTCAACCACATCTGGTCACTGGCAATCGAGGAGCAGTTCTACCTAGTCTGGCCCGTTGTGCTGGCAGTGGTGCTGCGGTTCGCCAGGACGACAAAGCCGATAGCCGTTCTTGCGGCCGCTTTCCTCGTCGCTTCCGCAGGTTGGCAGGTCTGGGTCGCAGGCCACTACGGAACGCTGCGTGCCTATCTCGGCACCGACACCCGGGCCGATGCGCTCTTTGCCGGGTGCCTGCTCGCCGTCCTGCTCGCCAGGCACGTACAGGACCCGGCGGCTTCCGTGTCGTCCTCCGAGGCCCGCTGGGCCTGGACGGCAGCCGTCGCCGGTTCGATTGCATGGCTGGGGTACTCGTGGGCGACGGCCAACTTCGAACTCCTCGACTTGTACCGCGGATGGCTGATTTCGTGCAGCGTGGCGGCCGGTGTCGTCATCGCCGGGGTGGTCCTCAACCCCGCATCGGCCTACACGCGCGTGCTGGCCACTCCGGCGTTGACGTGGGTCGGCAAGCGCAGTTACTCGCTATACCTGTGGCACTGGCCGCTCTGGGTCATGATCACACCGGCGATGGTGGGCGGCAGCGTTGCTGGACTGTGGGTGGTGCGTGTCGCGGTGACCGTGGCTGTTGCGGCACTGTCATATTCCTTCGTGGAAATGCCGATTCGGGTAGGTCGGATGTCTGGGCGACGGGTGGTATCAGCAGCGCTGGCCTCTGCCGTCGCGATAGCGGTGGTCGTGGTGGCTTTCCCGCCCAGCCTGCCCCGGACGCTGCGCAACCAACCAATAACCCTTGCGGGCAAAGGCGGATCGGGCAGCCTCACCGTGCTTGTCGCCGGCGACTCGTGGGCGCAGAACATGGGCTACGCGCTGCGCCTGTCCGACCCCGCGCAGCGAAACACCTTCATCAACGACGGCGCGCCCGGATGCGGGCTGCTCAACGGGGACGCCGCCGGCGATTGTCATCGCCAGAGTGCCCTGTGGGCCAATGCCTTCGCGACTGCCCATCCGAACGTCGCACTGTTGATGGAAGGAACCGTTGACACCAACGTCGGGGCAACCGTGGATGGCAAGCACGTGTACCCCTGCGACCCGAGCTTCGACGCCGCGTACGCCAAAGCGCTCGACACCGCGATCGCAGCCTTGCACGGCCCGACCATGCTGCCGGTTTACGTAGCAACCGTTCGCGACGATGAAGGCGGCCAGGTCTCGCGATCGAATTGCATTAACGCAGATGTCCGGTCCGCCGCGGCCCGTGACTCGGCGCGCGTGGCTGACCTGAACGCGCTGCTCTGCCCTCGGCACTCCTGCCCGAGCACCCACGACGGTCAGCCGGTCTACGACGACACCGGCCACTTGGCGCCGGCCGGTCAGCGCTGGATCGGTGGTTGGTTACTCGACCTGATGCACAGGCAGGTGTCCGGGGCGGCCGTTGCGACCAAGCCCGGCGCCTGCGCCGAAGCAGCAACCCCGATCGGATTGGCCGCCAAGCCATACATCTCTGCACCCGATCCGGAATACCCGGACCAGACTGGGCACGAACTGACCGACGGTCACTTAGCCCGAGCCGACATCAGCGACCCCGGCTGGCAGGCCTGGCGAACGCAGAGCGCCTCGGTGATCTTCCAGCTTAGCCGGACGCAGGCAGTGTGCTCGGTGTCCACGACCTGGCTGCAGCAGTTGTCGGCCGCGGTTTACATACCGTCGCAGATCACCGTCTATGTCTCCCCTACGCCGACCACCGGGGGTCAACTGCTCGGAACCGCCCAGGGCGCCGCGCCGAGCACCGCGCAACAGGCCGTGACAGTTCGGGTGAACGGGGCAACGCCTATCCGCGGGCGTTACGTCACCGTGGCGATGCAGGAGACGGTTGGCTGGATGTTCAGCGACGAGATGTCGCTGGAAGGACCCTAACGCCAGGCACCTCCGAAGCGAGGTCTGAACCCGGGTTACAGGTTGGCGATCGAATTTCGAGCCCGGCCCCGGCCTCCGCGTGCAGCGTGCCATGTTAAGTAGCGGCGGCCATCTCTTCGTTGACAGCTGACGCTCGACCTGTATGGGCACCTCATCGACGCGAACTTATGGGCCGGCGCTGACCTTATTGGGATCGTTTGGGTCGGTTGGGGATCGTTCGGGGATCGTGGAAACGAAAGATGGTGAAGCGTGACGATGGCTAGATCGCTCGCAGGTTCCGCAATCATTGGGCTGCGAGGTGGAGCCGCCTCGGAGAATCGAACTCCGGACCTTCTCATTACGAGTGAGACGCTCTGCCGACTGAGCTAAGGCGGCGGACGCGGAAGCCGCGACCGAGCGAGTCTAACCCGCCAGTGTCCCAGTCTGGGACCCAGGGCGCAGGCGACAGTGCGCGGACCTGACCGGGGGGTGATCACATGACCGGCTGTCCAACATTGCTTGAACGTTTTCCCGGCACCCCTGTTTTCGGGCGACCTTCCCCGATCCGATGCGCCACAGTCGACGTGTGTACCCGCGCGTCTACGGTCACCAGAGCCTGCCGCTCGCCATCGCCCACCGCGGTGGCGCTGGGCTGGCCCCCGAGAACACCCTCGCGGCGTTCAGGCTGTCGTATGCGCTCGGCGTGCGATACATGGAGACCGATGTGCGCCTGAGCGCCGACGGCGCGCTGGTCGCCTTTCACGATTCGTCGCTTCGGCGCGTGACGGGGCGTCGCCGTTCCGTTGCTCGCACCGACCTCGCCGATCTCCGCGGTTTCTCGGTGATGGGCACCCAGCCGATCCCGACGCTTGCCGAGGTGCTCGTAGCCTTCCCGGACGCCTTCTTCTCCATCGACGTCAAGGAGCGCGCAGCCATCGCGCCGCTTGCTCGCCTTCTCCTCTCGCACCGGGCGACTGCCCGGGTATGCGTCGCGGGCTCGTGGGACTCGTGGCTGGCTTCGCTCGGTGATCTCGCCGGGACCGAGCTGACGGCCGCCCTCGGGTGGCGTTCGCTGGTCTCGACGTTGTCACGACTACGTCTAGGTAGGTCTCCCCAGCCACAGCCGCCCGGCACCTTCGCGCACGTGCCGCTGCGGCTGGGAAGGATCGCGATCTACGCCGATCACCTCCTGGAGCGCGCCCACGCGATCGGCGTGCGCGTGATCGTGTGGACGGTCAACGACGCCCCGACCATGCAGCGCCTGCTCGACGCCGGTGTTGACGGCATCATCACCGACCGGCCAGACATCCTGCGCGAGGTCATGATCGCGCGGAGGCAGTGGCCGCCGCCCGAGAGCTACGACGCGTCGATGACAGTGTCCGACCTCGTTTCATAGGCCTTGCGCGACGAGCACACCGATGCCAGCGCACACGCCGAACGCTTGCCGTCAGCGGCCATTCTCACGACGACCTTCTCGCCGGCGACGTTGTGCCCCACGACCGTGCCCGGGCCATCGGGCGTCTCTACCGCATCGCCGAGAGCCGGCGCTTTGTCGGCAAAGTCCTGATACAGCGGATGTTCGTACTTCAGGCAGCACATCAGGCGCCCGCACGCGCCGGAGATGCGCAGCGGATTCATCGGCAGGTCCTGGTCCTTCGCCATCCGAATCGAGACAGGTTCGAAGTCAACCAGGAAGGTCGAGCAGCACAGCTCGCGCCCGCACGACCCGATGCCGCCAGTCAAGCGCGCCTCGTCTCGAGCAGAGAGCTGCCTCAGGTCCACCCGCCCGTTCATCGTCGCCGACAGGTCTCGCACCAGGCCGCGGAAATCCACGCGATGCGGTGCGGTGAAATACACCGTGGTCACGTTGTCCGCGGCGACGTAGTCGACGCCGCTGAGCTTCATCGGCAGCTCGTGTTCACGGATGAGCCGCTTCGCCGACACCCGCGCCAAGGCCCGCTTCTTGCGGCTGAGTTCCGCGGCTTTCAGATCCGCCGGGCTGGCGATTGCGACCAGCACCGGCAGCCCGCCGACGTCCTCGCTCACCCACTGGGGCGCCCACATCACCTCGGCGACTTCGGGACCGGCCTCGGTTGGGTACAGGACGTGGTCGCCGACGCGTGGATTGAGTTCGCCCGGATCCGCGTAATAAAGGCGCCCCTGGCGCTGGAAGACGACCGCGCACATCAACACAGCCAGGCCTCCCGCCCTGCGCGTCGCTTCTGGTCGGAGTCCACGCCGCCACTTTAGGGCAGGCGCAACGCCGCGGTCATGGCCTCGACGGCAATCCGCGGTTTGACGTTGAGTTCCAAGGCCTCGCGGCAGGCCAGCACGGCATCGAGTCGTTGCAACACCCCGGCTGGGGGAATCTGCACAGCGACAGCGCGGGCGTCGTCATCGAAATCGGGGTGCGCCGGCGCGACCGACGCGCCGGCGTGAATGAGC
>JALYIL010000025.1 GCA_030775825.1 Actinomycetota bacterium
GCACAGCCCCAGCGTGCCCAGCGAGCGCGGCGCGGCGCCAGACAGCTGCTCCTGGACCAGTTCGCGAACTGCCGCGACGAACGAGGGATGGGTACCCGCAGTCGCGGCTCGGGCGAACTCGAGGCCAAGTTCCGTCGCGGTCTGCCGCGCCTCAGTGTCGAGATCCCAGAGAACCTCGATGTGATCGGATACGAAGCCGGTCGGGCAAAGGACGACGGCGGGCACGGCGTCGGCGGCGAGTTGGCGGAGGTGGTCATTCACATCGGGCTCGAGCCATGGAACCAGCGGTGGCCCGCTGCGCGACTGCCAAACCAGGTCGAAGGCCGCTCCGGCCCCGCGAACCGCCTCGGCGACCAGACGCGCGGTCTCACGCTGCTGGGCAGCGTACAGCCCGTTCGAGCTGGGTCCAGAGGTCTCATTCATGAGGACCGGAATCGAATGGGCCGTGAACACCAGGCGGGCCGAATCGCGGACCTGCGCCGGCAGTTGCGCGATCGCGGCATGCACCGCATCGGCGTTGGCCGCCACGAATCCGGGATGGTCGAAGTAGTGACGTAGTTTGACCAGTTCAGGGGCCCCTGCGCCGGCCACTGAGCGGGCCTGGGCGAGATCCTCCCGATATTGCCGGCACGCCGAATAGGAGCCAGTCGCGCTCGTCGCGAACACGAGCGCCCGTTGCACGCCGTCGTCGCGCATCTTGCGGACGGCGTCAGCGACGTAGGGCTTCCAATTGCGGTTGCCCATGTAGAGGCGAAGATCGATCACATGTGCCTGCATTTCTGCCTTCAGCGCCGCCAGCAAGGCTCGGTTGTGCGAGTTGATCGGTGAGACGCCGCGGAAGTGCCGGTAATGCGCCGCGACGGCTTCAAGGCGCTCGTCGGTGATGCCGCGCCCCCGGGTGACATTGCGCAGAAACGGCATCACGTCCTCGGGGCCCTCGGGGCCACCGAAGGACAGCAGCAGCAACGCCTCGTACAACGCTCAGACACCCATTGCGTGGAATCCGCCGTCGACATGGATGAGCTCGCCGGTCGTCGCCGGGAACCAGTCCGAGAGCAGCGCCAGCGCCGAGCGTGCGATCGGCTCGGCATCGCTGTTGTCCCATCCCAGTGGCGCCCGGGCGTCCCATGCCTGCTCGAATTGATGAAAGCCGGGGATGCTTTTGGCGGCCATCGTGCGAACCGGGCCTGCCGCGACGAGATTCACCCGGATGCGGCGCGGGCCCAGCTCACGCGCCAGATAGCGAGCCGCGGACTCGAGGCCGGCCTTGGCCACACCCATCCAGTCGTATGCCGGCCATGCCACTCGGGCGTCGAAGTCGAGCCCGACGATCGAGCCACCGCTCGGCCCGAACAGCGGCAGGCAGGCCACCGCCAGGGACTTCAGGGAAAACGTCGAAACCTGGACCGCGGTGGCGACGTCTTCCCACGGCGCATCCAGGAAGCCGCCGCCGAGGCAGGTGGCCGGTGCATAGCCGATGGCATGGAGCACGCCGTCGAGGCCGCCGAGGTGCTCGCCGACACGAGCGGCCAGCGACTCGAGGTGCTCTTGGTTCGCGACGTCTAGTTCGACGACCGGCGCGGGATCGGGCAAGCGCTTGGCTACCCGCTCGACGAGAGACATCCGGCCGAAACCGGTAAGGACGATCTGGGCGCCCTCCTGCTGGGCGAGCCGCGCGACTGAGAAGGCGATGGAGGCGTCGGTGATGACGCCGGTGATGAGCAGGCGCTTGCCGTCGAGCAAACCCATATCGGTCCCTTCAGATCCCCATGCCGAGGCCGCCGTCGACGGCAAGCACCACACCGGAGACGTAGGCCGCTACGTCGGATGCGAGGTAGACAGCGGCGCCGGCGATCTCCTCGACGCGGCCGTAGCGCCGCAGCGGCACGTTGGTGAGGATCTCCGCCTTGCGCTGCTCGCCCAACTCGGCCGTCATGTCGGTGTCGACAAATCCCGGTGCGATCACGTTCGCGGTGATCGACCGGCTGCCGAGTTCGCGGGCGATCGAGCGAGCCAGCCCGATGAGTCCGGCCTTGCTGGCTGCATAGTTCGCCTGCCCGGGTGCTCCGACGAGCGCGACGACCGACGATATGAAGATCATCCGTCCACTGCGGTGCCTGAGCATCGGCCCCGCGGCACGCTTTGCAACCCGGTATGCACCGGTGAGATTCGCATCCACGACGCGCTCAAAGGAGTCCTCGCTCATCCGCAACAGCAGCGTGTCGTCGGTGATCCCGGCGTTGGAGACAAGCACCTCGACCGGGCCGTGTTCGGCCTCGACTGCGGCGAACGCGGCATCTACCGCCGCCTCGTCGGTGACGTCGCAGGTGACCCCGAACAGCCCGTCCGGCACGCCGCTGCCGCGATGGGTCACGGCAACCTTGTCGCCGTTCGCCGCGAACGCGCGCGCGATGGCCAGTCCGATCCCGCGGTTTCCGCCTGTCACCAGTACCGACCTGCTCACGGTTTCTCAGGCTATCGGATGGCCCGGACCGGTCCGGCAGCCTCTGCCTACCCGCGAGTACGGTTCGCCGCATGCGTGCAATTCAGATCACCGACTTCGGCGGACCTGAGACTCTCGTGGTCAGCGACCTTCCCGATCCTGTCCCGGCCGACGGGCAGGAGGTTCTCGATGTGCTCGCCGCGGGGGTGAACTACGCCGACACGCACGCCACCGAGGACAGCTACCTCGCCAAGCAGAGTCTGCCGATGATTCCCGGTAGCGAGGTGGTCGTTCGCACGGCGGACGGGCGCCGACTTCTCGGTCTGCTCGGTGCCGGCGGATACGCCCAGAAGATCGCAGCCGACCCCCGTTACCTTTTTCCGATTCCGGACGCTGTCTCAGATTCCGCTGCGCTCACCACGCTCGTGCAAGGGGCGACGGCATGGCACCTGCTGCGCACGAGCACGCACCTGAGCAAGGGCGAGAGCGTGGTGGTCCACGCCGGTGCTGGGGGCGTCGGGACCGTGGCGATCCAGCTCGCCAAGAGGTGGGGGGCGGGCAAGGTCATCGCCACGGCCTCGAGCGCGGACAAGCGCGCCCTGACGCTCGAGCTGGGGGCGGATGTCGCCGTCGACTCGACGTCGGATGACCTGACGGCACAGTTGCGCGAGGCCAACGACGGCAACGCAGTCGACATCGTCCTGGAGATGACGGGTGGAAGGGTGTTCGACCAGAGCCTGGCCGCACTCGCCCCGCTGGGCCGCCTGGCGGTGTTCGGAATGGCGTCGCGGACGCCGCCGACGCCGGTCGCGCCCGCGATCCTGATGGCCCGTAGCACTGCGATCATCGGCTTCTGGCTCGTACACATCATGCAGAAGCCGGCCCTGCTGGCGCACGCCGTGAACGACCTGCTGTCGATGCTCGCCGAAGGTTCGCTGCGTCCGGTCGTCGGGCGGACCTATCCCCTAGCCCAAGCCGCGGCTGCCCACCGTGCACTGCTGGACCGGTCCTCGATCGGCAAGCTCGTTCTCGACCCACAAACCTGAGCCCTACATCAACCGACCGGACCACAGCATCGACGCGCCTGCGGCGGCCAGGGCGAACAGCAACCCGATCGCGAGAAACCGCCAACTGATGTCGCGATGCACGGTCGTGTACCCGATTGCCGAGCCGATGTTCGAGAACACCGATTCCAGCTCCTGCACCGAGGTCGCGGTATGGAAGCTTCCGCCCGTGCTCTGCGCGAGGTAGTTGAGGGTCGGCTTGTCGGCCGGAACCGGGATCGTCTGCCCGTCGTAGGTGACGGTGCCGGTGTCGGTGCCGAACGCGATCGTCGAAACCTCCACGCCCGCCTTCTGCGCGGCTGCGGAGGCGTCGATCACGCTGCGGCCCTTGTTGCTCGCGCCGTCGCTCATCAGCACGATTCGGCGCGGCGCCGGCTTGTCACCCTTCGCGGTGGTCGTCTGAGTGAACACGTTGATGGCATCGAGACTCGTGAAGACCGCTTCACCGATCGCGGTCGACTCCTGCAGTTGCAGCTTGTCTATCGCCACCTTCAAGGAGCCGTGATCGAGGCTCGGCGGCACCAGCACGCTGGCGCTACCTCCGAAGGAGACCAGTCCGAGGTTAATGCGCGGCGGAATGAGGTCGACGAAGGTCTTCGCGGCTTGCTGCGCGGCGGCGATTCGCGACGGCAGCACATCGGTGGCCTCCATCGACAACGACACGTCGATCGCCAGCATTACCGTTGCCCGGTCACGGGGGACGCGCACGGCTGCGGCGGGACGCGCCACACCGATCGTCAAGACGCTCAACGCGATCAGCAGCAGTGCGAAGGTCAGGTGCCGGCGCCATCCCGGGCGACGCGGGGCAACGCTGCCCAGCAGCTCGACGTTGCTGAAGCGAGCGACGAATTTCTTGCGGCGGACCTGGAGAACGGCGTACGCGAGCGCCAACAGCGCGACGGCTATCAGCAGCATCAGCCACGCCGGTGACTGGAAGCTCATCAGCGCACCGCCGCCCCGACCGAGCCGACCACGAATCGGCGTCGGGCGATCACGAATTGCACCACATCGGTGAGCCAGTCACGATCGGTGCGCAACTGCAGGTGAGCCGCCCCGGCGTGGCGCAACGAGGTGGCGATGTCGGCCCGCTGCGCCTGTGCCGCCGCGGCGTACCTGCGGCGGACCCCCGGGTCGGAGGTCTGGACCTCGAGTTGGCGACCTGACTCGGGATCGGCAAACGTCACCAGCCCGGCGGCGGGCAATTCGAGTTCGCGCGGGTCGAGGACTTCGATGCCGAGCAGTTGATGGCGAGCCGATAGCGCCCGAAGCGGTCGCTCCCACGACGGTGGCGATCCCTGTGCTCCACCGGATACGGAACCCGGTGCGGTGTCAGATCCTGCGTCGAGGACGTGGCCACGGTCCAGGAAATCCGACACGACCGCGACGAGCCCGCGCCGGCGCTGGGGACGCCGCAGCATGTCGAGCATCACGGCAAGCTCGACACCTCCGCCGCTGCCGGCACGAGGGGTGGCCGCGACCCTGCGCATCAAGTAGCGCGCATGGACCGTGCCCGACAGGGCGGGTATCCGAAAGGTCTGCTCACCGTTGCTGATCAGAGCACCGACCCGGTTGCCGCCGCGAACGCTCAGGTGCACAACCGCAGTCATCGCAGCGAGCACGAGTTCGCGCTTCTCGGTCAACGCCGTTCCGAAATCGACGCTCGGGGACAAATCAACGACAAGCCACGTCTCGAGTTCGCGGTCGGCCACCGTTTGCCGGACGTGCGCGGTGCTGGTGCGCGCCGTGACCGGCCAATCCATCCGGCGCACGTCATCTCCGGCCGAATACGGCCGCGACTCGCCTGCCTCCGATCCAGGGCCCGGAACCAGCCCGAGATAGTTGCCCTGCAGCAGGCCGTCAAGCTTATTCCGAACGACCAGTTCGAGCCTGCGCAACAATGCTTCGGCACCGGCGAGGTCAAGCGTCGGCAGCGCCGGCACCGGCGCCCGGTCGGTCCGGGCGCTGCTCATGCCGAGCGCTCGCCCCACTGCGAGGACTGCGGGGGCGCGGCTTGTCCGTACACGAGCTGTTGCTGCATACGGGGATCTTGTGGGACGACCGGCGGGGGGACAACGGGGCCGTTGGCCCGCTGACGCGGCGCGACCTGCGGTAGCGCGATGGTTTGCAGCACCCGTCGCACGGCGTGAGTGGCGGGAACCCCGTCGGCGATCGCGTCGTAGCTGAGGACCAACCGGTGCGCCAGCACATCGACGGCCACGTCCAGGACATCCTGGGGCAGCACGTAGTCGCGTCCTCGCAGCAGCGCCAAGGCGCGCCCTGCCGCGATCAGGCCGAGGCTGGCCCGCGGGCTCGCGCCGTAGGACACCCATTGCGCAACGTCCTGCAGGCCTTGCTGTGCCGGCGTCCGCGTGGCGAGTACGACGCGCACGACGTAATCGACGATCGCGTGATGGACGAAGACCCGACCGGCGGTGGCCTGCAGCCGGGCGAGCTCGTCGGTGCTGATCACGGCGTTGGCGACAGGAGGCTCGACACCCATCCGGTACACGATCTCGCGCTCCTCTGCCGCGGTCGGATAGTCGATGGCGATCTTCATGAGGAACCGATCGCGTTGCGCCTCGGGCAGAGGGTAAACGCCTTCGGACTCGATCGGGTTCTGGGTGGCCAGGACGAGGAACGGACTCGGCACGTCATAGCGGATGCCGCCGATCGTCACGTGCCTTTCCGCCATCACTTCCAGCAGCGCGGACTGCACCTTTGCCGGCGCGCGGTTGATCTCGTCGGCTAGGACGAAGTTGGCCATGATCGGACCGAGTTCGGTGTCGAAGTGTTCGGCGCCCTGGCGATAGATTCGCGTACCGACGATGTCGGAGGGGACGAGGTCTGGCGTGAATTGGAGCCTGGAGAACGAACCGCTGACGGTGCGCGCCAGGGTCTCCACGGCGAGTGTCTTTGCTACGCCGGGGACGCCCTCGAGCAAGCAATGCCCCTGCGCGAGCAGGCTGACCATCAGCCGCTCGACGAGACGCTCCTGACCGACAATCACCCGCTTCACCTCGAACATCACTCGTTCGAGGGCACTCGCGTCGGCAGCAGGGGTAGGGGGTGCAGTCACCTGAGTCTCCTCGTCGCGGTGGTGGTCGCGTTCACGGTACGTGACCCGCCTGTACGGTGCCTGGGTGTCCCAAGTCGTCCCCGAGGCAGCCTCTGCACCCGGCGACTCGCGGTGCTCGGCCAAGGGCTGCCGGGGCGCCGCAGCCGTAGATCTGCAATGGCGTAACCCGAGACTGCACGATGGGGCTCGGGTCAAACATTGGCTGGCGTGCCCCGCCCACGAGGACTCGTTGGCGGCGTTCCTGGCCGCCCGGGGCTTCCTGCTCGGCCGCGGCCGGGTGCAGGCGAGTTCTGACCTAACCTCCGATGGCTGACATGGTGCGCTCAGGCTGAACGAAGCCGGCCGAGGAAATGCCGTGGCCGGATTGCTTTCCGGCGACCGCCGCCGCGATGATCCGGGCCAGTTCCTCGTCCGTGGCGCCGTTGCGGAGCGGACCGCGCAGGTCGGTCTCCTCGCGCGCGAACAGGCACGTGCGCAGTTGGCCGTCCGCGGTCAGCCGCAGCCGGTCGCAGTCGCGGCAGAACGGCCGGGTCACCGAAGCGATGATGCCCACGCGTCCCGGTGAGACTGCCCAGCTCGCGCGGCCCGGTCCGTCGAGGACTTCGAACTGTTCGGCCGGCGCGTGCCCACGGTGATCGAAGGGCCGCAGCTCGTAATCTGCCTCGAGCAGACCCTGGATCTCGTCGGCCGTCACCATGTCGGCGCGCGACCAGGTGTGGTCGGCGTCCAGCGGCATGTGCTCGATGAAGCGCAGCTGGTAGCCCGCCCGCAGCGCCCAGGCAAGCAGAAGCGGCGCCTCGTCCAGATTGCCGCCCCGGATCAGCACAGCGTTGATCTTCATCGGGGCCAGGCCCGCAGCCGAGGCCGCTGCCACGCCGCGCAGCACATCCCCGAGGCGATCGCGACGTGTCAACTCGGCGAATCGGACTGCGTCGAGGGTGTCGACCGAGACGTTGATCCGATCGAGCCCGGCTGCCGCCAGCGCGCCGGCCCGAGTCTCGAGGCTGACCCCGTTGGTGGTCAGCGAGATCTCCGGACGCGGCCGCAGCGCGGCGAGCCGAGTGACGACCGAGACCAGTGTCGGATGCACAAGTGGTTCGCCGCCGGTGAGTCGCACGCTGGTGACGCCGAGACCGACGAACACCGCCGCGAGTCGCAGGATCTCCTCGTCGTCGAGCCGGTCAACCTTCGGCAGCCACGCCAATCCTTCGGCCGGCATGCAGTAGGTGCAGCGAAGCGAACACTTGTCCGTCAGCGAGATCCGCAGATCGGTAGCGGTGCGCCCGAAGGCGTCCACGAGAACCCCGGGCGCAGCCGCGGCGGCTGGCTGGGATGCGCTCATCCCCTCACGCTACCCGTGTGCGCCTTGATCCAGATCGGCCTCGGGCCGAATCAGGTCAGTGGGCGGGTCGCCCCGAAGTATCCCCACGACACCTGATCAAGAGGCGTCTCCTGGATGAGTGACCCGCTCTGTGGCGCCTGGATGACCATTCCGCCACCGATGTAGATCGCGACGTGATGGATGCCCGCGACCGTGCCGTCCGAACTCCAGAACACGAGGTCACCGGGCATCAGGCTCGACGTGTCCGGGTGATAGGAGCCCTGCAGGTACTGGGTCGCGGCATAGTGCTCGAACGGGAACTGGGCCCACGCGTACATCACGAGCCCGGAGCAGTCGAAGCCGACGATGTTGCAGTCGTTGAATGCACCGTCGGGTCCGCAGACGCCGTAGGTCGGCCCACTCGCGTTTCCGCCGGCCCAGGCGTACATCGTGCCGAGGTAGCGCTCGGCCCGGGCCACTGCGGTCTGGCCCTTGGCGGCGGTCCAGCTGCCGCCGCCCCCGACGGGCACGTTCGGGCCGCTCGCCACAC
>JALYIL010000026.1 GCA_030775825.1 Actinomycetota bacterium
TTCACCGGGGTCAACGACCCCTACGAGCCCCCCCTGTCACCGGAACTCCACCTGCGCCCCTCCGATGGGGATTCAGGGGCGCAAGCCACAGCGGTCCTGGCCGCGCTCGAGCAGTCAAGCGAGTGACCTTAGCCAGTACTGGTTGGGAGATGCCCGGCCGGCAAATCATGGCGCGGCGGTGAAAGCGGCTCCCAGTGCCGTCAGGTTTCCGACGCCGTTGTACAGCGAGCTCGTCCGCAGACCGCTGACGTGCGTTCGGGGACGGCCGGACCAATCCGCGAGTAGGCGGCCTCATCCACGTCACGCTGCGTGACGGTGCGCAGCACGCGTTCGATTGCGAGACCGGCGCGCGGCTCGGCTGAAGTCCGTCGGTCAGGGCAGCGCCGCTCCCACGTGTTACGGCGCCAGGAGGGTGTCGGCCAGTCTGGCCGTGGCCCGGGCCGGCGCAGCGTCGGCGCGATCGTTGCCGGGCTCTTGCAGCTTTGTCGGGGAGTACGTTCGCGCCAGCTCGCTTTCAAGGCCAATCAATCTCGCGGGCCGCCCGAAGCGCCTGGGATTCGATGTCAGCCGTCTCGTCGTTGGTAAGCACGACAACGGTGGTCGAGGCGCCCGGTAGCCACAGTGCCAAGGATTGAATCCTGGATTGTCGCCGGGGTGCAGGCAGGCTGGGCGTCCGTCTATCGAGCCGACGAAGCCAGGGCCCGGCCCGGTCCGCTCGGACAGCCGATGCCGCCGCTGGCCCACCCTCGACGGGACGTACCTGCCGCCTCCCTCAGACGCCGTCGCGCATCCGAAGCCGCCCACGCCGCCGAAGCACCCCGCAACCGGCTAGAGCTAATCCGGGGCGTTGACCCGTTCGTAAACGTCGGCCTCGAACTCCTCGAGAAGGGTTTCGCACTCCGCGACGCGCTGCCGGGCGCGATCTCTGCCGTCCGCGCCCACCCAGTCGCGCAGCTCGACCTTCTCCAGCCAGCGACGGAGCTTGTCGAGGTCTTGCCGGATCTCCTCGGCCTCTTCGAACGTGTAGTTCTCGCGGAACCGCTCGAATTCGATCTCCTTGACAAACTTGGTGTCACACTCCTCGATGATCTCGGCATACTCCTTGGCGGAGTTTGCGCGGAAGCCTTCAAGAAACTGCTCTCGCGTTTCGTCCTCGACGTCACGCAAGGTGAGGAAGATGCTCGATCCGCCGAGTTCGTCGATCCTGGCGCGCAAGTGCGACAGGCTCACGCGAAGGTCCTCCCGGTCGGGTAGCACGCATACGGCCTGCTGCACATAGAGGCCGCCGAGTCGTTTCAGATCCCGCCACACAGCCACGCGCGCGCGTGAGGACTCGCTCGGGACCCGATAGATGAGAAGCAGCCACTGATCGTTGTGGCTGGGCGCGACGGGAGCGGGGGCGACTCGTCGTGGGCGCGGTGGCACCTGCCCGAGGCTAGTCGACGCCGGCCGCCGCACTGTGCCGGTCAAGTCGAGGCGCGGACCGACGCTCGCCGGCGGCGAAGAGTGCGCGGATCGTGGTGGCGCACGACGCGGTATCCGGCCCGCGCGAGCGCGAGCTTCATCGCGGTCGCCGCCGGGGAGTTGCGGGTGTGTATGCGAATTTCGGCAATCGTGTATGGGCGCCCCAGCTCGGCCGCGCGCACGAGTTCCTCGACCACCGGCATGGCGGTCAACGGCGACGCGTCCCGTCGCCAACCCAGATCGTGTTCGAGCCAGAGTTCGTCGATCGCGTCGAACTCGTGGCGACGCAGGACGGCGATGGCCTCTTCAGCGGTGCGCGCCACACGGGCGGCTCGCGCGTCGGCAAAGTTGCGCTCGCGGTCGACGAGGATTACGAGGCGCGTGCGCGCCGAGGTGAGTCTCAGCGCCTCGGGCCTCTCGGGCGGACGTCGATGGTGAGACTGACGGCAAAGAAGACAACGATCATCACGCCGCCGAGGATCGCCAGGCCGTGGTCACCGAATAGCTTTCCCGTCAAGGCGGCGACGAGCACCCCTAACGCGAGCACGACGGCAACGGCGATCTTCCAGTCGTCACCGATGATGAAGTCGTACCAGAACTGGCCGAAGGACTTGAGGAATTTCATCTCGCCAGCTCTCCGATCGGCCGGTTGTCGCTTGGGGTGGATTCCGGGCCGGGCGTGGGTGCGCGCAGGACCGCGATGAACACCCGGGTGAGCGCGAACCACACCGCGATCAGGACCAGGATCGCGCCGTCGTTGCCCGGCCAGGAAAGGCTGTGACGACCCGCGCGGAAGATGCCCACGCCCTCGACTGCCCAGAAGGTCCCGAACGATGCGAGCAACAGGCCAACACCATACTTGAGCAGGTTTTCCGGGATCATCGCAAGAGGCTTGCGGGCCGCGATCGCGATAACGAGTACGACGACGGTGGCCGCGGCCGCTCCGATGACGGCGACCGGGACATCCTTGGCGTTGAGGCCGAAGGTGATCACGATGAACACCACCTCCATGCCCTCGAGGAAGACACCCTTGAACGACACCATGAACGAGAACATGTCCAGGCCCGGGCCCGGTTGCCCGGCTAGCTTGGCAGCCTGCACCTCATCGCGGTAGATCTTGTCCTCGTCGTGAACCGCCTTGCGCCCAGAAGATCGAAGGATCGCCTTGCGCAACCACTGCAACCCGAAGATCAGCAGCAGGCCGCCGATAGCCAGCTGCAGCGCAGCTTCCGGCAGCCAGGTGCTCAGGGCGTAGCCCGCGCCCGCCGTGACCACGGCGAGCAACGCGAGAGCCGCACCGGTGCCAGCCATCGCCGATTTCCAGCTTCGGGTGAAACCCATGGCCATCACGATCGTGGTTGCTTCGACCATCTCGACGAAGCACGCGACGAAAGTCGCGACCAACAAACCCCAGGTAGCTGCGCTCATCCGACCGTCCTTCCCGCGTTACGACGTCCCCCCCAAATGTAGCAGAAGTTTCATGGAACAAGCGTTACGAACAGTCGCTGGCGACCACCAGCGGCACGTTGCCCGAGCTGGCAGTCCCGTCGCTGGACGAGCCCGTCGCGGCCGCCGAAACCGGAGCCGTGCTGCTGCTGCACATGACGCGACGGAGAACAAACCCTTGCCTGCTGGTGACGAAGCCTTCCTACTTCTCCAGCACCCGGAATGCGATGTGACGGTTTCCCCTGGCCTGGGTCAGCGCGAACCACAGGGGAAGCGCAGCATCGACGACGTCGTGTTTGCCCTCTCCCAGGTATGCCGGGCGCAGCCCGACCCCGGTGATCAACTCCTCCACCGCCTCGCGGTCGGCGGCGGCCGCGGAGAAGAACAGATCGGCGGGCACTGACTCGAACAGCGGGTCGGCGAAGTTCTCCCACCCGAGGGTGTTGAAGGCGCGAACATAGCGCGCGCCCGGAACTGCGGAGAGGATCTGCTGGGACGCGTTCGCGGTCAGCGCGCCCATGTTGTTCGTCGCGTCGATCACGAGCTTGCCGTCGAGCGCGCCGGCATGCTCGGCCAGCACGTCGGCGACAGCTGCGGCGGGGAGCGCGAGCAGCACAGCCTGAGCCGGCGATAAGGCATCGGCCAGATCGGCTACCTTGGCCTCGAGCCCGGTCGTGCTCTCAGGGTGCCGGGAACCGAAAGTAACCTCGTGCCCGGCCTTGGCCAGTGCGTTGCCGATGGTCGCGCCGATCCGTCCGGTTCCGATTACCGCTATGCGCATTGCATTCCCTTCAACTATACGAATGACAACGCCCGAGCGTCCGTACGAATGACAACGCCCGAGCGTCCGGGTGCGCTGGGAAATCCCCGCGCATCCCGCTTTGAGGCTATGCCGACGCCGTCGTCGCGTTGTACGGCGGCGTGATCGGAGCCGAGCGAGTGGCCGTCGCAAGCAGCGGTGGCGACCATGGCGAGCCTGCGCGCGTCGCGCAATGCGGCGCGCTCGGCGCGCCACTGGTCGCGCTGCCTGTCGAGCCATTGCGCCGGAGCGGGTTGGGCCGAAACAGCGGGCTCGGCGCACAGCGCCGCGAGGCGCCGCTCGACGTTGGCCAGGCGTCGCTCTGAATTGAGGACCTCGTGCTGCATGCGCGAAATCGGGCCAGGCGCCGCGAGATGATCGTCGGGTTGCTGCCTGCCGGTGACGTCGCGTCGGATCAACCGGTACTCGTCCTGCGCCACTCGCACCTTCTCCAGCGCCGCCCGGGCGGCGGACTGGTGGTGGGCCTGCTCCGGGTGGACCAGGCCGGCCTGATCGCGGGCGTGGGCCCGCAGTCGTTCGCCGATGTGGTCGTTGCTCGGGTGACGGAGGGCAAACGCGACCAGCTCGTCTGGCCTCAGGTTCATCTCGGCCATCAGTTCACCCAGCACCGGCTGCCACTGCATGGCCCAACCGCGCAGTCGGGCGGTGGCGTTGTCAACGTCCTGGCGGCCTCGCCCAAACCGGTTGGATGTGTCGTGCGCGATCCGGGCGTCGGCCTGGGCGGCGCCGCGTTGCGCATTCCAGCAGGCTTCGAGTCGAGCGAGGATGCCGTCCGCCGTCCCGGTCACGGCTTGTTCAGTGGCGTCGGCCATGGCCTGAGCATCAACATGTGCACGTTGGGCGTTACGCCATCGCTTGTGGGCCGCGGCCAGGGATGCTCGGTCGGCTGCGACCCGGGGCGCCTCGGCGATCGCCCGCTCCAGGCGGGGCCGCAGCTGTAGCGTCGCATGCGCGTCCGACTGGATGTCCCAGGTCTGGCGAAGATCGTGCACCACGCTCCGGCGGGAGCGGGGTCGCCTGAGCGCAGCCGCATCCCGAGCACCCGTTCCATCGCCGAGCAAGACGACTGCCTCGGGATCGGCCCATCGCCGTGCGAGGTCAAAGGCCCCGCCGCGACCCCGGACTTCACCGGTCGCACCCAGGCCGGCCTGTCCGATGAATGCGACCCGCGCGCCGCGCTTGTCGGCAATCTGCAGCAACGCCTGCGCGGTGTCCTGGTCCACCCGGCCGGCGTCCTCGATGACAAGCAGATCGCCCGCTCGCAATCGCGACTGCCGGATCGGGTCCGCGCCCAACTCTGCTGCCCCAGCCGCTGTCACCGCCACGACCGAGTGGCCCTGTTGCCTGAGGACCTCACGCGCGCGGTCCACGATTGCCCTCGGGTCAGGGCCGGCCGCCGAAATCACGACGAGGCAACGGTCGCCGCCAAGCACCGACACGGCACGGGCAACGCGATCATCGAGGCGCTCACCCGTATCGTGGCGCCGCGCGAGCAGGCTCGGATCGATATCGCTTCCTGGCCGAGCACCCCGGACCGCTAGCCGCTTGGCGATGTCTCGCTCCACGTCTCGCACGCGGCGCGAGCTCAGCGCGCGAATGTGTGCCGGCGTGGCTCCAGGTCGCACGATGTCCTCGCAACCGTCCGCTACGCGCAGGCACTGTCGCCCGACGCGGGCGGTGAGGTTCTCCGCCAGCTCCGTGCGCGCCGCGCCGTCGAGCACATACCCTCGACGGGCGATCAGCTGCTCGACCTCACCGCGGATGCGGGCCGCGCTCCACGCCGAGGTCGCCGAGCTGAGCCGGTAGAGAACCTCCTCCGCCGCGCCGTCTCGATCGATCGCCCCCACCGGTGGCGAAGTGAGCTCGACCGGCTGGTCGCGCTCGCGATAGCCCAGTTCGGCAAGCTGCGCCCGCCACCGGCGGTTGAGGTCGGCGCGGGTCACTAGTGCTTGCTTGCCTGGGCGATCCTCGGCCCAAGCCCTCGCATTCCAGCGCCGACGCATTCGCGCTCCAGGTTGCTGACCGGGATGTGTCTGCTGCCACGCCGCTTCGTACCGGGCGAGGTTGGTTTCGATTTGTGCTGCCCGCTGGCTGAACGAGCGCACGTAGGGGGCCAGCTGCCCGATCTCCCCCGACTCGTCGAGGCTGAACCCGTGTGCCGCGAGCGCGCGACGAAAGGCCGGATCACTGCGCATGGCAGCATGCCCGATTCCCTGGATGGCGCTCACGCAGCCGCGCACGCCGGCAGTGTGCAGGCCGCGCCAGGCGCCGGCGGCGAACACCCGCGCGTTCACCTGCAGGTGCAGATGACGGTGCGGGTCGCCGGAGCGCGAGGTGTAGTGCCGGACCGTTATCGCCTCGAGCCGCTCGACCGGGACCTGCACCTGCACCTTGTCGGTCGTGACCCGGGTAGTTGCGTTGCGCCCAAGCCAACCGATCACCTGGGCAGCGGCACCGTCCTGGGCCGCGTCGTACGCGGCGGCGATATCCGGATATAGCTCCGCGGCAAGCGACCAGGTTTTCGGGCCATTGATGGTGAGCTCCACGAAACGGACCGCTCGCGCATCCGAGCGTAGGCGGCCCTTCGGCGAACCGTCATCCGGATCCATGCCTGCGACCCACGACGCGTATGAGGCCGCCGTGAGCGCCGACTGCTCCCGCACGGCTCCGTCAGCATCGGCGCAAAAGCGGCGCGCCACACCCGTCCCATCGGCGAGCGAGAACTCCTCGGCGCTGGAGCGGTCGGCCTCGACGTAGGCAACGGCGGCTGCCGGATCTCCGCGGTAGTACCTGAGCTTGCCGCGCACCTGCAAACGCCTCCCCGGCCACGAAATCCCCATTGCGGAAGACCGCAATTCTTATGGGAATTCGTAACAGAGGTAGCGGTTCTCGGTAAAGACTTGGAAATTGATGGATACCGTTTGAATTGATTGGTTTTGATAATCCAAGGCGTATTTGAATTCGCGCGCCGGGTCGTTACCATTGGTTATTATTGGGAATGATATGAGCCCGTGGGACCCCGCACGCCTCACAGGTACACCCCAGAAACGCGACGCGGTGCGAGGCGCTGATCAGCTAAGGCTCAGGTGAGCACGGGACGGGCTGGGGGGTCTCGGCCAGTGGCCAGATCATCTCGCCGGTCCGGACGTCTTCAACGAAGGTCCACTCGGCGGCAGCGATCGCGCGAGCCACTCCCCCCAGCGCTCGCTCAACCCACCACCGGCCGCGTCCAGTTCGCGGAGCACGCGCCGGTTCAGCCGACGACGGTGCGCCCACTCCGGCCAGTGCTGAGCGTCCGGGACCGCCACGGTGAGACGAACCGCGTGCTTGCCGGCAGCGCGCTCGGTCTCCCCGGGCCGACCGAGACCGTGATCGTCGCCGCTACCCGGGTCAGCATCATCGGTCAGCCAGACCACACGAGCCGGCCCGAGCTGGGACGCGCCATGGCGTCATTGGACCTACTGGTGCATCCCGGGGCCGACGAGACCTTCTGCCAGGTAATCCAGGAGGCACTCTGCTCCGGGGCACCAGTCGTCGCGGCCGCGTCCGGTGGGCCGCTCGATCTGGTACGGCACGGTGAGAACGGGTGGCTCTGGGCCGGGGCCGACGAGGAGCTGCTTGCGGCGCAAGTCGCGGCGATCCGCGATGACCCCGCTGGGCTTGATCGCGCCCGCCGGCGGACTCGCCCGTCGGTATCAGGGCGAACCTGGACCCGCGTCACCGATCAACTGCTCGGCCACTACCGCCGGGTGATCGCACTTCGTGAGCTGTCCGGCTTGACCGCGCAGACGCGACAAGGGCCGGACCGGGCCGCCCTCAGCGGGGTTGCTGAGCCCGCCCAGTCGGGATTTCCGGCATAAGGCCCGTATCACCGACTTCAACCGCAATCTCGGCAAGCTTGCGGTGGTTGTGCTGACTGGCGATACGTAGCAGGTCAAAGGCCTGGTCGCGGGTGACCTTGTACTGGTTCATGATCACTCCCATGGCCACGCCGATGTCACGGCTCGACTTCAGTGCCTGCCTGAGGTTTTCGGCATGTTCCCGAGCCGCCGCGCTAGCCACCGCCAGGGCACCGTGCGTGGCCAGCAGCAACCCAACCGCCTGCGAACGCTCGTCGAAGGCATCAGGCGCAGCCGAGTACATGTTCAGGCTGACGGCGTGGTCGTTCGGATCCTCGAGGTAGAGCCGGGAGGAGAACATGCTGAGGACACCGGCTGATTCGAAGGCCAGCGGGCCAAAGTCTGGCCACCGGTCATCGGTACGTAAATCTCCGCTGAGGAAGGCGTGATCCTTCACGATCGCGTCGACACATGGGCCGCTGCCCAGGTTGTACTGGATCTCGTCGATGCTCATGACGAGATGGCTCGTCGGCGCAAGCGTCCTGAAGCTCCCATTCCTGGCGCGGGTGATTCCGGCATACTCCGCACCCGGCACCTCACGCACGGCGATGGTAGTGATCGCGCGCAAGACACTCTCGCTGTCCGCAAGCGGCGCAAGCTCGCGTTCGACATCGGCGAAAATGCTCGCAAACTCCGCGAAAGAGTAATCGGTGCTCACGCGGACACGGCGCAGCGACATCGACAGTTCGACACGATGACCTCGAGGGTCTCGGTCGTGGATAGCTCGCTAAACGGCCCACGACATGGCAGGCCGGGGTTAGACCTTGAAGCCGACTGTAGTCCGATCGGCGCGCTGTGACCGAAGTGAGGTCGTTCGACTTCAGCCTGTCATGAAACGACGGAATCTGCTTGTCCTGATCGCGGCCATCGGCATCGGCCTCATTGCGACGGTGCAATAATGCGACACGAACAGTTGGCAGCGTGCAACGCGGCCCTGCAATGGGCGCAATTCGCCGCGGACAGTTCCTTCCTCGCCGCGGTGGCCGCCAACCCCAGCCCACAGGGCAGGAATGGGACCGACGGGACGGCCATGGGCGGCGGACCGTGCGACGTGATGAGTGCCGCGTCGGCCACCGCAATGACCGGACACCGGCTCACCTGGACCGCTCCGTGTTACACGCACGTGCAGATCCTGTTGGACCAGAGCCAGAGCCTGGATGCGACCGCGACCTTCGCCGATCCGAGCCGGTCGCCGGTCACGACCGATACCGCGCCGCACTCGCTGGCCGCCGTGCTGAGGGAACTTCAGTCGACCAACTGGTAGCCGCGGTCGGTGAGTTGCCCGCCGCTGGCGGGTGGGAGCCTCAGGCGAACTGGGTCAGTGACAGGGTGTTGCCGTCGAGATCGGTGAACCAGGCCACCTTGTCTCCGCCCGGCGTCGTCCACACTCCGATGTCGTCCTGATCCATCGAGTCGTAGTACATGAAGACGACGCCGCGATTGGCCAGCGCTTCGACCGTTGACACGATGTCGGCCACGCGCCAACCAAGCACGGCGTATCCGGCGAGCGCGACACGCGGCACCGCCGTTACGCGCAACATGGTTCCATTCGCGTCGAACACGCAGGCGAACTCGTTGCGGTCAGTCAGCGCCAGGCCGAGGATTTCGCCGTAGAACGCAACGGCCCGGTCGAGATCGGAGCTGGCCGCGAAGGCGATCAGGTCGGCGGAGCCGAGCATGCAGACCTCCGGGCACAGGTTGGGTCTCTCAGTCTGCCGCCCGATCCCGCACGGCGAAAGCCGGCTCGCGACTTGCCCACTGCTGCTCGCCGGCTAACTGGCCGTGCCAGTGACACAACGCTCGCGGCTCGATGTCGATGGATTCGACGGGGATCCACATGGTCGCCGCCGCGGACGTCGTCAATCGCCACCAACCGTCGGCTTGTTCCGGACATGAGTGGTACGAACACCGGGGCATGTCATCAATCGTGCGCTGGGGCGGTGAACCCCGGATTAACTCGACGCGGCGTCCTGCCGAATGGCGGCCGGACGCTGGCGCCTGACCCCTTCACTGCAGCTGGGTGCGCCGGCGCACGGTGGGCGTATTGTCAAAAGGGTCCCGGTCCTCCTGTGCAGGTCGACCACGGCCACCGCCGAGCCGGGAGCAGTTCTCGAACGTCGCCGTCGCGCGCCGTAGACAGGTCGCCCTCGTGTCCACCGACTCCGCTGTTTGCGTCATGTGCCACCACGCACTCGAACTCCACGACACCATCGCGTCGCGATATTGCCAGGCGACGGCGAGCAATGCACTGTCACGCCGGTGTGTCTGCTCGACGACAAAGGTCCCGCTCCAGCAGATCGCGACAGCTGCCGGCGCCGCGCGGATCTGAGCTGAGAGGCTCGCCCGACGTTGGTTGGATTAGACGAGGATGAGTCCCAGCAGAAAGGTTTGGTCGGCTGGTGACTGCGTCATGACAATGTGGGTCCGCAGGGCGTTGCGAGGTTTCTCTCGAGTGGGCGCCCCTGGGCGGCCGTTGCGGAGAAGGCCGGTCGCCCGGGCCCTGGTGGCGGGATCGGCGAGCATGACGACGAAGGCCCACAGCAGGCGGTCCTGATCCGAAGTGGACAGAAGCCACTCGTCGTCGCCGAGTCCCATCGTGAGCAGATCGGGGTTCAACCCGGACAGAACGGCGAGTTGTGCGATGTCCTTGTTGTACACCGCACCGTTGAATTCAGTCTCCGTGGCGAGGCCTGTCTGCTCGGCCGGGGTGAGGCGCGACGCGGCGCGGCCGAACAGGCCGCCTCCGTAGGCCGCGCGAGTGCTGCCGCAGATCGTGAAGTCTCCGGAAATAGTTGGTGCGCTGTTCGAAGGGCATTGCATCGAGCGTGCCGACGATGCTGTCACCCATGTCGCTGTCGGTATCGGAGGGCCATCCCACCGCGTCCATCAACTGCAGCGCCAATGAGTCGACCTCGCCGCCATAGCGGCTGCGCATCGCCCGGTTCGTCGATGACCACGCGAGCACGGAAGTCGGGTCCAGATACCCTGCGATCATCGTCGATGTCTTTGGATCCTGGTATCCGGTGAGCAGCATGTTCGCATCCTCCATGCCCGGCTTCAGGAACGGGGTCGACTGGTACCAGCGCCAGTAACCCTCCGCGATACGCGGATACGCGGATACGCGGCTAAATATGACTTCACTGGCGTCTGCCACTCTGGATCGCCCTGCATCCGTAGCAGTTCGGCGTAGCAGATGGCCTGCTTCTGCGGGGTCAACGTCTCTAACGTGCCGATCGTCGGCAGGGGCTGGCTGATCAGCTGCCCCAGCCGCTCAGCAACTTCTGCGGCCCACCCCGCATCCGCGGATGTCGTGGCTGACTCTAGTCTGGCCAACCGTTCGTGTTGCCGCCGACCGTTGTAGCCGGATCCTCGCCGAACTGCTCCACGTATCGGCTCCGGATCCCGGCGCGGCGCTCGTCGTTGAGCCAGTCCAGCCAGGCCGCCCCAGCGTCGCCGAGCAGCAATTTCCTGACCAGACCGAGGTAGCTGGCCCGACCATCCTCGCTGAGATCGATCAGGGCGGAGTCGACATGGTCCCACTCGGCGGCGCGATAGCTGAATTCCACGCCCGCCTCCTCATGCCGAATCGACACAACCTTTGCTTCTCGAGGCAGCCGGCAGCCGCATTTTTCCCGTCCTTGACATTCGGCGCTCAGGGTGCGACCAGCGTGCGGCGACATCTGCACGCGTGGCGAGTTGACGCAGGCGGGGTGGAGTTACGCCGAGCCGCGTGCCTTGTTCGCACCTGGACTGGTCATCGCCGCCAACGGCGTCTGCTTGGACGGTTTGGGTGCTGCCGCCTGCTTCGGCTTGCGGACTTCGCGTCCGCCCTTGTTCTTCGACATGTGCGACTCAACCTGCCCGTGCCGAGCGTGCCGGCACATGAAGACGCTCTTCCAGGTGCGGCATCGCGACATTCGCCGGTGCTCGAGGTGGACCCGGAACCGTGCCAACGTTACGCCGCGCCACCCTGAGGCACCACAGCCGCGCCTTATCCAACCGGGCGCAGGACGAACACGGCCCAGCCCAGGTTCGCCCGCCCGTACTGCAGGTGCGCGCGACGTGACCTGGTCAGGTACTCACGCATGTGCACGGCATCGGCGTGGTGCGGATTCGTGGTCAACCAACGATCTACGGTCCACCACTGCCCGGCGATGTAGCGATCCCAGCTGTCCGCGTCGGCGGCAACTAGCTCGACAAGGCTCATGCCGCACGCCTCGAACCGATCCAAGGTGCCGGCCAGTGAGACGAACTGCTCGCCCGCGACGCCCAGCGCGTCCAGGGCCGCGACGGTCGGCTCGTTGCGCCAGAAGGGTTCGCCGATCAGCATCAATCCATCGGGCTTGAGCATGGGCCGCATCAGCTCGACAGTGCCGGCGAGGCCGCCGCCGATCGACGTGGCACCGATGCACGACACAACATCGAACGGATCTCCGTGGCGCAGGACGATGCTGGCGTCGGCTTCGACGAATTCCACCCGCCGATCGACCCTGAGCTCGGCAGCCCGCTCGCGCGCCGCCGCCACGAACGTCGCGCTGATATCCACGCCGAGTCCGGTGATCTGGAAGGTCTCAGACCAGCGGCAGAGCATCTCACCCTTGCCGCAGGCCAGGTCCAGCTGCCGCTGCCCGGGGCGGAGCCGGCAGAGCTCCCCGACGAGCATCAGCTTCTCGTCGGCGAGCGGGTTGAGGATGCGGTGCCCGGACTCGGCGATCTCATGCTGGCGTAGGAGGTCCACGAGGCGCCAGCCTGCCACCCTGGACTCAGGCAGCCGCGGCAGGACCGAGCTTGCCGGGTTCGACCGCGCAGCAATGGGCGGCCGTAGCGATACCACGGCCGCCCACCACCGAGGACTCGGTGGCTCAGTTCTCCGTGCCCGCGCCGGCCGTGCCAGTATCCGGGCCGCCCTGTCGCCCTGCTGGAGCTGGACGTTGTCAGATGCAAAGCCGGGTCCCTCATCGGTGACCGCCAGTGTCGCGAACTGCCCGTCGACCCCGTGGCGGACCGTCACCGTTGCACCGCTGGGACTGAGCCGCACCGCGTTGGCGATGAGGTTGTCGATCGCCTGCCGGATCCTTTCGAGGTGTCCGAAGACCGGGACGCTCTTCGGTCCCGAGCCGGCCAGTCGAACCCCGGCGGTGCCCGCGCTGGGCGTCGCCGACCTGATCGCGCCGCGAGCTACCTCGGCCAGATCGAATGCCTGCCCCCGCCTTGGGGCGTTGGCGGCCTGGGTCCCCAGGGACGAGCACCGCCTCGGCCAACTGGATGAGGCGGTCTGTCTCCCCGGCTGCGACCTCGACGGTGGCCGCGAGTTCCGACCGGCTGCGGCCGGGACGGCGGGCAAGTTCCAGCTCGCCTCGGAGTATTGCCAGCAGGGTGCGAAGTTCGTGGCCCGCGTCCGCGACGAAGGAGCGTTCCCGGTCGACCGCGCTGTGCAACCGGCTAAGAAGGGCATTGAAGGTCCAGCCAGTCGAGCGACCTCGTCGCTGGTGCGGGGCACCGCTACCCCGCCGCCGGCGTTGTGCTCCTGCAGGTCCGCGGCTTGGCCCCGCATCCGCACCTCGTCCTCGACGACCAGCACCCGCATACCGGAACGGTAAGCGCCGCAACATGTGAGCCAGGTGTCAACGCGCGTCCCTGAGGCCAGCATTGCTGGACGAGCATGAGCAGTATGGGGGCATGAAGCTGGCCATGCTGGCACCGATCGCGTGGCGCACCCCGCCACGGCACTACGGACCGTGGGAGTCAGTGGCCAGCCTGCTCACCGAGGGCCTGGTTGCCCGGGGCGTCGAGGTCACGCTGTTCGCCACGCTCGACTCCGTGACCACAGCAAATCTCGACGGCCTCAGCCCCCATGGCTACGCCGAAGATCCCACGATGGACGGGCGCATCTGGGAGGCCTTGCACGTCTCTTATGCGCTGGAGCGCTCCGGCGATTTCGACCTGCTGCACAACCACCTCGACTGGTTACCCCTCGCGTTCGACAAGCACGCCAAGGCCCCGATGCTCACGACGATCCACGGCTTCTCGGGCCCGGCGATCCTGCCCGCCTACGCGCGGTCGCACTCTTCGTTCGTCTCGATATCCGAAGCCGATCGCAGCGATCAACTCGACTATGCCGCCACCGTGCACCACGGCATCGATTTCTCTGTGCTCCCGTTTCGCCAGCAGCCTGGCGAGCACCTCGTTTGCTTCGGCCGGGTGCATCCGGACAAGGGCACCGCGCAGGCGATCGAAATCGCCCGCCGGGCCCGACGGCCGTTGCGGATCTACGGCATCATTCAGGACGAGCGTTACTTTGCCGAGCAGGTGCAGCCACACCTCGACGGAGATCGGGTCGCGTTCTTCGGGTCGGTCGGTCCCGATGAGCGCAGCGAGGCCCTGGGATCGGCCAGTGCCCTGCTGCACCCGATCGGATTCGACGAGCCGTTCGGCCTGTCGGTCGTCGAGGCGATGGCCTGCGGCACACCGGTGATCGCCTACCGGCGCGGGTCGATGCGTGAGGTCGTCGACGAAGGCATCACCGGATTCCTCGTCGAGGATGTCGACTCGGCGGTGAATGCGATCGCAGCTGCCGTACGCCTCGACCGCGGCAGGATCCATGAGCAGGCCCGCTCACGCTTCGGCGTCGACCGCATGGTCACCGACTACCTGCGGGTCTACGGCGATCTGCTGGCAACAGGGCCGTAAGCAAGTCTGACACCGGCACCCACGCCACGCCGATGCGGGCATCGTCGATTCCGTAAGGAAGCCACAGCAGACCGTCATGCACCAGCGCGCCGCAGGAATACACGACGTTGGGCACGTAGCCGTCGCGCGTTTCGGCGTCGGGCACGAGCAGCGGTTGCTCCAGTCGCCCGATCACCTGGGCGGGATCGTCGAGGTCGAGCAGGATCGCTCCGATCGAGTAAGTGCGCATCGCGCCCACGCCGTGCGTCAGAACCAACCACCCGCGGTCGGTCTCGATCGGTGGGCCGCAATTGCCGATCTGCAGCAACTCCCACGACGCGATCGGATGTTGCAACAGGATCGGCTGGGACCAGACGACGCCATCGGGCGAACTGGCCAGGCTGGTGCTCTCGCCGTCAGATCGGCACAGCGCCAGGTACCGCCGCCCAACGCGGCGCGGAAACAGCGCCATCCCTTTGTTGCGGGCGGCGGGACCGGCGAGGCGGTGCGTAGCGAACGTGCGCAGGTCCGGGCTGGTGAGCAGCCGGGGTGCGATGCGGCGCCCGTCGTAGGCGGTGTACGTGGCGCGGTAGTCGACGGACCCGTCGTCCTCGACGAACCTGGTGAACCGGGCGTCCTCCATGCCGTTGCTTTCTTCAGCCGCCGACGGCATCAGAACGCGCTGGGGAAGGCTGGTCCGTTCATCGAAGTCGACTTGGTAGGCCGACCCGACCAGGCTGCGGAGCAGCTGGACGGTGCCCAGCGCTCCGGGCCGCGCCAGCAGATCGTGGTGCACGCCCGCGAGGGCGGCCTCCAGGTCCACGGAGTCGAACCGGGTCGGCAGGCTGCGCAGAACGGCCTGGCCGAGTTCGTCGATGCCGTCGAGGTCGCCGAGCACCGCGCGCAGGTGCGCACGGCGCCACCGCGCCGTGGTCACCTCGCCGGCCGACACCGGTAGATCGCGGGGTTCGAAGGTGAAGCTCTCACCGGGCCCCAAAATCGCACTGCAGAAGGCAATCGAGGAAATGTGCCCCTCACCGATTCCACGCAAGCTGATCGCGACGCGAGTCGCTCCGGACGGCACCCCGGTCTGATCCGGGTGCGACACCGCACTCGGATTGCACAACGCTGCGGCTTCGGTTGCGTACTCCGCGGTGAACGTCGCACCGAGCAGCAGCTCGCGCGCCTTGGACAGTTCCGGCGTCTCGCCGACGTGCGCGCCGACGATCGAGGCGTGCCGGGCGAGCAGTTGCTCGTAGTCATGGTGACGGCCGGCAAAGTCGTCGACGAGCTTTGTCGCGAGCTGTTCAACCTCGATTTCGGTCAGGGCCATGACCCGGTCGACGACCTGACTCGTCCGGGAGCGCGTAGCGGGGTGCTCCTCGCCGGGCAGGAACAACCGCGCGATCACTCGCGCCGGGTCAGGGTGCAGGCGGGGCACGATCGAACGCATCACCAGGCCAGTCATGACAGTCCGTGCACCCGCCGTGCGTGTTGCGCCGTCGACAACATCGCCAAGGTGGATTCGGCGCCCTGGTTCTGGTTGCGCCCGCCGCACTCCAGCCCGTCGTAACCGCCGCCGGTGGCGCGGTCGAACATCGGCGTCGCGCTGTCGTTGTCTCCAGCGAACCATCGCCAGGCCAGGCGGATCCCGGCCAGGAAGTCGGCGTCCCCGGTGACCTGGAAGGCGCTCGCGCAGGCGTCGGCCAGGGCGGCGACTTCGATGGGCTGCTGGTCGAATCCGGGTCCCACATCGTCGCGACCGCGACCGCCGACCGGCGTAACGGAGATGTGCCCGTCCCTGGTCTCCACTCGCAGCAAGAACTCGAGCAGGTCCAACCCGTGGCCGGCTGCACGTCCGTCGCCGAGGGCAGCCCCGGAGACGATCAGTGCCTCGGCCAGCGCGCCGTTTCCATAGGCCAGGCGCGGCTCCGGCCAGGGCCATCCAGGATCGGTGACGGGCGGCCCGATGGCGCGCACCGCGTCACGGAGCAACGAGCGGGCCGCGGGCTCAGTGGTGCGCGTGCCGAGCACCTCCGCGGCGCCGAGAGCCGCGAAGACCATCGCGCGGACATGGGGGGAACGTCGTCCGGCGGCGATGCGGAATCCGACGAGGGCTCTGGCCCGCATCCCCGCGGTGTGTGCGTGGGCCGCGCAGTAGCCCAGGCCCCACACCGCGCGGCCCCACCAGTCACCAAGCGATGCGACGTCACGCCACTGGCCTTCGGCGTCCATGCGGTTGTGGCAGGCGCCGAGCGGGTCGATCGCGGAAAGGACGAAGGTCAGATACAGGTTGGCGAGTCGCTTGACCCGCTGGTCCGGGGCGGGCTCACGACAGAGCACGACCAGAGCCCGCGCGACGTCGTCGACGCAGTAGCCGTGTTCGCGTCGTGGGGCCGATAGCTTGGCATGCTCGAACAGCCCGCGCCCGTCGGTCATGCGCTCGAGATGATCGAAAACGACCGATGGCCGTTCATCGACTGCGCTCACGCGGCGATGCTGGCCAGGATCAGGCGCGAGGCGAGCGCGCGGTACTCCTCGGCGACGGCAGGCCACAACAGGGTCGGTGCCGAGGCCGCGGCGACGCTCGACATGTTCGCGGCGAGGTCGCCGCGCGTGATGACCGAACGCAGTGCCGCCGCGATCGCGATCGGGTCCTGATGAGCGACGACCAGTCCGGAGCCCGCGGCGAGCAGCTCCCGGGCGTGCGGAAAGCACGTCGCAACCACGGGTTTGCCCGCCGCCACCGCCTCGATCAGCACACCCGAGGTCACTTGGTCGGTCGAGTCGTACGGGAGCAGAACGATATCCGCGGATGCGACCAACCTGATCAAGGCATCGCTCTCGCGGTAGTGCGCGTCAAAGCTCACCGCGTCGCCGAGCCCCAGCCGCCGGACCCGATCCCGCAGGCTGTTGCGGTAGGCCTCACCTTCGCGCAGCACCACCTTCGGGTGCGTCTGGCCGGCGATCACGTAGTGCGGCATGGGGTGCACGTCGCGAAGCATGGCCATCGCTTCGATGCCCCACTCGATACCCTTGCCGGGACCGAGCAGACCCCAGGTGAGGATGGTCGAGCGCCCGGAGCGGAACGTTGGCGCGATGGCCCCAGCCTGATGCGCGGTGTCCGGGGCGCCGTGAGCGATGACCGTGAGCTTGGCGGCGTCCACCTCGTAGTTGGCGAGCAGGCGGTCCTGGGCGGTGGCCGTCATGACCACGAGCGCGGTGGCCTTCGCCATCACGAGTTCGAGGATCTCGCGCTGATGCGGGGTGGGTGCCGTCAGGACGGTGTGCAGCACAACGACGCACGGGATGTGGAGACCATCCTGCAGCGTCAGGATCTCCTCGCCGTCGTGGCCACCGAAGACGCCGAATTCGTGTTGAACGATGGCGACGTCGCAGCCGTTGAGGTGTTCCAGGGCGGTGTGCATCCCCGCCTGATCGCCGGCCATCCATTGGGCCACGACGGTCTCCGGCCGAGACTCGGGCTCATCGACCAGGCGCACCACGTGGCCCTCGTCCGTTCCCGAGCGCACGAGCGCATTGCGCAGGGACTCGGTGAACGTCGCCAACCCGCATTGCGTCGGCGGGTAGGTGCTGAGAAATCCGAACCTCGTGCCCACAAATCACTGCCTTCCCATGGCCGGCCCTGGCGAGATGTCGCCAGTCCCCGCGAACGCTCAGTTCGGCCAGTGGCAGCTGGCATCGGGCAGAGGCGGACGCACCGTCCGGCAAAGAACCGATTTGCGACGCACCGGTCGACGCCAGCTCCAAGGCCACGTCAACGCAACGAAGGTGTGCGAATGAGCCCAGCCTACCCGCATCTGACCGGGGAGCGGATCAGGGACACATGACCCGGCAATAGACTTCCTCGCGATGAACGAGCTGGGTTCTGTCGCTAAGCGCGCGTTCGACCTCGCGCGTTCGGGAGTGCGGGCCCGTCCCTCGATCTCGCTCGCGGTAGCAGGATTTGCCGCGGCGGCGCTGACCGTGGTGATGGGCGGGCGGGTCGGCCCGCCCGCGTCGGTCATCCCGCTCACCACCTGGCTCGGCTTGATGCCGCGCAACAGCCGAGGCAGCGGGTTCGTGCCCGCTGCGCTCATGATTGTCGGCATCCTCGCACTGCTGGCCCTGTGGCTCATCGCCCTGCGCACCCATCGCAGCGAGCGCGTCAGCGAACCGACCGTCTGGTTGATCGGGGCCGCGTGGGGGACACCGTTCATCATCGGGCCGCCGCTGCTCAGCAACGACGTCTTCACCTATGCGGCGCAGGGATTGCTTTTGCGCAAGGGCCTCGATCCCTATTCCGTCGGTCCCTCCGCACTGGGCAACGTGCGGGCCGTGGCCGCGGTTGACCCGTCCTGGCGAAGCGTCCCGAGTCCGTACGGCCCGCTGGCCACAACCCTGCAGCACCTTGCCGTGTCTATCAGTGGGGGCAGCGCGCTGGGCGCGGCTCTGGTGTTGCGCGCCCTCGGTGTGGTGTGCATCGTCGCCATCGGCGTGCTGGCGACTGAACTCGTGGGCCCGCGGGGAAGATCCTCGGCTCTGACCATCACAGTTCTAAACCCGTTGCTGCTGCTGCACATCGTCTCTGCCGCTCATCTCGACGGGGTTATGTGCGTGCTCCTGTTGGGCGCGATAGTCGCGGCGAACCAGCGGCGTTGGTCCCTCGGCATCGTGCTGGCGGTGGCGGCCGGCGCCGTCAAGGCG
>JALYIL010000027.1 GCA_030775825.1 Actinomycetota bacterium
CGCCACCGTCACCGCTCAGGGCCTCAACTCCCGGCAGACACGACGGACGCGAGGTGGGGACTTCCAACTGGCCACCAGTGGGGACTTTCGTTGGCCATCAGTGGCGACTTTCACATGGCCACGGACACACCCGACCGGCCAGCATCTCTCGCCCTGTCCCTGGTCTGGTTGGAGCAAGCACTGATGAGCATGCAACGCATCCCGGCTCACCGTCGAGTCATCATCGGCGTTGATACCACAAGCACGTCCATGTCGCTGTCGCCATCGATGATCTCGGTGTCCTGCTCGGCACGCGGTCCTTCGCCGCTGACTCTGGCGGCTACCTCGAACTGATCGACTGGGCGGTCGCCTTCGGCGGCAAGCCGACCTTCGGGATCGAGGGCACGGGTTCCTACGGAGCCGGCCTGGCCAGTGCGGTCCGTCGTCGCGACATCGGCACCATCGAGGTCGTGCGCACCGACCGGCGCGATCGGCGCCTGCGCGGCAAGTCCGACACCATCGATGCTGAGAACGCGGCCCGCGCCGTTCTGGCTGGGCAGGCCACGGCCGTCCCAAAGAGCGCCGACGGCACGGTCGAGATGATCCGCCAGGTCAAGGTCGCCAAGGACATCGCCGTGAAGGCACGCACGTCAGCGATGATCAGCCTTAAGCAGGTCCTCGTGAACGCGCCAACCGAGCTTCGGGAGGAGCTGCAGCCCCTCACGAAGATGGCCTTGATCAATCGGTGCGCTGGCCTACGGCCCGGCCCGGTCACGACCGTCCTGGCGTCGTCGAAGTACACGCTGCGCGCCATCGCCCGTCGCTGGCAGCAGTTGAACGCCGAGATCAGTGCTCACGAGAAGGTTTTGGCCGCACTGACCACCCTCGCAGCCCCCGATCTGTCCGCCGCCTTCGCCGTCGGGCCCGACACCGCCACGGAGATGCTCATCGTCGCCGGCGATAACCCCGACCGGATCCGCTCCGAGCCTGCCTTTGCCAAGCTCTGCGGTGTCGCTCCGATCCCGGCTTCCTCGGGCATGACCACACGGCATCGGCTCAACCGGGGGGGACACCGCCAAGCGAACGCGGCCCTCTACCGGGTCGTCATCGTCCGCATGCAGCATCACGAACCCACCAAGGCCTACGTCGCCCGACGCACCGCGGAGGGCAAGACGAAAGCCGAGATAATCCGATGCCTCAAGCGTCTTCTCGCCCGCGAACTCTGGAGCGCGATGCGACCTCTCCGGGCCGTGGAAACCGCAACTCCTCGAGCCGCTTGACGGATATAGGAGCATCAACGCCCTGATGGAGAGCGTGATCGGGCTGTACAAGACCGAGTGCATCCGCACGACCGTCTTCCACGCCGGCGCCTACCGGAACCTGGCCGACGTCGAGTGGGCGACGGCCGGCTGGGTCGACTGGTACAACAACAGGCGGCTCCACAGCAGCCTCGGCTACGACAGCCCCGACGAGGTCGAGCAAGCCCACTACGCGGCCCTCAACCGAGAGCCGAGCCCCGTATGAGAGCGGCAGAGAACTTGGGGCGCTTCAGTTGTCCATTCCGTCGGCGCAGGATTTAGGCCTGCGGCCGTCCGATGTTTCCGGTGTGGTCCGCCTGATCGTCGCCGTTCCGGTCCCATATCGGTCCCACCGATGCCAAGACAGTCCCGATGCGCGTTGGGGTGGCGCGGGAGCGTCGCAACCGGCCAGTGCGCGTCAGTAGCCGGCAATCGCGAGCCGCAACGGGTCGAGATCAGTTATGACCATTCTCATGACTCTCGCCCACGCCACGCCTTCGCCCTTTGGGGGCGATCGACAGGATGCATATGCCCGATCACGGCGTTAGCTGGCGACGAGTTGCTGCACTCGCTGGAACGACACGCCTAACATCTCAGCCGCGTCGCGCAGGCTCACGTTCGACGCGGCAAGGTCGCGGGCTGCGGTACTGGTTGCCTCGATCGCTTCGCTCTCGATCTCGGCGAGCCGGTCACGGGCCTGCCGTGCGCGGGTCACCTCGGCGCCGAGGTCGCCGGGCAGGTCGAAGGCGAACTCGACGCCAAACTCGGCCGGGTCGGTGACGGCGGAATCTGGGTAGTCGCCCATCAGGGTGATGACCTCGCGCACCGAACGGCGAAGCCCGGCGAGGCTACGGGAGTGGGTGTGCGCGCCGGGTAGCGCTCGGACGTCGGCCAGCCACTGGTCACTCTCACGGGTCACCACGACCTGGTAGGTGGTCATCGCAGCCATCCCTTTCCAAACGCCGGTTCGAGGTCGGCTTCGATCTTGCGCAGCGTCCCGATTGGGATGTCTGCGGCGTGCTGGGCGACGGTGGTGTCGACCTGGCCGATGGTGCCGTCGGACCGGGTATAGCTGGCCCGGTACCGACGGTGGGAGCCCACCTGGCGGATCTTCACCCCACCGCGACGTTCGATTGCCGCGTTGACCTCGCGCGCCTTCACAGCATAAGTCTAGTCGCTAGACGGTCAAGTGTCAATCAGATAGACAGTTATGTGACGAAGGTGGTAGGTCCTCGGGCGGCGGCTCTCAGTGACACGCGTTCCCTACCGCTGGCCTCGCCGCGCCTGTGGGGTTGTCGGCGCCGAAATCGTCCTCCGTCACTTGAATCGGCGAGAGTCGTCGTTGGCGGACAGCCCAGTGGGGTGCCAGACGTCTGACGGAGCTCTGCCTGCGGTGATTGGGCGGTTGGTGTGCGGAAAGATGATCAACTATGGGTTTCCGTCTGCTCTATTTGATCTTCAGTCGTGTGCGGCTGGCTGGTCTTGTTGGGTCGTTCGTCGGCATCGAAGGACGTCGAGTTGCTGGTGTTGCGCCATGAGGTGGCTGTTCTGCGCCGGACCCGGCCGGCGCCGTGGATGGACTGGGCTGACCGGGCGGTGCTGGCCGCGTTGATCAGGCGGTTCCCAGGACGCTGTGCGCGCATCGGCTGGTCCCCCCGGGAACGGTGCTGGGGTGGCACCGTCGGTGGGTGAGGCGGAAGTGGACCTACCCCAACCGGACGGGCCGCCCGCCGGTGAGCGCCGAGATCGTCGACCTGATCACCCGGCTGGCCACCGAGAACAAGACGTGGGGGTATCGAGTTCTCCGCGGCAGAAGCGGATGGATATCGTTCGTCAACTTTAGGTTGACCGTTCGGCATTGTCAGCGTAGCGTTGACGTGTGCGGGTGACGGACTCGGCCTTCAAGCACGGCATCGCTGAAGCAGACATTCTGCACACCTACAAGAACGCCGTCCGTCTGGTGGAGATCGAGCAGTACGGCGAGGACCGGCTCATCGTGATCGGTCCAGATCAGGGAGGCAACTGGGTTGGAGTTGGTGGCCATGCCCGCCGATGACGCCAACCGAATCATCCACGCAGACCGGCTCCGCCCGAAGTTCTACGAGTTCCTGGAGTGAGGTGATCTGAGATGGC
>JALYIL010000028.1 GCA_030775825.1 Actinomycetota bacterium
GTTCTGGGCGTTCTGGATGCTGCTCGAGAGCTTGGGGATGAAGATCAGCGCCATGGCCGCCCACAGCGTGACGACAGCGACGAGGACAGCGAGCTTCGTGCTGTTCGCACCAAAGACCGCGCGGGTCGTTATCGACGCCTCGGCGCGCCGGGGGGCGCCCGAACCGCGAGCGGTGACCGTGTAGGTGAAGCGCGACCGGTTGCCCAGCAGTTGCGTCCGCACGTGGATTCGCCCGGGTACCGCCACAGTCGTCCCGGGCGGTACGTCGACCACGTTGCTGCTCAGCCGCAGGCGCACGACCTCTGGTGACTGCGCCTCAATCTGGACTGACTCCTGGCGTGATCCGGTGTTGTGCAGCGACACCGTTACCCGCGTGCTGAAGGTTGCGGAGGTCTCGACCGGGTCGACGGCGACCTCAATCTGTCCGGGAGCGTCGACCACCAGGACGATCTCGGCGATCGCGGTGGCTGACATCGACCGGTGCGACATGGGATCGAGGGCCTGGACCGCGATGGCGAGCGGGTATCGCGCCGGAACCGTGCCGGCCGCAGGGGTGAACGTCAGCTCCGCGGCGATCTGCTCACCGGGCATGAGCGGCCTGCTCGTGCTGGGTCGGGGCAGCCACGCGGCGTCGACACCCAAGGCGGTAGCTGACATGACGCGGGGCTCGGGGGCGCGATTGGTCATCACGACCCAGGCGGTGACCGCCGCGCCCGCGCTGGTTCGCAGCTCCGGCTCGGTCTGCAGCTCAGGAGCCGGCTCGTCGAAGTTGGACATGCCACGCGGAGTCGTCACTGGCCTACCTCGATGATCACATTGATCCGAGGAGTACTCGGCTGGACGGTTACCTGGATCGTGTTCGTGGCGTTGGCGGGATCGGACGTCGGGCCGGCGGCGACGATGTACTTGCCGGCATCGATGTCCTGGAAGGAGAAGTTACCGTTGCGGTCTGTCACCGTAGTCCGACTTACCACGCTCGGGTACTGCGAGACCGGATAGAGGAACACCGTCCATCCCGCGCGTGGTTGCTCACCGTTACCAGTGTTGTGCTGAACTTTGCCCGACATGGATGCGGGCGGGGCCAACGCCACGTCGCGGTGCAGCGACGCGCCTGCAGTCAATGTGATCACCTGGGAACTGGGGCTGGTGCCGCTTCCGGCACTGACGGTGAGCGTGTACGTCCCGGGCGGGATCTGTTCGAGGCGGTACTGGCCGCAATTGGGCGCGACGCTGGCCGAGGTGACCGTGTAGGACGAGGAGCCGGAATTCAGGCCCACGGTTGCCTCGCCGAGCCCGCTCGTGCTGTCGCAGATCGTCCCGCCGCCGGCCTGGGTGATGCGACCGAAGACGGTGGCGGTCGAGGACTGCATGTTCACCGTGATTCCGGTGGGGGTGATGAGCGCGCCCAACGATCCCGGCGTGATGTTTCCGCTTGCGTCGAGGGAAACGGACACCGTCTGGGACGCGAGATCGATGCGGGTGAAGGTGACGGTGTATGTGCCGGGCACAGCCAGACCAGCAACCTTCCACGTGCCGACATTGCCCGTGCTCTCGGTGACCGTCTGAATGCTCAGCAGGCCATCGGTGACCGTTACGGCAACCCCTGGTGCGCGCGCATTGGTCGGGAGGACGGTGACTACGCCCCCCAGGGAACCCGAAGACTGACTAAGGGTTATCGCGACGCCGGTAAGCTTCTGCCCGGCGCTGAGCGTGAGGGTGAGGGTCTGTGACGCGAAGCCGGGTGCGCTCGCCACCACGGTGAACGTGGCCGGGGTCGGCAGGCTGCGCAGGGTGAACGAGCCAACCGCGCCGACCGTCAGTGACACGGTGCTCGCGGTGCTCTGGCCGGATGTCGCGGTGATCGTCGCGCCACCGAGCGGCCCGCTCGCGTTCGTGACCGTGCCGGACATGAGCCCGTCGCCCTTGCTGAGCGTGAGTTGCACGCCCGTGCGGCTCTCGCCGGCGCCGATGTCGATGCGCTGTGTCGAGGTGGCGTAGCCCACCTTGGTGACCACTAGATCATAGATGCTCGGTGACGGCACGTTCGTCAGCGAGAACGAGCCGTCCGAGCCGATGGGTACGGTCTTGAGTACCGCGCCCCCGTTGTTGGGGGGAGTGGCGACACCGGGCACTGGGGCCGGCAGCAACGTAGGGCCCGTGCTCGCGGTCTGCGTTCCGGAGGGGATCGTCTCCAGGAAGAGCGTCGCCGCCGATACGTCGTTGCCCACCACGGTGCCGGCGATGCTCGCCGGCACACCGCCCAAGCTGACATTCAGGCCCGCCTGCACCTGGTTGGGGGCCAAGGTCACGGTGGTCGCGTCCGCGTCAGTTGCCGCGCCCGGGTACCACAGCTGGACGAAGCCCGCTCCCCGGAAACTGATCTTGTACTTGCCCGCGGCCAGGTTGCCTACCTGGTATGCCCCCTTCGTGTCCGTCGCGGTCGTGGCGACGGCGACCGAGGTGTCCGATGCGCTGAATACGCTCACGGCAACCCCGGCGACCGGCTTGGCCGAGGTGAGCAGGGACACGGTTCCGGCCACGCCCGAGGTCCCAGTGGCCGCAGGGCTGTTGCGGGCCGCGGCGACCTGGAGCGCCAAGTTGCGGTCCGCGGTGGTCTGGCCGACCAGCTTCGACAGCGCGATGGTGATGACGAGCGCGAACACTGTGACCGCGACCAGCAGGCCGAGCAGCGACAATGCGCCACGCGAGAGCACCGATCGCTGGATGAAGGTTGCGTTGGCCAGCGCTTCGCGCTCATCGCGTGCCGGGGGCGGGAGCTCGGCGTCCATGGCGAAGAACGAATCGGCCGGTTGCTGGTCGAGGTAGATCGCGAGCATGCGCACCGTCGGCGAGCCGGTGAAGTGGCGCCGCGCCCGCGCGCGCATATCGACGACGGAGTGCTCGCCCGGCGCGAGCGCCAATCGTTCGGGCAGGAAGCTGAACCCCACCTTGCCTTCGGGGTCATCGGCGTCCAGGCGCCCCACAAGCGGCGTGTTGCCTGTGTTCTCGACCAGCAGGCTGAAGGCCGCCTGCTTGCCGGCCGTGACTGCCAGCGGGTCGACGCGAAGCTGCACGTCGTGCGAGGCGGGCACGGTCAGGTCGAGTTCGGCGATCGTGCTGGCGTGCGGCGGGGTCAGCTCACGCACCTGGATGGCGATCCGCCGGTTTCCGGCCGGAATGCCCCGGGGAGGCGTGATGGTGGCGACCAGCACCCGCGTCTCGTCGGGGAACAGGGAGATCTGATCGCCGTCCAACTCGATCCAGCCGGGATCGGCTCCGAGGACTCGGACGACATACCCTCCGATCACGGTGCTGGTATTCGTGATCGTGATGGAGATCGGCTGTTGCACGCCTGGTGAGACGGAGGCGATGCGAGGGGTTACTTCGACTCTCATCTCACGGCCCCAGGTGCAGGGGCTGGTTGACGGTCTTGCCCGCGACGACGGTGACGAGCGCGGTTTGCTGGGTGTGTCCGGCCGCCGTCACGGTCACGCTGTAGCTGCCGGGACTGAGATCGGCGATCACATAGCCGCCCCCGACGGTGTTCGACGTGCTCGTCCAGGACCGCTGGCCATTCGTGGCAGTGACCGTCGCACCCGGATAGGCCGACGGCTGGGTGGCCGGGCCCGTGGTCACCCTCCCGGCTATGCTCCCGAGCTGGCTTTCCAGGCGCACCGTCACGCTCGGCGCGCCCCCGTTCTGCGTCAGCGATATCGGCACGCTTGCCGAGCTGTAGCCGGCGAGCGTGAACGTCAAGGTGTAGGAGCCGGGCACGTTCAGGCCGTTGATGGCAAAGCTTCCAATACTTCCCGCGGTCAAGGTCGTCGTGCCGATCGGCGCGTTGCCCCCGGACGCCCCCGCCGTCCCGCCGACGCTCACCGTCACCCCGCCCAAGCCGTTTCCGCCGGGGCCGACAACCTTCCCGGTCACGCTCCCCGTACCGCCGGTGAGGATGATGTTGAGCCCCGCTCGGCTCTGCCCGGCGGTGAGGTCGACGATCGTGGTCGTGCTGCCGTGCCCCGGGGCGGTGAAGGTGACCACGTAGGTCGCCGGGGTCGGCAGGTTACCGAGCACGAAGGCGCCGACCTGACCGGTCGTCGGGGTGATCACGGTCAGCGCCTGGCCGCCCACCGTTGTGCTCACGGTCGCGCCGCCGAGCGGGCTCGTCCCGTCGAGCACGGTGCCGGTGATCTGGCCCTGGCTTGCGCCGAGGATCACCGTTGGTTCGAGCCGCTGGTCGCCGCCGGCCACGGTGTCCACCACGGTGCTCGCTTGGTAGCCCGGCGTCGTGAACGTCAGTTCGTAGCTTCCGGGCGCGGGAAGCTTGTTCAGCAGGTAGGAACCGGTCGCGTCCGTCGTGGCCACGGCGGCGGCGGTCGCTGTGTTCGCCCCCGTCAGCGGGCGCGCCGTCACCGTGGTTACCGGAGGGGTCAGCGTGTCGCCCGGGTTCACCTTTCCGGCGATGGTGGCCGGGTTACCGACGATAGTGGCATTGATCCCGGTTGTGCTGCCTTGGGCGACCGCGCTGACGATCTGGCCCGCAGTCTGGGTCGGGGCATTGGGGTACCACTGCGTGACGTAGCCCGCGGCGCTGAAGGCGATGTAGTAATCGGTGGGGAACAGCCCGGCCAGGGTGTACGTACCGTCTGCTTGGGTGGCGGCAGAGCTGACTACCACCGGGCCGCTGGAGCTAACGCGCCACGCCTGCACGAGGATGCGCCCTACCGGTTGTTGGTCGTTGGCGGCGATGACCTTGCCGACTATCTCGCCTCCGACGCCCGGAGGAAGCTGCCCACTCTTGGCCAGAGCGCCTGCCGGCGCTGCGCCGCTCCCACCGTCGGACCGCGAGCCGGCGGCGCTGCCACCTGCGCCGGACGCACCGCCAGCCGCACCGCTAGCCGCACCGCCGCCTGCGGCGGTACTTGCTGCGAAGAACGACGCGGGCGCCGCCTTGGTCATGGGATCGCCGCCGAACACCTTGCCCAACCCGAGCAGGAACGCGGCCGCCCACAGCCCGACGATGCACAACAGGATCAGTACCGTCAGCAGGCCGCGGCTGAGCAGAGGTCGTTGGCGCAGCTGGACCGTCGTCTCGCGGACGACGAGTACTTCCGGCTCGACCTCTGGATCCAGCAGCAGCTGGACGGGGCGCGCGCTGGCTTCCACCACGACTGTGCGGTCTATCTCGGCCCCGGTGAACATCCGGGGGCCACGCACGTTCAGGATGACCGGAGCGAGTGTCCCAGGCTCTATCCGCAGCTGCTGCGGTATGAAGATGGCCTGGGTGGAGCGTTCCGGGTCGACCGCACTGAGGTTGACGTCGAGGGGGATATTGCCCTCGTTGGCGATCTCGAGAATGAAGCGCGCCGCGCGGCGAGCACGAATAACCCGGGGCCGGGAGTTCAAGCGCATCGCCGGGCGGGCCGAGACGTTCAGGTCGACGTCGACGAATTGCGACGGCGCTCTGGCACCGTGCGAGATCAGCTCGACGGTCAAGGGATGCCGGCCAGCAGGATGCGACGAGGGAACCGCCAGCGCCAGCGTCATCTGGCCCATGGCGTCGGGAAACAGCGGCAGCAGCGCTGGGTGGGACGTGACGAGCTGGTCGGACATCCCGATGACCTGTGCGGTGACGCCGTCGATTACCTCGCTGGTGTTGACGACCTCTACCACCACGGCCGCCGTATTACCGGGGTCGACCTCGAGCAGTCGCGTATCTGAGCTGACGCGCATTATCGACCGATCACGCATCGACTCCGCAATACGCAAACGCCTGACCCGCTCACCTCATCGAGGCAGCACAGCCTGTCGCGATTGCACATTTGATTCCCCGAAAATCGTGCGTTGCAAGCGTTGCGCCAACCTGCCCGCGACATTTGTGAGGCGGACGTGACGTCAGAACACTCATGATCGTTGATTTCCGGGCAAATGTCCATCCCAACGGCTACGCCCGAGACCCGCTTTCCCGGGCGGCGGCCATACTTTCGATCCTCCGCACCGCCGTCGGCTCGTCTGCCCAGTCGAACGAGTCGGCAGCGACCGTCACCTGCAGGGGAAATGAGGCCTTCAGCGTCCCGCCCGCCCCGTTCCACACGTCGCGCGCCTTGTGCCGATCGTCTTCGGCGAAGGCGAGGTGGACCGAGGAGGCCAGGGGGGTGGAGAGGTGTTCCGGCGGCAGGGTATCGACCGCGGCAATGCGGCTGATGACGTCGCCGAGCAGCTGGTGCTCATCGCGCGGACTCCCCGCCCACGCGCTGATGAGGTAGTTCAGCTCGACCATGGGTTGAGGCGGTCGGCGCTCTCCCTTGCCGTTCTGGTCAACCCGGCGCACGGCGGCCCTGTTCGGGTGGCTGCTGCGGTTTACGTCGTAAAGATACAGATTTATGGTGATCCGGGAAAGTTTCGCCGCCCAGCCGCTATTCGGCGTCTCGAAACTCACATCGCCCAATTCCTCGGGCAGAGGTACAGCGGCGCGCAACAGGCGCTCCAGACCCTCGTCAACGACTCGAATGAACATAAATGATCAAGCCCGAGCGTTTACGCCGGAAAGGTAGTCAAAGATCCCCAACGCGAGGAGATTCCACTTCTCGTGCTCCACATTGCCTCTCATCCGCCGGAATTCCATCACCACACCACTGCGCCCACCGCCGGAGGATACCTCCGGTCCGACCGCGTCGAACTTGTTACCGATGCCGCCGAGCCCTTCGAGGTTGGCCTTGTATTGCGGGAACTGCTTGCTCGAGAGCTTGTCGATGCCCGCCGTGATCTCGGTCAGCCAGGCTCGACGGGTAATCGTGACCTCCTCGGCGTCGCTGAGTGTCGTGTCCGCGCCCTCACCCTTGCGGGGGGCGTTCTTGGCGTAGACGCCCCGTTCGAACACCGGCACGTCCGCGCCGGTGGTAACTCCGGCGACCTGGAGGACCCACTGGACGAAGACCTTCGGCGCGAGCGCCAGCAGGCTCTTCTCGTCGTCGGGAAGCTTCTTGAACACCGAGCCGAAATCGGTGCGCAGGAGCAGGGCGCCCGAGATCAGCTTGGCGTAGTTCAGCGGTGGCTTGCCCGGACCGGCCGCGCCGAACCGCACGTAGGAGGCGAGCAGCGCCCCGAGTCCCTCGAGTTGCTTGCTCTTGGTCCTCAGCCCGAACGGGGGGCGTGCCTCCTTGGCGCGTCTTGCCATGTCTCCCGCCGACGTCGAGACGGTGTCGAGTTCGCCGGCGGCCTCCTTGTCCTTTTTGCCGAGATGGTTCGTCTTGCCGCTCGATCCCATCTCGGTCATCAGATCGATGACCTTGTCGAAGGCGATCCCGCCGGTCACCTGAGGGTTGGCCTGCACGCTCTTGCGTGGGGACACCAGGACGTTGGCGTCGCTGACGCCGGCGCCGGGGATCTCGGAGAGTTGAACCGTCGGCGCCGCAACGTTCTTCGACTCGTTGGCGCTCGTGAGAGCTGCCGCGACCTCGGTCATCTTTTTCATGATCGCGACCAGCTGTTCGCGATTGCCCTCCTCGACAGGCGGATCCACCACGAACTCGATCGTCGAACCCCACGTCGTGTTCTCGTCCGCTTCCATCCGGAAGCCCTCGGCGTAGGACTTGATCACGTACATCTTCGGCAGCGGCTTGGTCGTTGCTTTCTCCGGATCGTCGATCTGGTGGGCCACCACGTTGGTCTCGAACTCAAAGCCGACCGCCCGGCTCACCTGACGGCGAGCCGAGCCCGCCTGCTGTGCGACGTGAGCCAACTCGTGCGCCAGCAGCCGGCGGCCGCCGGCATGCTCTGGCTGGTACGAGCCGGCGGAGAAGAAGATGTCAGTGCCGACGGTGAACGCGGTGGAGGACATGCGCCGGTTGAGGGTGGCGGCGTGCGAATCGGTGTGGATCCCGACGTTGCCGAACGAGCGGCCAAAGGCGCTCTCCATGTCCCCGCGCACAGCCTGCGGCAGCTTGGCGCCGCTGCCGATCCGGCTGGTGATCTGCTCCTCGGTGGCCGGGTCGAGCGCACCGCCCTCCAGGCCGATCGGACCCGTCGGCGCCGCGGAGGAAGACCGGCTGACCACATGTGCATCGCCGTCGCCCTCGCCGTCGTCGCCTGCGACTCGGCGCAGCGCCTGATCGGCCAGTCTGTCCGCGTCTGCCTCGAGTGGGTCGAACGCGCTGCCGACGGTCAATCGAGCGGCTCGGGCCTCACCGAACGCGAGGCCCGGGACCGCGGTGACCGGCCCGGCCGTCATATCCATCGGTTGCGGCTGCGCGGCCTCGGGCTTCAAGGCCGCGTTCTCTGCCGCGAGCAGGGCCCGCGCGTACCCGGCCACGGTGACCTCCTGGACGTCACGCCGTAGCGCGCTGCACCGGATCGCTGGTGTGGATCACCCGTAGCTTAGGCGCACTTCATCCGGTTGGATAGGAGCCTGAGCGCCCCTCGAGGATCACGTCGTCGAGGGGCGGCGGCCGAGCTTGCGGAACTCGCGCTCCTTCGCGGCGAGCACGTGCCGCATGCCGGTGAGCGATCCCTCCGAGGCCGCGTCGTAGGTCGCTGCCAGAACCACGTTGCGGATGTCTCCCCCATTGAGATCCCCGGAGGTCGAGAGCACGTCGATGTCGACCGGGTCACGGTCATCGAGGACCCCGGCGTTGCCCAGCAGCTGGGTCCACAGCTGGCGGCGGGTGTTCTCGTCCGGGTCGGGGAAATGGATGATGAAATGCATCCGGCGCGAAAAGGCCTTGTCGAGGTTGCCCCGCAGGTTGGTGGCCAGCAGGGTTATCCCGCTGAAGTGCTCCATGCGCTGGAGCAAGTAGGCGACCTCTTGATTCGCGTAGCGGTCGCGGGCGTCCTTGACCTCCGAGCGACTTCCGAACAGCGCGTCGGCCTCATCGAAGAACAGCACGACGTTGCGTTGCTCGGCCTCGTGGAACACCCGCTCCAAGTTCTTCTCGGTTTCGCCGATGTATTTGTCGACGATCGAGGGCAACTCGACTTGGAGCAGCTCCAGGCCCAACTCGCCGGCGATCACGTGCGCCGAGAGCGTCTTGCCCGTTCCGGGGCCGCCGGTGAACAGTGCGCTGATGCCGTCGCCCTGATCGCCCTTGCCGTGGACCGGCCCGCGGGCGAGCACCTCGTCGCGGTGCGCGGCCCACCTCACCAGCCGCTTCAGCTCGGACATGACCCGATCGGGCAGCACCAGGTCGTCGAAAGTGGCGGGCTCGGAGAAAGCGGAACTCGCCACCGATGGTGCGCTGGTCCGGCTCAAGGCACGCACGGCCGCGCGCGCGGTCGCAGCGTTGACCGGTTCCTCGCGCAACGACGCGAGCCGGGCGGCGTATCGCGCTGCGTTGAGGACCTCGTCCGGCGTGAGGCGCAAGGCGGACAAGGCAGGTTGACCTGGTTCGAGGTCAGGCGCGCCCTCGAGCGCCTGGCTCCACATCGCGGCGCGGTCGGCCTTGCTCAGCACCGGCGCGTCGAAAGACAGCGCGATCGAGCGCAGCCAGCCGGGGTTCCATCCGCACGTTCCGACGCCGACCACCGGGATTCGGGCCTGTTCCAGGGCTCGGAGGGCGCCCCGATGATCGTCGGACAACCCGCCCTCGCCGGCGAAAACCTCGCCACCGGTGATGACCAGACCGGCTCCGGCGAGCGCGGCCTCGCGGACGCCGGCGGCAACCAGCGCGGTGAGCGCGGCCGGGTGAGGCGCGCGATGCAGGTCGAGAACCAGACAGCGCAACCCCGTTTCGGCGAATGCCGCGACCGCCACTGAGGCCCCGGCAGCCCCGCGGGGGCTGCGCACCCACAGCAGCGCCCCGGTCCTCTCCAGTGCTCGGGCGATCAGGCTCGAGTCGGCACAGGAGAACGGCAGCGCCTCGATCGCGGCGGCGGCAACCGACGGGTCGGGAATGTCGACACCGGCGACGTAGGAGACGACCCGATCAGGCACCCGCAGCGCGCGGCGGGGCCACGTCGACTCGCCGACGACCTCGAGCAGGTTGGCGCTGCGCAGGGGCGCCGCGGGATCGAGATAGGCGAACGCGTCGGGGCCCGCAGAGGGTATGGCGCACAGCTCCAACCCGAGCCCGACGCTCAGCCAGCCGTTGACGGGCCGCCCTCCCAGGGTGTCGTAGGCGATGCCGAACGTGGCGTCGAGTTCGGGCGCGAGGGCGGCGACGAGCAATCGGATGCTCGGTTCGTCCAGCCCGAACACGTTCGCGATCCGGGCCAGCCTGCTCCCGTCTTCGCGATCCAGCGCAGCAGCCTCGGCGAAGTCGGGGTAGTCAGATTGCAGCGTGTCGACGACGGACTTCAGCGTCGCGGCTGCATCCTCGGAAAACGAGCCCCGACGCTCGGCCGCGCGCTCGATGACCGCCGCAGCCAGCTGGCCAAGCAATGCACGCATCTCGCCGCCTTGCCTGTCGACCCGAACCTGGTGGGCCGGCGCCCGTCAAGTTGTAATCGCGGATGCCAGGCATGGTAGGCGTAGGCATGGGGCCGGACAAGATCTGCGCAGGTCGCCCGGAGGCACGGCCGCGTGGGCCCACGGACCAGCTCCGGGCTTCCCCAAACCGGGCGGCCCGGATGTAGCATCGCGCCATGTCGATCACGGTCGTGACTGCGCGCGACGAGTACGGTGCCCCGTCTACGCGTGAGATCTACGAGGACGGTGTCAAGTTCGTCAACGACAACGGGAATCTGGACATCCTCTCGGCAAAGCCGCAGCTCATTGCCACGTATGGATCGGGCAACTGGATGTCGGTGCACATGGACGACAGCGTCACGGTGATCACGAAGCCTCCCGACGACTCGAGCGACAGTGACAGCGACTTTGACGACGACTCGAGCAGCGACGACGACTCGAGCAGCGACGACGCCGGTACCAAGAAGAGCTAAGCCCGAGCGGGTGCGAGCTCGCCGCCAGCCGACCGCCCGAGACCGCGGTCAGGCGCCCGGGTTGTTCAGTGGCGTCCCGCCGGTTCCGCGTGTCCCGCTTGTGCGGCCAGGTGAGCGTCGGCGATGTCTTGCGCGGTGACCCGGCCGGGCGCCGTCAACGGGTGATGCGTTTTGCAGGTGACGTAGGGAGTCCCGTCGACGGTGTGCTTGGCCAGGCGCCAGCAGCGATGGGCATGGCACTTGTGGCGCCGGTAAACCGTGATCACAACGCCGAAAAGGGCCAACTCCTGCAGGTTCGCACCGACGCCGGACCACCACAGGTACCAATACCCGGACGGATTGTCGAGACCCAGGATATGGATGACGGTATGCATGGTCCCTCCCTTTCGGTGGCGAGCGTCGTGGCTTTCGGTGGCGAGCGTCGTGCGTTTCGGCGGCAGCAACCGGATCAGGGCTGCAGGAGTTTCCGGCCGTCCCTTTGGCGAGAAGTCCGAGTGGCTGCTATCGACGTTCATCGCGAACGGTTTGCCGCCTCTGATAGGTATCTCCGTTGAAACAGATCGCCACTTGTCGGCGAATACACGCCGCACCAAAAGCCGTAGAGGTTTGCCACTAGCTCCCACCCGCCCACGTGTCGTCAACAAAGTACCCGTGCGCGTGATCACGCGTAAAGGGTTCTGCGAACGTCTGGGTTCTACATTGATCGACCGTCAGAATAACGGCAATTCGGTCACCTTGCCGTATGTCAAAGTGGCCGCATATCGAGCCGTGTTAATAGGACTTGTCGCGCGCTGTTCGGCAGCACTGATCCGCCCGAGGTATTCCCGCTTACCAGCCGTGCAACATGCCGCCATCGACCGCGTGCAGGTGGCCCGTGACGTAGGACGCCTGGGATGAGGCGAGGAACGCGACGAGTGCCGCGAACTCGCCGGGATGCCCATAGCGCCGCAGCGGGATCGCCGCTTCGGAGCGCTCCCGCACGCTCGCGAGGTCTGTGCCCTCGCGGCTGGCCTGTCCCTGGTCCAGGGAGGCCACCCGGGGCGTGTCGATCCGACCGGGCATGATGCCGTTGGCGGTGACGCCGTCCGCGGCGATGGGCGCAGAGACCGTCTTCAGCCACGCCATCAGTGCAGCGCGGCCGGAGTTGGAGTAGGCGAGGTTTCCGATGGGCTCCTTCACGCCGGAGGACAGGATCGCCACGACGCGTCCGAAGCCGCGCTCGCGCATAGCCGGCAACAGCAATGTCGCGAGCTCGATCGGCGTGATTGCCAGTAGCTGCAGCGACTCTCGCCACTGCTGGGGAGTAGTGGCACTCGGGTCGACGGAGGGTGGTCCGCCGGCGTTGAGCACCAGGATGTCGGCGCCCCCCGCTGTGTGGGCGGCTGCGGCCACGGCGGCCGCCGCGTGGGGGTCGCCCGCATCCGCGGCCACGGTCGCGACCTGGCAGCCGTGGCGTTGTGCCAGTTGCTGGGCGGTGGAATCGAGCCGTTGCTCGTCGCGTGACCAGAGCAGCAGCCGGCAGCCCTCCGCGGCCAGTGCGTGGGCGCTGGCCAGGCCAAGCCCGGACGTCGCGCCGCCGACGACCGCCAGCTTGTCTTCGATGCCGTAGTTCACCGGTGCACCTCCAGCCGGGCGCGGGTCGGTTCAACGCCGATCCGGACCCGGATCGCCAGCAGTTCCGCACGGCTGGTGGCGTCAAGCTGCGCGGTCATGCCGCGCGTCATGTTAGTGGCGGTCGCGCTGCGCAGTCGCAACACCTCCTTGCGAATCGCGAGGCCTATGCCCGGCTGGCCCTCGAATTGGATCAGGGGAGAAACCGGTCGAACACCGCGGCAGCCCCGGCCAGGTCCTTCCACGAGCGCGGCGTCATCGAGCAGCATTGGGGCGGAAAGTCTCCCGCAGGGCGTCGCGCACGCACGCCCGCGCCCAAGCCCGCGCCCGGGCCGGAGTCTCCGGGTCGCAGGGAAGCTCGTCGCGGCGCGATAGTCATCGAGGTCGCCGCGGGTCGTCGCGGGCGGCGAATTCCGGCTCGTTCGGATTCACGATCGAAGGTACCGACCTGGCGCCTTAAACGGGTGACGTACCGTAGTTGGGTGCTCAGCAGGCTGCGATTCGCTGTCTCCCC